>NZ_JBEXFQ010000005.1:0-334360 GCF_040606855.1 Nocardia sp. NPDC005366
AGTGGTCGAGACTCGCGCCTTCGGCGCATGCGCTTCGACCACTCGGACGCGAGACGAAGGGGGCCGCGAACCCGCGGCCCCCGGGCCGCCGAAACCTCAGCCCGTGAATGCGTTGCGACGCTTGGTGAGCAGTTTGTACAGGGTCTGCTGGATGGTTTCGCGTACCTGGTCGGTGACCTCGAACATCGTCATCGGATCGTCGGCCGCTTCCGGTTCGTAGGCGGTGGTCGCGATCGGCTCGCCGAATTCGATGTACCACTTCGAGGGCAGCGGCAGCGCGCCCAGCGGGCCCAGGTGCGGGAACAACGGTGTCACGGGGAAGTAGGGCAGGCCGAGCAGGCGCGCGAGCGGCTTCAGGTCGGCCAGTTTCGGGTAGATCTCCTCGGAACCGACGATCGAGCACGGGATGATCGGCACGCCGGTGCGCACCGCCGCGGCGACGAATCCGCCACGGCCGAAACGCTGCAGTTTGTACCGGTCGGAGTACTGCTTGCCGACGCCCTTGAAACCCTCGGGGAACACTCCGGTCAGTTCGCCCGCGCGCAGTAGGCGTTCGGCGTCCTCGCGGCACGCGAGAGTGTGCCCGGCCTTGCGCGCGAGGACGCCGAGCACCGGCATCTCGAAGATCAGGTCGGCGGCGAGCAGGCGTAGCGCCCGCTGCTTGGCGTGGTGGTCGTGTACGGCCAGTTGCAACATCAGCCCGTCGAGCGGCACCGTGCCCGCGTGATTGGCGACGATGAGCGCGCCGCCGACCTCGGGAATGTGCTGCATGCCGCTGACCTCGACCCGGAACCACATATCCGACAGGGGTCGCAGGGCCGGCAGGATGACCGATTCGGTCAGATGTTCGTCGAAGCCGAATTCATCGATCTGGTAGTCGCCGCTGAGGCGACGGCGCGCGAATTCGGCGGTTTTGCCGATCTGCGCGCCGAGCGCACCGCGCACCAGATCCGTTACCGACCGCGGTTGCGGCGGTTCGGCGGCCGCGAGGCGGTCGGTCAGCGATGTCACCTGGCCTGGCGTCGCTTCCCCGGCCGGATTCTCCGGTCGGCGACGCACGGCGACCCGCTGACGCGATTCCACATTCTGATCGTGGAGGTGGATCACTTTCGCTACGTGGTTCATCAATGTGCTCCCGTACCGGCCCCGAGCAGGCCGAGCAGTTTGTGTTCTGCGGCATCGATCCACGCGGGATCGAAGACGGGCCGCAACGCTGCGCCCCCGATGAAGTCGTCGAACGCCTGCACCGTGGTCCAGCGCGGGACGAACTGGAGTTCGGTCCGCATCCGGGTGGTGTCAAGGCCACATCCGAAATGGAAATAGTCGAGCTGTTCGCCGGTGAACTCACGCATGACCGGCCCCATCAGCGCACGTCCCGCGGTGCGGAACAGGACGAAGGGAACCGGCAGTTCGATGCGGCCCGCACGCCGCAACGCCTGGGACAGTGCCAGCGCACCGTCCCCTGCCACATTGTAGGTGCCGCCGGGCGCCATGCGGGCCGCCTGCTCGAGCGCGGCGACGGCGTCCTCTTCGTGCAGCAGTTGCAGCCGCGCGTCCCGGCCGAAGACGGTCGGGGTCACCGGGGATTGCAGATACTGCACACCGCGCCCGGCCAAACGCGGGCCGACAATCGGTGCGAAACGCAATATCGATGCCGATATATCCGGCCGACGCCGGGCGAGTCCGCGAACGAAACCTTCGATTTCGATCATGTCGCGCGCAAACCAACCGCGCGGTGGGGTTCGCGCACTCATTTCCTCGGTGAATTTCGCGGGATCCTTGGGACTGCATCCGTAAACCGCCGATGTGGACCGCACCACCACGCGGCGCACCGAGGGCGATTTCTGGCAGACCGCGAACAACTGCATCGCGCCGAGGACGTTGAGATCCTTCATCACGGCCCTGCCACCACCGGCGGGCGGCCGTGACAGCATCGCGGCATGGACGACGGTATCCACCTCGTTTCCACTGATTACCTTACGGATCAACGGATTTCGAATATCGGCGCGCACGAACTCGGCGCGTCCCATGCGGCGGCGCAACTCGCGACTCGGCGTCATGGTGTCGACCGCGATGACCCGTTCGATGCCCGGATCCTGCGCGAGCCGAGCCACCGTATTGCCACCGAAGAATCGGCTCGCACCGGTCACCATCACCACTTTGGGCGCGTTCCCGTCTCTTACCTCAGATCCCACGGCACCGGATCCCAACTACGAGGCCCTCATTTCGATTTCCTGGCGGTTCCAGCGTAACCGCTACCGTCGAAGACGCCGAGAGTATTAACCAGCTTCTAACGATGACTTCAGTCACCGGATACATTCGCGGATTTCAAATCGTATTGTTTCAAAAAGTGAGGCCCGTCACCACAAGGGTAACGGGCCTCATCTGTCGAGCGCGAGCTTACTTGCCGAGTTTGCGCCGCTGAACACGTGTACGGCGAAGCAGCTTACGGTGCTTCTTCTTCGACATGCGCTTGCGACGCTTCTTGATCACAGAACCCATAGGGTTGTCCTCGCGTTCTCTCTACTCGGCTGGTCGGCGCGCACGTTCTGGACGTACGCCATTTTCGGTGCTCGCGCTGCCGGCAGGCACCGGACACCACAAAGGGGGCCGCCGGCAGGCGAACACGAACCGAGGGTCCATGCTACCGTGCCCGACGGCGGCGCTTCCGCGGCCCTCCGTGGTGACGCGAGCGTATGCTCGCGGGCGCGTTGTGCACGCCGCGAGCTGGATGAATTTGTTTCACCCCGCGTCGAAGTAGGACGTCTCCAGGTAGTCGTGCACCGCCTTCGCGTGCACCCGGAACGAACGACCAACCCGCACCGCGGGCAGTTCACCCGAGTGAACGAGTCGATACACCGTCATTTTGGATACCCGCATCAGATTCGCTACCTCGGCTACCGTCAGGAATTGCGTACCGCCGCCGAGGACAGGTTGCCCTGTGCTCGCTCGGCTACCCGATGGACCCGACGAACCTGGGGATGAACCCGAACTATTTCCAGACATCTTATTCGCAGACATCATTGCACCATTGACCTCCGGCACGTCCGCGCCGCCGGCTTCCCCACCGGCGGAACAGACACGCACGTGCTCCTTGAAGCTTAGCGTTGCCACTGGGATTACTGCGACGGGTGTGAGAAATCAGCGCCGCTTGCAGGGCATCGGCGAGTCACTTCACGGACGCGCGGTGTTCGATTTGCGTTGTTCGCGGTTCGCCTCCGCGCAATCACCGGTTCACGGGTCCGCGATCACCGGTTCACGAGTCGGCGATCACCGGTTCACGAGTCGGCGATCACGCCGCGCCGCCGGTTCCGTCGTTCGCACCCTGTTCGGCCGAACGCGCCATGGCGGCGTGCAGCGCCTCCATGAACGCCGAGCGGACGCCGCCGCGCTCCAATTCGCGCAGGGCGGCGGCTGTCGTGCCCGCGGGCGAGGTGACCGCCGCGCGCAGTTCCACCGCGCTCTGACCGGAATCGTCCAGCAGGGCCGCCGAGCCGATCATCGTCTGCACCACGAGCTGGGTGGCCACATCCCTGGTCAGACCGAGTCCGACAGCCGCGTCGACCAGCGCCTCGACCACCAGGAAGAAGTACGCGGGGCCGGATCCGGACACCGCCGTCGCGGCGTCCATCTGGGCCTCGGCGACCGTCGCCACCTGCCCCACCGAGGCGAGCAACTCGTTCACCAGCGCCAATTGTTCCGGGCGGGTGTAGCGGCCGGGGGCGACCACGCTCATGCCCTGCCCGACCAGCATGGGGGTATTCGGCATCACCCGCACCACGGGGAACCCCGCGGGCAATTTGGCCTCCAGCCGCGCGGTCGGCACACCGGCCGCGAGCGAGACCAGCACCTGATCCTTGTCGCCGCCCAGATCGGCCTTGCCGAGCTGAGTGAGCACGGTATCGACATCGCCCGGTTTGACGGCGATCACCAGCAGATCCGCGCCGACGGCCGCGTCGGTCACCGAATCGGTCACCCGCACGCCGAAGCGGCCCGCGATCTGCTCGGCCCGTTCTTTGTACGTCTCCACGACGACCAGGTCTTTGCTCCCACGCCCGGACTCGAGCAAACCGGCGATCAACGCCTCCCCGATGCGACCGCCACCGATCACCGCAATTCTCGTCATGGGGATAAAGGCTAGACGCGCGACCGCCTCGGCCAGAAACGGGGCAACCGGTCTATCGGACGCGGCCGACCGCGTCACTCGCTCGGCTTGCGGACCGGTATCAGCGCCAACTGACGACTTTGGGCGACCACGGCACCGGTGGAATCGAGAACGAGCTGATCCTCATCGAACATGCGGCCACCGACCTCGTGCGTGGTCGCGATGATGCGCAGCCAGCCGGGGGCCGGTCGGCGGCGCAGGTAGGTCGTCATCTGCACGGTGGGAGCCCAGCCGAAGTGGCCGAGATTCATCGGGACGGGCGGACTCATATCCGCCGCCATCATGGCGAAGTAGGCGGCCACCTGCGGATCGGCCTGATCTCCCGCGCGCGGGCGCATCCACAGCCGCAGTCGCGGTTCGCCGTGCTCACCATCGAGGAATCGGGCCCAGTCGCGATCGAGGCGCAGGTCGGCGCCCTTTCCCACGTGCACGATCTTGCCCATCGGCGAGTCGTCCCCGTAACCGATGGTGTCGGAGGGCGGTTCGGCGGGCATATCGCCGTGTTCCGGCGCGTAGATCGGATCGACGTCATCGAGGTGACCGAAGGTGAACGCGGTCCGCACCAACCCGCGCTCGCCCTGGATCAGGGTGACATCGGCCAGACAGATCTGGCGGCCGATTTTGCGGATGGCCACCTCGTATTCGACCGGCCCCGGCTCGGGCGCGCCGAGGAAATCCGAACTGCCCGCGATGGGGGCCATACCGACCAGCGCCGGTTCGCAGGCGTGCAGCCAGTCGGCGGCCGCGGACGCGCTGGCCGCGACCATGGTGCCGCCGTGCACCTTCGAGCCGACGGTCCAGATGTCATCGATGACGCCCGCGTAGCGCCCGGTGCCGGTCGCGGCCGGCTCGGTCAGCGCGGTCAGCGCGCAGACGCGGCTGAACGGGGCATCCGTCGCTGTGGGCCGCTCCCGTTCGGCGGTCAGCTCCGAGGTCATCGTCACTCCTTGTCCACAGGCCGCGTCCGATCGGATCGCGGCACTTCGATGCCGCGCACGGCGGTCACCGAGACCGTCACCGGTTCGCGGCATTCGTACAGCGTAGAACGAAGCGAGGACACCGCGTCGTTCCCCCCTGGCGACCCGGTCGGGCTTCGTCACACTTGTTTCGTGCGGGGGGCCACGGCGACGGGGGCGGGAGCATGCCCGTTGAGATGTTCGCGGGCGAAGGTGAGCGTGCGGTGCAGCATGGCCGCCCGGTCGGCGGTGGTACGCGCGTTCTGGGTGTTGATCTCGGCCACCGCGTGACCGGAGAATCCGGAGCCGACCAGCATCGCGCAGACTTCGACACAGGGCTGGGTGCCCTCGCCGGGGACCAGGTGCTCGTCATGGGCGGCGCCACGCCCGTCGGCCAGATGCAGATGGGCAAGGCCACTGCCCATTCGCGCGGCGAGCACCAGCGGATCCGCGCCCGCGGTCGCGGTATGCGAGAGATCGAGGGTGTAGTGCTGAAATCCGGTATCGGTCGGATCGTAGGAGGGACTGAAGGCCGTCAGTCCTGGACCGGGCCCGCCACGACGCTCCAACCGCTTGACCGCGGTCTCCCTGCGACCGAACAGGGTGTCCGCGCGCATCGGGAACATATTCTCGACCGCGACGACCACCGAGCTGTGCTCCTCGAGTTCGGCGACCTGCGCCGCGAAACCCTGCGCGTAGCGGCGCTGCCAGCGAAACGGCGGATGCACGACCACGCTCCCCGCGCCCAGCGCCTCGGCGGTCCGCACACTTCGTTCGAGTTTGGCGACCGGATCCGCCCCCCAGACCCGTTGCGAGATCAGCAGGCACGGTGCGTGGACCGCAAGCACGGGCACACCGTAGCTGCGCGCATAGCTCTGCACGGCGGCGATGCTCTGACTGGCGGGTTCGGCCCACACCATCAATTCCACACCGTCGTAACCGAGTTCGGCGGCGTAGCGGAACGCGGCCTCGGTGTTCTGGGGATATACCGACGCCGTTGACAGGCCGACAAGGATCTGGCTGCCACCTTCCTGCGCGTCGCCCCGGGAACCGCCCTCGTCGAGCACGACCGAATCGGCGGCGCCCGCTCGGCCCGCCGCGTCGTTCAGGGTCGCCTGCTCGGCGCGAAAATCGTTCGCCTGCCCGATGTTCCCCACGGCCGCTCCCTACTCAGTTCGTACTGAGAAGAAAGGCTAGCGGCCCGAGCGTGACGAAGATGCCCACGATCACGGCGATCACCGTGCTGAGGATGTCGTCGGTCCGCCGCAGGATCCGCACCAAGGTCACCAGCCCGAGGATGACGATCATCGCCAGGGTCAGCGCCACCCACGGCAGCATCTCCCACATGCGCTCGAAACCCTTGAACAGCAACATGCCGGCAATCGCGGCGCCCGCGCTCTGACCGCCGAGCACCATCCATTGCCGCCGGTTGGCGTCGTGTTCGGCGCTGCGCGTCGCGCGCGACCGTCGCCCGCCCGTCTTGCTCGCCCGTCGCGATTTCGGCGCATCGCCGTCGTAGTAGTCGTCGTAATCGTCCCCGTCGAAACCGTCTTCGTCATAGGCATCCGCGTCACCGGAGAACGGCTCGTACACATCGGTGTAGCCCTCGTCCGCGTCGAGGAGATCGACCGGCTCACGGCCCTTGCGCCCCGCCCGGTCCCGCTCGGCCCGCTCGACACCGTCGCGCAACAGGTCGCCCGCGACCGTCGACCCCGAGACGAGCTGTTGGTCCTGACTGGCCAGCGACCACGCCGCGGTCGATATACCGCCCGATTCCGGTGCGTTGTCCGGCTGTGGCGGGGCCGTGGGGGCATGTCTTCGCACCGACCACGCGGGCAGCGCACCGCCCTGCCGTCCCTGCGCATCGCGGCGCGACGGCCGCCGCCCACCCCGATCCGGCGGTTCGGGAGCGGGGGGACGTTTGCGCGGCGGCGCGAGTGACGCGGCTTCCGGTAGCGGGGACAACGGCCGCTGCGTCGGCTCCTGGGGGAAATCGTCGGCGGGAGGCGACCACGGCGCCGTCGATGGACCCTCGTCCACCTCGGCCGCGCGCCTGCGCGCCGCCCTGCCCTGCCGCGAACGCGGTTCGGGGAGTTCGGTGCCGGCCGAATTGCCGTTACGCGCACCGAGATCCGGGCGTGCGGGGTCGACAGGGGCGACACCGGGCAGTCGATAGACCTGGGTGGCCGATTCGTCCGGTTCGTGTTTACGCCTGCGCCCGCTGCGCCGTGCGCCCGACGGTGGCTGGACCGGGTCGGCGACGGGCGGCGGATTCGGCGCGTAGGAAGGGGCGGGCGCCCCATACGGGGTCGCGACATCGAGCGGATCGGCCGGGGCGCTGTGGCGCGAGGTGGCGGCGGGCATCTCCCGTCCCGGCATGACCCGGCCGGAACGATTCAGCAGCGGGTCGGTCACGCGCTGGGGCGGTTCCGCCGGCGCGTAGGGCGAAAGCGGGTCGTACCGCGTGATCGGCCCCGACATCGGCGAGTAGCTCGGCTCGGGTTCGGGAACGGGCGGGGCGTACGAAACCGGTTCGGGCGCAGCCGTTCCGAACTGCGACGGATCGAACCGCGACGGTTCGTACGCGGGCGGTTCGTACGCCTGCGGCTCGTAGGCGGGCGGTTGCGCGGTCTCGCCTTCGGGCGCGGCATGGGCCGAATGGCCGCCGCCTTCGCGGATGACGGGCAGGTCGCCGGTCAGCTCGGCGACCGAGATACCGCGCCCGCCTCGTCTGCGTCTGCCACCGCCGGAGGACGACGAGGCCGCGCCCTGCGCGCCGTTGCGCGCCAGCAGCTCCGCGACCGACAGCTGCTTGGAATCTTCACTACTCATGACGACACCGTTTCGATCGGGCCGGATAGCGCTGACCCGCCACCGGACGTCGGCGGACCGCTTCCGGCCGCCGGGCCCGGTAGGTGCGTCGCCCTGGGTCCACCGTTCATATCGGTATCCAGTTTGCGCAGAATGAGCCCCTCGCGCAGCGCCCATGGACAAATCTCGAGGGAATCCAGCGATAGTGCCCGCATACTCGCCTCCGCGATCAATGCGCCAGCCACCAACTGCTGTGACCGATCCGAACTCACACCTTCCAATTCTGCCCGGTCCGACGCAGTCATCCGCGAGATGAACGCGATCAGCTGACGTAGACCGGAACTGGTGAGTGTACGACGAACCCTCGGGCCCGCGGCAGAGGGTGCGGCTCCGGTCAATCGGGCAAGCGACCGGAATGTCTTGGACGTGCCAACGGCCAGATCGGGTCGCCCGGCGTCGACCAGCTCTCGCGCGGGGGCGACGAGTTCGGCGTCGAGCCAGTCGCGCAACACGGCCACGCGGCGTTTACCCGGCGGGTCCTCACGCAGCCAGTCCCTGGTGAGACGGCCCGCGCCCAGTTGCAGCGAGAGCGCGACATCGGGTTCCTCGTCGCCGCCGTTGGTCATTTCCAGCGAGCCGCCGCCGATATCCAGACTCAGGATGCGTCCCGCGCTCCAGCCGTACCACCTGCGTACCGCGAGGAATGTCAGCCTGGCCTCGTCGACGCCGGACAGCACCTGGAGGTCGACGCCGGTCTCGGTACGCACCCGGCCGAGCACGTGCTCGGAATTCGTGGCCTCGCGCAGCGCCGAGGTCGCGAACGGCATGAGCTCGACGCATCGGGACGTCTCGGCGATGCTGGCGAATTCGGCCACCGTCGCGATGAGCCGTTCGGCGCCGTCGACGGTGATCGCGCCCTCGTCGTCCATGTTCTCCGACAGCCGTAACGCGGCCTTCGTCGAGCTCATCGGCGTCGGGTGCCCACCTCGGTGGGCGTCCACCACGAGCAGGTGGACGGTATTGCTTCCGACGTCGAGTACCCCAAGGCGCACATGAACACGGTACTGGGTCGACCAGCACTTCAGGCCAGGCGACCGAGCTGTTAGCGTCTCCGAGCGTGACGGAACGCGGCAATGCCGAGAGCGCGGCCCGACCCCGACCAGCGGGGAAGATCGACCCGAGCCCCGAGGTCGATCTGGATTTCCCGCGCGAGTGGATCGAGTTCGTCGACCCAGCAAACGACGAGCACCTGATCTCCGCCGATCTCACCTGGCTGCTGTCGCGGTGGACCTGTGTTTTCGGGACGCCCGCCTGCCAGGGAATCCTGTCGGATCGGCCCGATGACGGGTGCTGTTCGCACGGAGCCTTCCTCTCCGACGACGACGATCGGGACCGCCTCAAAGACGCTGTGAAAATGCTCACACCCGCGGACTGGCAGCTCATGAACGAGGCGACCACGTCGAACGGGAAGGTGTCGAAGAAGGGGTATCTGGAACTCGACGAACTCGAGGACGAGCCCGCGCTGCGCACCCGCCGTTTCGACGGCGCGTGCGTCTTCCTCAACCGGCCCGGTTTCGCGGGCGGCGTCGGCTGCGCCCTGCACTCCATGGCGCTGCGCCGCGGCCTCGAGCCGCATACGGTCAAACCGGATGTCTGCTGGCAGCTGCCGATCCGGCGCACGCAGGACTGGGTGGACCGGCCCGACGGCGTCCAGATCCTCAAAACCGTTGTCACCGAATACGACCGTCGCGGCTGGGGGCCCGGCGGGCTGGACCTGGACTGGTACTGCTCGGGTTCGCCCGACGCTCACGTCGGCGCGGAGCCGGTCTGGAAGTCCTACGCGCCGGAACTGAAGGAGTTGCTCGGCGAACCCGCCTACGAGGAGCTGGCACGGCATTGCAGGCGTCGCGAGGGCCTCGGCCTCGTCGCCGTGCATCCGGCGACGGTGCACGCGCGGCGCAACGCCGAACAGGCACAACCGAGCGCGTCCGCGTAGTCGGAATACGCGCCGGATCGCACCACGGGTGAGTCGGACGCCCCGACTGGTCACCTGCCCGCCATGCGAGCTTCACCCTTTTCGGGTTGGATGCTGAGTCATGAAGAAAGCGTTCACCCTCGCAGCAG
The DNA here is from genome assembly GCF_040606855.1 of Nocardia sp. NPDC005366. Lineage (NCBI taxonomy): Bacteria > Bacillati > Actinomycetota > Actinomycetes > Mycobacteriales > Nocardiaceae > Nocardia > Nocardia sp. NPDC005366. Next base: position 10,057 of record NZ_JBEXFQ010000005.1, read on the forward strand.
TCGCTCTCGGCTCCACCCTCGCCTTGGCCGGAGTCGCGCACGCCGAACCGAACGGCGATCCGGCCAAGTACGCAGACTTCACCGCGAGCTTCGTCTCGGCCCTCGATCCCGGCGCTGTGAATGCCAAGGCAGAGGGCAAATACGTCATCATGAGCCCCTACGGCACCTCCCACACCATCGCCTGCCGAGGCAACGGCGCGGACGTGCCGATCTACGAATGCATGCAGGAAGACGACCTCGGCTGGATCAGCCTGCGTCTCACCGACTTCCCCGGTGTCGGCCCGACCTGGACCTACTTCCCGTAAGTCCGGCGCATACGTGAAAGGGGACGGGCGATGCGCCCGTCCCCGCCGATAACCGATACGCTCGCGCGGCCTCGGCCCCGATCTCACGCTTCGAGTTTGTAGCCCAATCCACGGACGGTGACCAGATGTTCCGGCTTGGCCGGATCGGCCTCGATCTTGGAACGCAGCCGCTTGACGTGCACGTCGAGGGTTTTGGTGTCACCCACGTAGTCGGCGCCCCAGACCCGGTCGATCAACTGGCCGCGGGTCAGTACCCGGCCCGAATTGCGCAGCAGGTATTCGAGTAGATCGAATTCCTTGAGCGGCAGGGTCACCGACTTGCCGTTGACCAGCACCGTGTGCCGGTCCACGTCCATCCGGACCGGCCCCGCTTCGAGTACCCCGCTCTCGTTGGAGCCGTCGATCTCGTCGCCGGCGCCGCGGCGCAGCACCGCGCGGATGCGGGCGATCAGCTCGCGCGCCGAATACGGCTTGGTGACGTAATCGTCCGCGCCCAATTCCAGCCCGACGACCTTATCGATCTCGCTGTCACGCGCGGTCACCATGATCACCGGCACACCGGAGCGGGTGCGCAGCTGTTTGCAGACATCGGTGCCGCTCATGCCGGGCAGCATGAGATCGAGCAGCACGATATCGGCGCCGGAGCGATCGAATTCGGCCAGCGCGGACGGCCCGTCACCGACGACGGTGACCTCGAACCCCTCCTTGCGCAGCAGGAACGCGAGCGGATCGGCCAGCGACTCCTCATCCTCGACGATCAGAACACTGGTCATCTGCGTGCCTCCACACCATTGGGTCTGCCCACGCTCGAAGGTCGCGGGCCGGTTTCTCTCATATTCATCACGGAACCGTCGGAGAACTCGTCTGCCTCGGCCTCGCGATGTGCGGGTATTCGCAGGGTGAACGTCGATCCGGTGCCGAGCTTGCTCCACAGGGTGATCTCACCGTTGTGATTGGCCGCGACATGTTTGACGATAGCCAGCCCGAGCCCGGTACCTCCGGTGGCACGCGAGCGCGCCTTGTCCGAGCGGAAGAAGCGCTCGAACACGCGCTCCTGGTCTTCTTTGGGAATGCCGATACCGCGGTCGGTGACAGCCATCGCCACGTGATCGCCGCGCAGCGAGCGACTCACCGAGACATGCGAGCCCGCAGCCGAATAGGCGATCGCGTTCTCCACCAGATTGGACAGCGCGGTGACCAACAACGTCTCGTCGCCGAGTACCTCCAGTCCGCTCGGCCGGTCGGTGCTGACGGTGATCCCCGCGGCCTCGGCGGCGGTGCGCGAACGATCGACGGCCTGCATCACGACGGTGTCCACGTCGACCACTTCGAGTTCGGGCAGTTTCTCCGCACCCTGCAACCGAGACAGCGCGATGAGTTCGGTCACCATCTTGCCGAGGCGGCGCGATTCCCCGAGCACGCGATTGCCGAAATGCCGCACCGCCTCCGGATCGTCGGCGGATTCCAGCAGCGCCTCGGCCAGCAGACTCATCGCACCGACCGGGGTTTTCAGTTCGTGGCTGACATTGGCGACGAAATCGCGGCGGGTGGCCTCCATCCTGGCCTGCTCGGAATCGTCGTCGGCGAACAGAACGGTGAAACTGGGCTCCTCCGGCGACAGCGGCCGGGCGACACCGCGCACCGCGATCCGGCTGCGGCCTGGCAGCGGATTCTTGGCGGTGAGATCGAATTCGGACGATTCGCCGCTGGCGAGTACTTTCTCCACGGCGGCCCAGGCCCGCTCATCGAGTAGCCGGTTGCGAACCAGGCCGAGTTCCTCGGCGCGCGGGTTCACCAGCACCACGTCGCGGTATTCGTCGACCACCGCGATGCCGCTTTCGGAGGCGAGCACGATCAGGTCGAGCACCTGCGACATGGTGAGGCCGGAATCCGCTTGTCGGCGTTCGGCCTGACGAGCGTTCACGTAGGGGATCAGTAGCCCGCCGACTGCCAGGCCGACGACAGCCGCGAGGACTGCCAAAAGCACCGCCTGCGGAACACTCACCCTTGAATCGTACGGTCGCCGACCGGCTGCCCAACGCCGGGTACACGAAGTTTCGCGCAGGTCACACCCCCTTCCGGGGCCGTTTGCCGCGTGTTTACGTGCTGTTTGTCCATCGAGATCGGGAGCCCTCCGACCCGCCTGTGAACTGCGACTCACGGACTCGACGACCGACTTCGACGACCGACTTCTCAGCCGTCTGCTCGGGCCCCGAGGACAACCGTGCGCACGGCCGCGACTCCCCCGCGCGCAGAGGAGAGCGGCCGTTGGCCGGATCGGGCTCACCAGCCCGGATTACCCCGCAGCGGAATGTTGACGAAACTCGGCCGATCCGGGTCGAGCCGGACATGCTGCGGCTTCAGACCCGTGTCGAGCAGCATGGGCAGTACCGGCAAGCCCTTCGGGAAGTTGCCCGCGAAGACGTCGACGCGCAGCCGGTGGCCGGGTTGCAGAACCGCCTCGGTCGCGGTCAGCGTGATGTCGAGGATGGTCGGCTCGCCGGGAACCGTCGGCTGCCGCTTGTCCAGCGAGGTGAACGGCCTGGGATCGGTGTAATCGCCGTTCGGGGACCTGGAGCTGTTCGCCTCGTCGACCTCGCGCAGCGACGCCATCAGCTGACCGGAGGACAGCACCGTCGATTGCCCGTCGGGGGCGACATCGTTCACGGTCACGGTCCAGTAGCCGTCCGCGTCATCCTGAACGGTCTCCAGGCGTATCGCGATCGGGCCGGATACCGAGGTCGCCTCAGCTACCGGGGCGCTGGTGAAGGTGAGCGCGTTCAGTTCGGCGATCCGCGAATCCTTGGCACAGCCGTCGATGATCGACAGCACACCGGCGGTGCCCTGCGCGGCGTCGTTGGAGCACACGGTCGTGAGGCCGGGATCGACGGTCAGGCTCGCGTCGCCGGAATCCGGCGCGGCCGTGAGCGATCCGTCGTAGCGGCTGGTCGCGGTCCCGCTCGGGGCCGCGGACAAATACATCCTGCGGTGAGCGGCCTCGTCGGCGCCGCTCGCCGTAGTACCGAAGCCGTTGACGGTGACCCACCCGCCGCCCTGCTGGCGCAGGGTGACCGGGCCGAAACCGTCGATGCCGTTGTCGATGCCCTTGAGCCACTTGTCGAACCAGGCGCGCTGGAGCACGTCCAGGCGTGGCGGCAGTCCCGGCTTGCCGTATTCGTTGCCGGAATTCAGGTGATAGGTGTTGCCCATCAGCAACTGCTTCTGTCCGGCCGGCAGCGGAATCTCGTTGTAGATCTTGGATTCGGAGTACGTGAACAGATCGTGCCAACCGCCGACGACGAAGGTGGGCACCTGGATTCGGCTCGGGTCACTGAGGTACTCCTGGCGCGAACGCGAGGTATCGGTCAGCAATTCGGTCAGCCGCGGATCCGCGTCCTGGAACCGGGTCGCGGTGTAGGCGTTGAGGAAGACGTCCATGAAGGTCAGCGGCGAGGCGGCCCGGTCCGCGAGCCACTGCTGGTCGAACTGCCCGTTGATGATCGATTGCGCGTCCGGCACCCATTTGAGGGTGTTGATCGCGGTGAGCCACAGCGGGATGAAGTTGAAACCGAAGCCGCCGCCCGGCGCGAGTACGTCGTTGACCAGATCGCTGCCGGGCACCACCGGGAAGATGGCCCGCAACGCGGGCGGCCGCGCGGCCGCGGCCTGCACCTGGTTGATCCCGGAGTAGGAGATGCCGTTCATCCCGATACGCCCGTTGGACCACGACTGACGCGAGGCCCAGTCGATCACCTCCAGGGTGTCCTGCTGCTCCCGGCCGCGCAGCATATCCCACTCGCCCTGCGAGAAGCCGGTGCCGCGGACATCGACGACGACCTGGGTATATCCGCTCTTGATCAGCTGGCGATCGACGGTGAAGTTACGTAGTTCGCCACCGCCGAATGCCTTGGTGAGATCGGTGACACCGGACAGCGCGGTACCGCTGAAGTCGATCTGGCGGAACAGGTCGAGCAGCGCGTCGGACATACCGGGAATCGACTGCGCGTGATCGGCGAGATTGGATACCAACTTGGTGTAGGGCGTCAGGTTCACGACCGTCGGCGTCGGGTCGTCCACGGGCCGCCCCGACTCGTCGGCGGGCCGGTAGACATTGCCCTTCAGCACCGTCCCGTCACTCATCGTGATGGGCACATCCCATTCGATGAACATATTCGGGTATTGCTGGGGGCCGTCCTCGGTCGCCGCCCACGCGGCACCGGCGGCGCCGCCGTCCGGGCCGGTCGACGTGGGCGCGGCAGCCGCGCCCGAGCCGAGGAAGGGGACGAGCACCGCGGCGGCTATCGCAGCCGCCGTGACCCGCAACGCGTACTTCATCGGACGTGTTCCACCTCTCCGCACTGATCGGACGATCGGAAGTGTACAGAACCTACCCGTCGGTAAGAACCTTCGGCCTACCCAAAAATAGGATGAATACACGTTCACATATGGCTAGCGGAAAACCGGAACGACGATGCGCCGCAGTCGATCAATCGACCACGGCGCATCGAAGGCAGTGAGAATACTTGTTTTGAGAATACCTATTTGCCGCCCTGGTTCGCGACAGCGGCCGCGCCCGCGGCGGCGGCCTCGGGGTCCAGGTATTCGGCCGGGCGCACCGGACGCAGATTCTCGTCCAGTTCATAGCGCAGCGGAATGCCGGTCGGGATGTTGAGACCGGCGATATCGTCGTCGGAGATCTGATCCAGATGTTTGACCAGGGCGCGCAGCGAATTGCCGTGCGCGGCGACGAGCACCGTCTTACCTGTCAGCAAATCCTTGGAAATCGTCGACTCCCAGTACGGGATCATCCGGTTGACCACGTCGAGCAGGCATTCGGTCCGCGGAACCTCGATACCGGCGTAGCGCGCGTCGCCTTCCTGGCTGTACTCGTCGGCCGGATCGATCGTCGGCGGCGGGGTGTCGTAGCTGCGCCGCCACAGCATGAACTGCTCGTCGCCGTACCGGTCGCGCACCTGGGCCTTGTTCTTGCCCTGCAACGCGCCGTAGTGGCGTTCGTTGAGCCGCCAATCGCGGATCACCGGAATCCAGTGCCGGTCCGCGGCATCCAGCGCGATATTCGCGGTGCTGATCGCGCGACGCAGCAGCGAGGTGTAGACGATATCCGGCAGGATGCCATGCTGGGCCAGCAGCTCACCCGCACGCTTACCCTCGGCGATGCCTTTGTCGGTCAGATGCACATCGACCCAGCCGGTGAACAGATTGAGGGCGTTCCATTCGCTCTCGCCGTGGCGCAGCAGCACGAGGTTGTACGTCATGCAGGCCATTCTGGCATGTCATGGGCGAGCCGCCCGCCCGCGGCTCAGCCGAGCCGACGTCGGTCGCTCAGCCGAGCCGACGTCGGTCGCTCAGCCGAGCCGACGTCGGGGCCTCGGCCGAGCCTCACCGCCGCGGCTCAGACAGGCGACGACAGGGCGGTGAGCAATCCGGCGCCGACCAGCGTCGCCCGATCGCCCAGTTCGGAGGGAACCACCTGCAGATCGCGCAGGAATCCGATGCGGGCGTGCGCGCCGAGCGACTCCTGCATCGGACGCCACAGCGGTTCACCGGCCTGGGCGAAGCCGCCGCCCACCACGACCAGGTCGACGTCGAGCAGCGCCGCCGCCGACGCAATCGCCTGTCCCAGTGCGATTCCGGCCCGTCGCAGCGCGGCCTTGGCGATCCGGTCGCCCTCGTTGGCCGCCTCGGCCAACTCTTTACCGGTCTCGCCGATCCACCCGCGCTCCTGCGCCCAGCGCACCGAGGAAGGACCGCTCGCGACGGCCTCCACACAGCCGACACCGCCGCAGGCGCACGGATCGGTCGACCCAGGGACGACCACGTGACCGATATGTCCCGCGTTGCCGGTGTGCCCGACCGCGACCATGCCGCCGACGATGACACCACCGCCGATTCCAGAGGACACCGTCATCGCGAGGGCGTCCGGCGTCTCGCGGGCCGCGCCGAAATGGCGTTCGGCCAGGGCAAGGCAGACCCCGTCGATCGCGAAACGCACGGCGGCGCCGGGAAATGCCTCCTGTACCGCGGACACGATCGGAAAGCCGTCGGCCCATTCGGGAATATTGATCGGCTGCATCAGCCCGACTGGCGAATCCACCGGACCGCACGCCCCGATCCCGACGACACGCACCTCCGACCCGTTCGCCGCCGCGAGCAACAGCCCACGACACGCCTCCCACACCCCCGTCGGCGGCACCTGAATTCGACCGACCTCGTGTGTCGTGCCATCGGGGCCGACCAGCCCCACCGCGATCTTGGTCGCCCCGATATCGAGCGCGAGCGCCGTCATATCAACCCCCCACGTCGGATCATCCGGGCCCACAGCGTTTGCGGCGCCCGCGGATGGCTGCCTTTCATAACGACAGAACGCTACGTGCCGCCCCGGTCGCGAAGACGGGCAGGGGCTATCGCCACCGCCTTCGCTGTCGACGTCGCGATATTCGCCCGGCTCAGGGCTGGTCGGCGGCGTCCACCAGATGTTCGAACGCGCGCAGATTCTTCAGCGACTCACCGCGCGAGACGCGCCACTTCCACTCCTTGCGAATGGATTCCGCGAAACCGAGTTCGAGCAGGGTGTTGAAGTCGGCGTCGACCGCCTCCAGCACCTGGCCGAAGATCCGGTCGAGTTCGTCGGCGGTGACGGCGTGCGTCGCCATCCGCCCGATCAGATAGATATCGCCGACCCGGTCCAGGGTGTAGGCCACGCCGTAGAGACGACGGTTGCGCCGCAACAGGAATTTGTAGACGCCCTCGAAATTCTCGTCGGGCTTGCGACAGACGAAGGACTCCACGCGCACGCCGTGTTTGCCGACGGTGAGCATCAACGTCGTCTTCAGTTTGCGTTCACCCGGCAGGATGACGACGAACACATCCTCGCTCGGGTGCGTGTACTCGATGTCGCGCTCGCGCAGCGTCTCATCGATCAGCAGCGCGGTCGCCCGTACCGTTTCCTGTGCCTGCGTCATCGGGGAACTCCCATCCTGCGCCGTCGAAGCGCCCGCGGTCCGGCTTGGCCGCCGAGGCCGACACGTTCACCGGGTACCCGGTCACGCGGGTCCTCACGCGGCACACCATACGAGCCCTCGCGCGCCGCCGCCCGGTCGTCGCCGAATCCCGCTATCCCGGAATGGAAGTCGGCGAGCGCGGCACAGTAGCTGGTGAGCAGTCCGTCGGCGGTGTGCGCCCAGGAGAAGTTGGCCGCGTGCTCGACGGCGCTGACACTCATGCGGTCCAAGCGTCGCGGATCATCGAGCAGTGCGCCGAGCGCGCCCGCCCAGTCCTCGATGCGGTGGCCGGGGACGAGCAGTCCGGTTTCGCCGTGGCGGACCGCGGTGCCGAGTCCGCCGACGTCGGCGGCGAGTACGGGGGTGCCGCTGGCCTGCGCTTCGATGGCGACGAGGCCGAAGGATTCGTTATAACTGGGTACCGCGACCAGATCGGCGGCCCGGTACACCTGGACCAGCCGGTCCGGTGGCTGCGGCGGCAGGAATGTGACCGAATCGGTGATGCCGAGTTCGGCGGCCAGTTCGATGAGCGCGTCCGGGCGTTTCAGCCCGCTGCCCGACGGTCCGCCGACGATGAGCACCCGCAGTGTGCGCGCACTGCGCGTATCGGAGACGCGCAGCAGTTCCGCTGCCGCGCGCACCAGGACGTCGGGGGCCTTGAGCGGCTGGATACGCCCGATGAACGCGACGATCCGCTCATCGGCGGCCAATCCGAGCGCGGCACGCGCCTCGGCCTTGTCGCCGGGGTGGTAGCGGGCCAGATCGGCCCCGGGGGGCACCACGTCGATACGTTCGGGCTGTGCGCCGTACAACTCGACGAGCTGGCGCGCTTCGTCGGCGGTATTGGCGACCATCCGGTCGGCCTCGGCGATGATCTGCTTCTCCCCGATTTCACGGGTCATCGGCTCCGGGCAGTCGCCCTCGGCCAGCGCGGCGTTCTTCACCGCGGCCAGCGTGTGCGCGGTATGCACAAGCGGAACGCGCCAGCGGTCCCTGGCAAGCCAGCCGACCTGGCCGGAGAGCCAGTAGTGCGAGTGCACGAGGTCATAGTGGCCCGGCTGATGTCGAGCCTCCTGGCGCAGCACCTCGGCGGTGAACGGGCACAGCTGGGTCGGCAGATCCTGCTTGTCGAGGCCCTCGAACGGACCGGCCACCACATTGCGCACGAGCACCCCCGGCGCCGCCTCCTGCACGGGCGGCACATTCGAGGAGGTCGCGCGGGTGAAGATCTCGACTTCGATGCCGCGCCTGGCCAGCTGGACGGCGGTCTGCAGCACATAGACGTTCATGCCGCCCGCATCGCCGGTGCCGGGTTGGGCAAGCGGTGAGGTGTGCACCGATAGCACGGCTATCCGACTAGGCCGTAGATCCGGGCGTGTACTCACATATCCATAGTGCACGGTGCATCCCCGAGCCCGGCAACCATGACCGGCCGAGTGACAGCCATCACAAAGTATTCGTGACCACGCTCACGAGGTGGGCGCATCCCTCCTCGAAAGCATGTTCGACAAGCGATCAGAGTTCGTCGACGAACGCTCCGACCTCGGCGACGAAACGACCGCGATCCTCGATGAACAGGCCGTGCTGGGCGTCCTCCCAGAAGGACGCGCGGGCCCTCGGCGCCGACTCGAGAATGTAGCGGCCGTCGGCGATCGGGACGACCGGGTCGGCGGTGCCGTGCAAAACGAGTACCGGAATGTCGAGCGCGCGCAGCATTTCGGTGTTGTCGACCGAGCGGTAGAACAGCGCCTTGCGCACCGAGGGTGGTGTCGCCAGACTCGAGCCGAACAGCCGTTGGGCTTCGACGCCCTTGTCACCGGGACCGGTATTGGCATTGCCGAAAGCCCCGAAGGCGCGCAGCGCCCTGCCCGCGCTCTCCTCGAAAACCCCCGGAATCGCCGCCCGCATGGCGGGCCCGGTCTCCGCGCCGGGAATATCGCGACCGATATTGGCCATCGACCCGGTATAGACGACCCCGGCGACCGCGCCGGTCCCGTAGGCGGCGAGGTAATCCGACACCACGATGCCGCCATAAGACCAGCCGAGCAGTACCGCACCGGATTCGACACCTTCGGCCGCCAGCACCGCGGCGATATCGGCGGCCCAGTTCTTCGGATCGTCGTACCCCGACGTGGGCACACCGGAATATCCGTGCCCGCGTAGGTCGACCGCGATCACCCGGAAACGCTCGGCCAGATCCTCGGCGGCCCCGCCCCAGCACCGCAGGTCGGCGGCCCAGCCGTGCACCAGAATCAGCGCTCTGCCCGCGGCGGGCCCTGAAACCCGATAGACGATGCCGGTTCCGTCCGCACTGATCGCTTCACGAATTGCCATGGCACCGAGATTAACGGTGATCCGGGCAACAGCCTCGGCCCCCGCAAATCCGCCGCACTTAGGATCGCAGCCATGACCAGTCGCAACGCCGTCGTCACGGGAGCCAGTTCGGGTATCGGAGAAGCCACCGCGAGGACGCTCGCCGCACAGGGCTACCACGTCTACGTCGGTGCGCGCCGACTCGACCGATTGAAAACCCTTGCCGACGAAATCGGCGGCACCGCACTGGAACTCGATGTCACCTCGGACGAATCGGTCCAGAACTTCACCGACGCCGTCACCTCGGCGGACGTCCTGGTCAACAATGCGGGCGGCGCCAAGGGCATGGCCTCCGTCGCCGACGCCGATCTGGACGACTGGCGCTGGATGTGGGAGACGAATGTGCTCGGCACCCTACGCGTCACCAAGGCGCTACTACCGAAACTGATCGCCTCCGGCGACGGCCTGATCGTCACCATCACCTCGGTCGCGGCCTTCCACTCCTATGACAACGGCTCCGGCTACACCTCGGCCAAACACGCCCAGGCCGTTCTGCACCGGACCCTGCGCGGTGAATTGCTCGGCCAGCCGGTCCGACTCACCGAAATCGCGCCGGGCGCGGTCGAAACCGAATTCTCGCTGGTCCGTTTCGAGGGCGACGCCGAGCGCGCCGCGAAGGTCTACGAAGGTATCGACCCGCTGGTCGCGGCCGATATCGCCGAAATCGTCGGCTTCGTCGCCTCGCGACCGCCGCACGTCAATCTGGATCAGATCATCGTCAAACCCCGCGATCAGGCCGATCCGGGACGCTTCGCCCGGCGGTGATTTCGGCGGCCCGGGGGCCGCGGGTTCGCGGCCCCCTTTTGTCTCGCGTCCGAGTGGTCGAGACTCGCGCCTTCGGCGCATGCGCTTCGACCACTCGGACGCGAGACGGGCCGCGAACGGGTCGCTCGTAAGACTCGCTCCGGGCGGGGCTGGGATGGCCGGGCGGTCACTTTGTCGGGATGCGGTTTGCGGTGGGGTCGTTGTTTCACTGTGCGCCGAGCGGCGGGTATCGCCGTCGCTCGTACACTCGGCCTCGGGGCGCGTTCGTCCGGCAGTCCTGTGCGGGACGCTGGTCAGCGGGCTTGCAGGATGATGTTGCTCAGCACTCGGACGCCGACGGCCAGAGCGCGTTCGTCCAGGTCGAAGGTGGGCTGGTGCAGGTCGAGTTGCTCGCCCTCGCCGGACCACACGCCCAGGCGCGCCATCGCGCCCGGCACTTCTTCCAGGTACCAGGAGAAATCCTCGCCACCGCCGGATTGCGGGGTGTCGGCGAGCGCCTCGGGGCCGAGCGTTCGAATGGCGTTCTCCATCATCCGGGTACAACGCTCGTCGTTGACCACGGGCGGAACGCCTCGGCGATAGTTGAGCTGGTACCGCACACCCGTGGGAGCCAGCAGGCCGTCGACGATCTCGCGCACCATCGGTTCCAGCAGTGACCAGGTGGCGTGGTCGCCGGTGCGGACGGTGCCGGTGAGCATGCCTGTCTGCGGGATGGCGTTGGGGGCTTTGCCCGCCGAGACCGCGCCCCACACCATCACCGTGCTTGTACGTGGATCTATGCGCCTGGTCAGCAAGCCGGGCAGCCCGGTGATCACCGTGCCGATGGCGTAGACCAGGTCGCTGGTCAGATGCGGGCGCGAGGTGTGCCCGCCGGGCGAATCGAGCACCAGTTCCACCGTGTCGGCGGCCGAGGTGATCGCGCCGACCCGCATACCGACCCGGCCGACCTCGAGGCGAGGATCACAGTGCAGGGCGAAGATCCGGTCCAGACCCACCGTCGCGCCCGCAGCGACCATATCGATGGCGCCCCCCGGCATGACCTCCTCGGCGGGCTGGAAGACGAACCGCACGCCGACCGGCAGTTCCACGTCCGCCAGCGCGAGCGCGGTGCCGAGCAGGATCGCGGTGTGCGCGTCGTGTCCGCAGGCGTGCGAGACGCCCGGCACCGTCGAGGCGAAGCTGAGGCCGGTGAACTCCTGGAGCGCGAGCGCGTCCATATCGGCTCGCAGGCCGATCCGCGGCGCGTCGACGGGGCCGATATCACAGATCAGGCCGGTACCACCCGGCATCTTCTGCGGCGTCAACCCGGCCTTGGTCAGCCACGTCGAGATGAACTCGGTCGTGGCGAATTCGGTGCGGGACAGCTCGGGATTGGCGTGGATATGTCTGCGCCACTGGATCAGATCCACCGTGTGCTCGGCCAGCCACGCGTCGATGGCCTCTGACCCGCTCACGCTGCCTGGCCCGGCATCCCCCTGGCCCTCCGTGGTCGCACACGCGCCCCCCTCCGCATGCGCCGACGACCGGCCGGTAGTGCTCACCGAATTTCCTCCTGTCGTTGAACCAACCGTTGCAACAACCTGCCTCTGTGTACTTCATCGCGAGCGACAGCGATGGCGGTACGCGCGAGCGCTAGCGCACCGTCGGTTACCGCACGATCCGCCGAGGCGTTGATACTGGCCGCGGCGAAACCGGGCTGATGTGTCACCGCCCCGCCGGCGTCGATGCCGATCACCGGGTGGATGCCGGGGATGACGTTGGTGACATTGCCCATATCCGTACTGCCGAGCGGTCGCTGAGCCTCGAACTCCGGTGCGATCGGCACCCGACCCAGGCTGGCGAGCTGCTCACGATAGGCACACAGTAACGCCGCATCTGGAGTCAGCTCGGTATATGTCGGCGCGAGCGTCCGGATTTCGTGGGTGCAGCCCGTCGCCAGGGCGCCCGCCTCGAAACACGCCGACGCGCGTCGCATCAGTTCATCGAGGGATGCGGAGTCGACTGCGCGAAGGTAATACAGCAGTTCCGCACGCCCGGGCACGATATTGGGAGCTACGCCACCATCGCCGACTATACCGTGAAGTTGCTGACCAGGCCGTATATGTTGCCGCAGCAACCCGATGGCTACCTGAGACACGGTGACCGCGTCGCCCGCGTTGCGGCCGAGTTCCGGCGCTGCGCTGGCGTGTGCCTCACGGCCGTGGAAGACCACCCCGATATCGGCGAGGGCCAGCGATCGGGCGCCGACGATATCGACCGGACCCGGATGCACCATCATCGCCATCGCCACATCGTCGAAGACACCGCGCTCGAGCATCAGCACCTTGCCGCCGCCGCTCTCCTCGGCCGGTGTGCCGAGAACGACCACCGTGATGCCGAGTTCATCCGCGACCTCGGCCAGGCCGAGACCGGTCCCGACCGCCGCGGCGGCGATGATGTTGTGCCCGCAGGCATGACCGATCTCGGGTAGCGCGTCGTATTCGGCGCAGATGCCGATGGTCAGATCGCCGTCGCCGTAGGTCGCGCGGAAGGCGGTCGGCAGATCGGCGACTCCCAGTTCGATCTGGAAGCCACGCTCCGCCAGCGGCGTCACGGTCTTGGCCACGCTGCGCGTCTCCTCGAACGCCAGTTCCGGCTCCGCGTGGATGGCGTGCGAGAGAGCGATGAGCCTCTCCGACGCGGCAACGATCGCGGCATCCGATACCGCGGCGGTATCGACCCGACGTTCGCTGCGCGTTTCATCGTGCCCGCTGCGCGGTGGTGGCATGCGACACAGTGTCGCACCTCGCGGCGGGGCCGGCGCACCCCGCGCCCGCCCGCCGCTCGTCGTGGGGCTATCCCGCGGCGAAGGCCAGGTTCTCCGGGGTGGTCGCGACGGCCAGCCCGGCCAATGCCTCCGCGTGCAGCGCGCGCTTGATCACCGGCAGATTCGGCTTGCGATTGCTCGCCAGTGCCGCGGCGCGGGCGACGGCCGCCGCCAGCAACGCGTCGGCATCGGAGGTCTCGTCCACGATGCCAGCGGCGACGGCCTGATCCGCCGGGTAGCGATGGCCGGTGGTCATCGCCTGCACGCAGACCTGGTTGCTCAGCCGCCGAGTCAGCAGGGCGTTCATCCCGAGGGTGAACGGCATACCGAGATGCACTTCGGGCAGGCACCAGAAGCCGCGGTCGCCGCGCATCACCCGGAAATCGTGCGACGTGGCCAGCATCGCGCCCGCACCGAAGGCATGGCCGTTGATCGCCGCGACGGTCGGCAGCGGAAAGGTCAGCAGCCTGCTGAAAATGCCGTGCACGCGGTCGAGGTAACCGTGCATTCGATCGAGGTTGCCGAACAGCCAGTCGGTGTCGAGCCCGTTGCTGTAGTACTTGCCGGTGGCGACGGTGACCAGCGCGGCGGGGCCGTCATGCCCCTCGACCTCGTCGAGAAGTCCGTGGAATTCATCGATCCAATCCGGATGGAAGCGGTTCTCGCTATCGGTCTGTCCCTCGTTCCCGAGATACAGGACGAACACCTCTGCCTCGCGCTCCAGATACGGCATGCGCGCAGCTTATCCCGGCCGCGGCCACGAGTCCTACTCGCGGGTAGCCATTGTGCGCGGCATGGTTTCGACGCGAAGCGAAGTCCGCGGCGACCGGCGCTCGCCCCGCGACCGCTACTGCGCGACCCGTATCCCGTCGCGGTCGAATAGAGTGAGTTCATGCTTGCCGAACAGGCCGCCGAGGCGATCGCCGAACGTACGGGAGTCGAGCGCCACCGGGTCGCGGTCGTGCTTGGGTCGGGCTGGCAGGACGCCGCCGCCGAGATCGGGACGCCGCAGGCGTCGGTGGCCATGCCGGAACTGCCAGGATTCGGCGCACCGAGCGCGCAGGGACACGTCGGCATGGTGCATTCGATCGCCGTCGACAGCACGCCCGTCCTGCTGCTCATGGGACGCCAGCACCTGTACGAGGGCTACCGGCCCGCGCAGGTGGTCCACCCGGTCACCGCGGCCATCGCGGCGGGCGCGGACACCGTCGTGCTCACCAACGCGGCGGGCGGTATCCGAGAAGGACTCCACGTCGGCGAGCCGGTGCTGATCGGCGACCACCTCAATCTCACCGGGCAGACGCCACTGGAAGGCGCGTCCTTCGTCGACCTCGTCGACGCATGGGATCCCGAGTTGCGGGCGCTGGCGCGCGAGATGGACCCCGACCTCACCGAAGGCGTCTACGCGGGCCTGACCGGGCCACAGTACGAGACGCCCGCCGAAATCCGCATGCTGCGCACCATGGGCGCGGACCTGGTCGGCATGTCCACGGTGCTGGAGGCCATCGCCTGCCGCGCCCTCGGCGCCAGGGTGCTCGGCATCTCGCTGGTCACCAATCTGGCCGCGGGCGTCACCGGTGAGCATCTCTCGCATGCCGAGGTGCTCGCCGAGGGCCACGCGGCGGCCCCGCGCCTGGGCAAACTGCTGCGCGGCATCCTCGAACAGCTGTGATCATGGGCGTCACAGCGCTGTCCGTCCCGGTGCGCGAGGCCCGCTGATGTTGCGATTCGGGACAGCCGGATTGCGCGGTCCGCTCCAGGACGGCCCCGACGGCATGAACGTCGACACCGCCGCCCGCGCCACCGCGGGGTTGTCCGAGTGGTTGCGCGGACGTTGTCTCGGCGGCGGCATCGTCGTCGTCGGTCGCGACGCGCGTCACGGCTCCGCCGCGTTCGCCGAGGTCACCGCCGAGGTTTTCGCCGGTGCCGGTTTCACGGTGCTGATGCTGCCGCGTCCGCTGCCGACTCCGCTGGTCGCCTTCGCGGTGCGGGAACTGCGTGCGGTCGCGGGGGTGCAGATCACCGCGTCGCACAATCCGGCGACCGATAACGGCTACAAGGTGTTCCTCGACGGCGGCGCGCAATTGATCCCGCCCGCCGACTCCGAGATCGAAACGGCGATCGATGCGGTGCGCGTCCCGATTCCGCGCGCCGACTACGTCGCGGGCTCCGGCGACGCGCGCGTGGTGGCCGCGCTCGGCGACGATCCCGGCGAGGAGATCGTGCGCCGCTACCTCGCCCGTGCCGCGCGAGTGCCGACCGCGATCGGCGGTCCCGGCGACCGCGCCGCAATCAGGGTCGCGCTCACCGCCCTGCACGGCGTCGGTGGCGCGACCGCCGTGGCCGCGCTCGCGGCGGCCGGATTCACCGACGTGCACGTGGTGCCCGAGCAGTTCGAGCCCGATCCCGACTTCCCCACCGTCGCCTTCCCGAATCCGGAGGAGCCCGGCGCGACCGATCTGCTGCTCGGTCTCGCCGAGCGAGTCGGGGCCGACGTGGCGCTCGCACTCGATCCGGACGCGGACCGCTGTGCCGTCGCGATCCCGGGACCCGACGGGTGGCGGATGCTGCGCGGCGACGAGACCGGTGTGCTGCTCGGGGATTGCGTTCTGCGCACCGCGCCGCCCGGCTCGCTGGTAGCCACCACCATCGTCTCGTCGCGGCTGCTGTCCCGACTGGCTCCGGCCAGGGGCGGTCGCTACGCGGAAACGCTGACCGGTTTCAAATGGCTGGCCCGCGCGGGCGACGGACTCGTCTACGCCTATGAGGAGGCCATCGGCCACTGCGTCGACCCGGGGGCGGTGCGTGACAAGGACGGGATCACCGCCGGCGTCCTCGTCGCGGATCTGGTGGCCCGCCTGAAGGCCGAAGGACGCGCCCTGACCGACGAACTCGACGACTACGCTCTCGAATTCGGCGTGCACGCCGGTGACCAGGTCTCCTTGCGACTCGCCGACGCAGAGGCCGCAGCCGCCGTGGTGAACCGCCTGCGCGCCGACCCGCCGGACGAGATCGCGGGCGAGCCGGTGAAATACATCGATCAACTCCTGGTGCGCGGCCGGATGCGGACCGACGCACTGATTTTCGAGGGCGCGGGCATTCGCGTCGTGATTCGGCCGTCCGGCACCGAACCGAAACTCAAATGCTATCTGGAAGTGGTCGAACCCGTGCTCGACCGCTCGCGGCTCGGTGCGGCGAAAGAAGTTGCCGCTGATCGTCTTTCGCTGCTACGGGAATTCTGCGAACGGCTCTGATCGCCCGGTGCCGAGCGGCATGACGCCCGGCCTGGACCGCGACGCCCTGCCCTCAGCGCGGTCCGAATTGGCGATCGCCCGCGTCGCCGAGGCCGGGGACGATATAGGCGTCCTCGTTCAGGCCCGCGTCGACTGCGGCGGTGACCAGACGCACCGGCAATCCCGAATCACCGAGCGCGGCAATACCTTCGGGGGCGGCGACAACACAGACCGCGGTGATGTCGGTAGCGCCGCGGGCAACGAGCAGTTCCAGGGTGTGACGCATGGACCCGCCGGTGGCGAGCATCGGATCCAGCACGTAGACCGGGATGTCGGCGAGGTCGGCGGGCAGCGATTTCATATAGGGGACGGGCTGGTGGCTGTCCTCGTCACGGGCGATGCCGACGAATCCGACCCTGGCATCGGGAATCAGCCCCGCCGCCGCGTCGATCATGCCGAGACCCGCGCGCAGCACCGGCACGAGCAACGGCGGCTTCGCCAGCCGCGCACCCCCCGCGACGGCGACCGGTGTGACGACATCGAAGTGGGTCACCGGCGCCTCGCGCAAGGCTTCGTAGATCAGGATTCCGGTGAGATCGCGCAATGCCGCGCGGAAGGCGGGATTCGGTGTGCGCGCGTCGCGCATGGTGGTCAACAGGGTGGTGGCGAGTGGGTGGTCCACGAGGTGCGTGCGCATGAGGGAACGATAAGGTCGTCGGCGACCCAGGTGGCGAATGCCGGCCCGAAATTTTTTCCAGCGAGCTGGAACCGATCGGGAAGACAGCGCGTCGAACTAGGTGGATGACGTACTCTGCCTGGGAACAACGGATGGGGGAAGCACTATGCGAAAGATGTCGGCGGACACCGAAGGCATTGCGGCTTATAGCGCGACCGCCGAGGTGATGTCCGGCGAGATGGCGGGGGCCGCGGCGAGCGCGGCGGCGGCGAACCCGGCACTGCTCGGACCGATCATGGGCCTCATCGGCGGTGATTTCATGACGGCCTACGCGGCCGCGCACGCGGGGCATATCGCCTCGATCGGCCAGCTTTCCGCCGTGCTGTCGAGTCTGGGCGGGGCCACCGCGGGCGCGGCGACCGTGCTCACCGAAACGGATCTGAACAACGCCGCCGCGCTGAAGTCCACAGATTTGGGCGGATGAGCCGGTGATAGATATCAACGTGCTGGCCAAGCCGCTGTTGGATCTGCTCGCCAGCTTCGGTACCGGTGTGCTGCCGACGGGCGGGGCGTCGGACGCGCTGAACTCCACCTCGACGGTGCTCGATCAGCTACATCAGTTGAGCCGCAACAGCATCAACCAGATGAACACCGCGTGGGACGGCGTCGCCGCCGATGCCGCGACGTCGAAGGCGTTGCGGGTGCAGACCTCGACCGCGACGATCTCCGACCGCGGCACCGAGATGGCCACCGTCGTCGATCAGGCCGCCGCGCAGGTGGAAACCGGTCAGAAGGATCTCAACGGCATCGTCCAGTCCTTCGTCACCCAGGCCGCCAGCCTCGGCCCCGCCATCGCCACGCCCCAGGGGCTGACCGTGCTCGTCGGCTCCGCCATCGACCACCTGAATCAGGGCCTGAGTGTGGTCAACCGGACCCAGACCGAGCTCAATACGCAGACCCAGGCGATGAACTCGTTGACGCCGCCGCCGTCCACCTCGTTGGCCTCGGTGCCGAGCAACCTGTCCTCCGGCCTCACCTCCGGCGTCAAGTCGGGTATCGAGGGCCTGGTCGGTCTCGCGAGCAGTGCGGGCAGCATGGTGAGCACCGTCAGCAAATCGGCGTCCTCGGCCGCGACCACCCCCGCCGCGAGCAAGGCCACCGGTAACTCGGGTACGCCGAGCAATACGAATACGGCCAAGTCGGCGACGTCCAACGGCACCGGGGTGAAGATCACGCTGCCCGACGGCAGCACGGTCGAGGCGCCGAACGAGAAGGCGGCCACGGCGGTGAAATCGGCCCTCGGCGCGGTCGGCACGCCCTACGTCTGGGGCGGCAACAGCCCGGGCTCGGGCATCGACTGCAGCGGTCTGACGCAATACGCCTACGGCGAGGCCGGCGTGGAATTGCCGCGTCTGGCCCAGGAGCAGCACATCGGACACCCGCAGGTGTCACCCGGTGATCTGATGCCGGGCGATCTGGCCGTCTGGGACGGTCACGTCGCCATGGTGGTCGGCAACGGGCAGCTCGTCGAGGCCGGCGACCCGGTCTCGGTCAGTTCCATCCGAACGGAGAACATGGGTATGGAGTTCTACGGCTTCTACAGGCCCACCGAATGAGCAGGCCGGTAGATCCACAGCAATCGCAGCAGGTGCCGAACGTGACGGTCGCGGGCAGCACCAACCGGTCGGGCACCATCGCGGTGCGCGCGACCGATCAGGGAATGCCCGTCGAGATCAAATTCGAGCGCAGTGAATACCGTTACGGTGCACAGGCTCTCGCGGCCGAGATCCTGCGTCTCACACAACGTTCCACCGTCGCCGCACGGGCGCGCCGCCGCGAGGTTCTCACCGAGGCGGGTATGCCCGCCGACATCCTCGATCGGCTCGGACTGCCCACCCGACAGCAGGCGGTGGACGAACTGGACCGGATCGACGACGCCGACACGGGGCCGACGAGCTGGATGAGGCCGGTATGAGGCAGACGAGGACAGAGGTGATCCCTCCGGAACCGAGTGGCAGCGAGGCGCAGGCATGAGTGCGGAAATGGACGCGCTCGTCGCGAACGCGACGGCGAAACTGGAGGCGCTCGAGGCCGCGCTGTACGGCCTCAAGCAGGT
Organism: Nocardia sp. NPDC005366; assembly: GCF_040606855.1. NCBI lineage: Bacteria > Bacillati > Actinomycetota > Actinomycetes > Mycobacteriales > Nocardiaceae > Nocardia > Nocardia sp. NPDC005366. The sequence goes on from NZ_JBEXFQ010000005.1 coordinate 29,353, forward strand.
GCGCGGACAGTTCACCACCGATGACGGAGCGGTCAGCGTCGAGGTGAACAGCGACGGCGCGCTCGTCGGACTCTCGCTGTCGGAGGCCGTCACATCGATGGCGCCGACCGATGTCGGCCAACTCATCATCTGGGCCTGCAGGCAGGCTTCCGAGGACGCCGGCGCGCAGCGGTCGAAGGTCGTTGCGACACTGAACGAGTCGTTCGCCCCCGCCGCTTCCGATGCCGCGGAGCGCGTTGGGGGCGGGCCGGATAGTGCCTGACGCGGAAGGTCGATAGGCTTCCGTTCATGGCTTCTGGAGACATCGTCCCGATCGAGCTCGGCCTGACCGACGGCGATCTCGTCACACTGTGGGCACCGCGCTGGCGTGACGGTGACGACGAGTGGGAGGCGTTCCTCGGACACGAGGATTCGCTGTACGGTTTCGAGTCCGTGGCGGAGCTCGCCGCCTTCATCCGGACCGACGCCGACAACGACCTCGTCGACCATCCGGCCTGGAAGATCGTGGCCGGACTGTCAGCGGTGGAACTGGAGCCGGAGGAGAACTTTTCCTTCGATCTGGTCGCGGTTCCGGAGCTGGCCGCGGGCGATCCCGAGGTGGACGCCATCGCCGAACTCGAGGACACCCTCGCGATGGTCCGCAATATCGGTGAGGTCTGCGAGCTGGAGGTCGTCACCAAATTCTTCAGTTCGCACCCGGTCCTCGGCGCCCTGCCCGCGGGCGTGAGCTCTTTCTTCGGTCGCGACGGTGAAGAGTTGTGGGGTCAGATCGGCGCGGCCATCGCCAAGGACTGGGACACCGTGCTCGACGCCATCGACTCGGTGGTCTCCACCCCCGAGGTCGACGCCGCGGCGGTCGCCGTCGCCGAGGCGGAGCTGCTGGCCGCCGAGGAGAACGTCATCGACGCCGACGACGCGGCCGACAGCGAAGAGGACGAGGAGTTCGAGCGGGTCGACCTCGACGAGGACGACGAGGACGACGTCGAGGACGAGACGTTCTGGCACGAGGTCGGCATCGACCCGGTGAAGATCATCACCGCCGACGGCGAGTACTTCACCCTCCGCTGTTACCTCGACGACGAGCCCATCTTCCTCGGCAAGGACGGCTCGATTTCGGTCTTCGGCTCGGAACGGGCGCTGGCACGCTATCTGGCCGACGACCACGAACACGATCTGTCCCGGGTCAGCACCTACAGCGACGTGCAGACCGCGGCCGTGGACGGCTCGCTCGAGATCGAGGTCACCGACGAGAACGTCTATGTGCTGAACGGTCTGGCCGACGACCTGTCCCAGGGCCCGGAATCGGTCGATATCGACCAGCTCGACCTGGCGGTGGAGTTGTTCACCGACGCGGCCGACTACGCCGAGGACGAGACCGTTGAGCAGGCCCTCGCCCAGTCCACCCCGTTGGGCTGGTATGTCTCCTACCTGCTCAATCCGGACCCGACCCGGCTCGCCCCGAATCCGCCGTTCACCGCCGAGGCGCAGGACTGGCGCGAACTGGAACGCAATTTCGAAGCTCGCATAGTTCAGAAATAGGGACGCCGGCGCGGATTCCGCCGGGCACGCCGCGTCGCCATCGAGTGCTGGGACCGGGCCACTGGGCCCGGGCCCTCTCCCCGTCCGGCGACGCTGCCACGCCGTGTCGCCGGGCGAATCGGCCGACAGCCGACGGGCAGTGCGTCACTTCAACCGGATCCACACCTGTTCGGCGCGACCGAGAAGTCGTCCATCCGCCCCGTAGACGGCAGAGGACGCGAACGCCTTACGCCCCTGCTCGCCGTGGAGTTCACCGACCGCGACGCAATGTTCGCCGACCTCGGGCAGGTCGGCGACGGTGGCGGTCATCCTGCCGAGGACGGCGGGGCGTTCGACCATATCCGGCAGCGACCAGCCGCCAGGACAGTCCATCGCCGCCCACACCAGCGCCGGGCCGAGCGGCAGCGACGCGTCCGGTATCCACTGCGAGGCGACCAGACCTTCCCCGACCGGACCCGGCTCGATGCGCAGCCCGTCCGCGCGAGCGCTGCCGCAGACGAAACAGGTCGAGAAGGTCTCGTTGCAGCGGTACGCACTCGACGCCGCGCCCGCCACCGGGAACGGCACCGCTCGCGGTACCTCGTGTTCGAAAGCGCCCGCACTCGATTCGGCGACCACGATGTCACCGTCGAGCAACTGCCCGGCGCGCACCAGCAGCGGGGTTTCCAGCCGAGGCGGACTCCGCAGCACCACCGTGACGGTGGTGTCGTCGTGCCGCTCGGCCAGCAACCCGCTCACATAACCGCCGTTCGCGGAGTCCGGCGGGCCGTTGAAACGGCGGGGAACCTGCAGCACTGTCATGGTCAGGCACGCTAGCCAATCGACGCATCGGCTCCCGAAGGCCGGGGTATGTACCGCGCCTCGCGGAATACAGCGCGGTACCGCACGGCCCGTCCGGCGGAGTCCGACCGAGCGGGGTGGACAGACCCCAACCATCGGCGCCCGACTACCGAGCCGCCGGGTAGTGCTGGTCGAGCCAGGCGTCGAAGGTCGGCCCGGTGCGGATCGCCCCTGGCCCCGGAAGCAACGCGCCCTCGGCTTGGAGTCGGTGATCCGGAGTGGCGGGGTCGGACACCTCGGTCACCCGCGCGGGCGCACCGCGACGGGAGGCGAGTTTCGCGGTGGCCGCCGCCAGATTCAGCGCTTCCGGACCGGCGATCTCCAGGCGTTCAGCGCCGGATTCGTCGACGGCCAGGTCGGCCAGGTATTCGGCGACGGTGCGGGCGGCGACGAGTTGGGTGCGGACTTCAGGGACATAGGCCGTGTCGCCGCGGGTGGTCCAGTCCAGCATCATCTCGGTGAATTCGTGGAACTGAGCGGCACGCAGGATGCGCACCGGCACCGGACCCGCCAGATAGGCGCGTTCGTGCGCGAGCTTGCCCGCGTAGTGACCCGCGGTGAACGCATCGATGCCGATGATCGACACCAGCACGATCCGCCGCACCCCGGCGGAAGCGGCGGCGCGCTGTACATTCCCAGCCACCGTGCCGAAGAATTCCGTCACCGCCTCGGTATCCGTCGTCGCCGCGTTCACCGCGTCCACCACGACCTCGACACCGGTCAGCGCCCGCTCGAGACCCTGACCGGTGTAGACGTCCACTCCCGAGGAGCGCGTGATCGCCACGACATCGTGCCCCTGGTTCTTCAGCACATCGACCACTTCGCGTCCGATCCGCCCACTCGCCCCGACTATCGCGATCCGCATTGCGTTCTCCTCTGTCTCGTTCGGTCATCGAGTAGACGAAGCGGTGCGGCGAGGTGTGACAGAGGTCGGGTCAGCCCAGCAGAACCGCGTACCCGGGTTTGATGATGTCGTCGATGATGCGCAGACGTTCGGGGAACGCGATGAACGACGATTTCATCGCGTTGATGGTGAAGCGCTCCAGATCGCTCCAGCCGTATCCGAACGTCTCGACGAGTTTGAACATCTCCTTGCTCATCGTGGTGTCGCTCATCAGCCGGTTGTCGGTGTTGACGGTGACGCGGAACCGCAGCCTGGCGAGCAGGTCGAACGGATGTTTGTCCAGTGAGGGCACCGCACCGGTCTGCACATTCGAGGACGGACACAATTCGAGTGGAATTCGGGTGTCCCGCACGTAATTCGCGACCAGCCCCAACGTCGCGTCCTCGATCGCGCCGGGCACCTGGATATCGTCGGTGATCCGCACACCATGCCCGAGACGGTCGCAGCCGCAGAAGGCCAGCGCCTCATGGATGGAGGGCAATCCGAATGCCTCACCGGCGTGAATCGTGAAATGCGCGCTATGGGCCCGCATGTATTCGAAGGCGTCCAGATGGCGACTGGGTGGATAGCCCGCCTCGGCCCCGGCGATATCGAATCCGCCGACACCGCGATCGCGCCAGCGCACCGCGAGTTCGGCGATCTCGCGTGACCGCGCCGCATGTCGCATGGCGGTCAGCAGGCAGGTCACCACGATCGGGTGACCGTCGGCCGCTGCCGCCGCCTCGCCCTCACGGAACCCGGCGAGCGTGTGCTCGACGACCTGGTCCAGGCTCAGTCCGCGTTCCAGATGCTGTTCGGGCGCGAATCGCACCTCCGCGTAGACGACGCCGTCTGCGGCCAGATCCTGCGCGCATTCCCTGGCCACGCGGCGCAGTCCCTCCGGCGTCTGCATCACCGCGACGGTGTGGGCGAAGGTCTCCAGATACCGTTCCAGTGATCCGCTGTCGGCGGCGTTTCGGAACCACTCGCCGAGCGATTGCGCGTCGGAGGCGGGTAGATCGTCGTAACCGCAATCGGCGGCGAGCTCCAGCACGGTCGCGGGCCGCAGACCACCGTCGAGATGATCGTGCAGAAGTGCCTTGGGAGCCTGGCGGATCGAGGCGAGGGTCAAAGGCATCGGTCCTGTCATGAATCCACGTTAGCCGCACCCGCCCGGCCCGGCAGCCCAGTTGGCGGAGTCGTCATCCGGCGGGTGGGAGTGATTACCCTCTCGGCCATATCCGCGCGGGGAAACCGAGACACCGGTCGCAGCGCGACGCTCAGGTGCGGCCGATCCGGTCCAGCACCAACGGCGCCGGCGCGGGTGCGGTAGCGCCGATCTCGTAGGCATCGTCGAGGGCGGCCACGGCACGGGGAAAGGCATCGGGGGTATCGGTGTGCAGGGTGAGCAGCGGCTGACCCGCCGTCACCGAATCGCCGGGTTTGGCGTGCATTTCGACACCGGCGCCGAATTGGACCGGCTCACCCTGGCGGACGCGGCCCGCGCCGAGACGCCAGGCTGCGACGCCGACGCCCATGGCATCGAGGCGGGTGAGCACCCCGTCGCGCTCGGCGCGAATTGTTTCGGTGTGCCGGGCTCGGGGCAGCGGCGCGTCCGGATCACCGCCCTGGGCGCGGACCATGGCGCGCCAGTGATCCATCGCGCGCCCATCGGCGAGAACATCGGCCGGCTCGATATCGAGACCGGCCGCGGCGACCATCTCGCGGGCCAGCGTCAGGGTCAGTTCGACCACATCGGCGGGGCCGCCGCCCGCCAGCACCCGCACCGACTCCTCGACCTCGAGTGCGTTACCCGCCGTGTGCCCGAGCGGGGTGTCCATCGCGGTGAGCAGCGCGACCGTGCGCACCCCGGAATCGGTGCCGAGTTCGACCATCGCGGTGGCCAGTTCACGCGCACCGTCGAGGGTTTTCAGGAAAGCGCCCGAACCCACTTTGACGTCGAGTACCAGGGCCGCGGTGCCCTCGGCGATTTTCTTGCTCATGATCGAGCTCGCGATCAGCGGAATGGATTCGACCGTGCCGGTCACATCGCGCAACGCGTACAGACGTTTGTCGGCGGGGGCGAGATCCGCGCCCGCCGCGCACACCACAGCGCCGATCGCGGGATCGGCGAGAATGTCGCGCATCCGCGCCACGGGCACATCGGCGCGCCAGCCGGGTATGGATTCCAATTTGTCCAGGGTGCCGCCGGTATGCCCGAGACCGCGCCCGGACAACTGCGGTACCGCCGCGCCGCATGCCGCGACCAGCGGGGCGAGCGGGAGCGTGATCTTGTCTCCGACGCCGCCCGTGGAATGTTTGTCCACCGTCGGCCGCGCCAGATTCGTGAAATCCATCCTGCTGCCGGAGGCGATCATCGCCGCGGTCCAGCGGGCCGTCTCGCGCCGCGTCATCCCTCGCCACACGATCGCCATCGCCAGTGCCGACATCTGTTCGTCGGCCACCTCGGCCCTGGTGAAGGCGTCGACCACCCAGTCGATCTGCGCGTCCGACAGCTCGCCGCCGTCGCGCTTGGTCGTGATGATCGAAACCGCGTCCAATGCCGTCACATCGGCCAGTCTGGCACGGGATACGCGCCGCCCCTGGTCGAGCTGCGGCTCATCGGCGTCCGGCGTCCAGATCCTCCGGACCGAAGGCGTCGGGCAGCAGCCGCCGCAGCGGTACCGGTCCGTCCCGGTGGTCGACCAGGAGTTCGGGGCCGCCGTGTTCGTACAGGAGTTGTCTGCAGCGACCGCACGGCATCAGGATTTCGCCGCGTGAATCGCTCACCGAGACGGCGATCAGACGTCCGCCTCCGGTCACAAATAAGTTACCGATGAGTACACATTCGGCGCACAGGCCTAATCCATATGAGACATTTTCCACATTGCAACCGCTCACAATTCGGCCATCGACACTGAGAGCCGCAGCGCCGACCGGAAACCGCGAGTACGGCGCATACGCATTCCGCATAACTCCGATGGCATTGTCGCGCAATACATTCCAGTCGATTTGTGACATCGCACCCCTCCCGTGTGACAAGCCGAATACGAACGCGAGAAGGCTACGACGCACCCCATTACCCATCAAGAAAGGTAAGCCTAACTATGCCCTGTGTAGCGCAACGCACGGCACGGTGAATTAGTTCCAGGAATGACAGGGGATTAGAGTTCAGAACAGATCGGTTCAGGTTCCCGGCAGCGGGCCGGAGTGTAGCCACCTGGGCATTCACCCCCCAACGCGACCGGCGTTAGGACTTGCAACCGGGTCCATCAACGACGTTGGAGGCGACCGCACTCTATGACCACGATTGAAGCTCCGGCCCAGCCGAAGCGGAAGACGCTGTACCGAGGCGACCCTGGCATGTGGTCGTGGGCGCTGCACCGGATCACCGGGGTCACCATCTTCTTCTTCCTGTTCGTGCACGTGCTGGATACCGCGCTGGTGCGCGTCAGCCCGAACACGTACAACGAGGCCATCGAGACCTACAAGACCCCGATCGTCGCGCTGATGGAAATGGGCCTTGTCGTCTGCGTGCTGTTCCACGCGCTCAACGGCGTCCGGGTGATTCTCGTCGACTTCTGGGCCAAGGGCCCCAAGTACCAGCGCGTGATGCTCTGGATCATTCTCGCGATCCTCGTGCTGCTGGCGGCACCGGCGATCGGCCGCATGTTCTTCTACCTGTTCACGGAGCACTGATACCCATGAGTGAGCACAGCGAACGAATCATCAGCGAGGCACTGGCATGAGCGCACCCGTTCTCGGCAAGTCCTATGACCGGCCCGCGAGCCTGGATCTGCCCCGCTCCCCGCGCGCCCGCGCCAACAGCAATTTCGAGAAATACGCGTGGCTGTTCATGCGTTTCTCCGGCCTGCTGTTGATCGTGCTCGTGCTGGGCCACATGGCGATCATGCTGCTGCTCGACGGCGGCGTGAAACGCCTCAACTTCGCCTTCGTGGCCGGTCGCTGGTCGAGCCCGTTCTGGCAGATGTGGGACCTCACCATGCTGTGGTTGGCCCAGTTGCACGGCGGTAACGGCCTGCGCACTGTGATCGCGGACTACTCGCGCAAGGATTCGACCCGCTTCTGGCTGAACACCGCCCTGGCGATCTCGATGATCCTGATCATGGGCGTCGGCACCTACGTCATCTTCACCTTCGACCCCAACATCAGTTAGGAACAGGCCACCTCACATGAGTGAGCGCAGCGAACGAATCATCGACACAGCGTGCTTCGCACAGGCCGGAGCCGAGCGCAGCGAGGTGCAGGCATGAGTGAGTCCCGGATTCAGGAGCACCGCTACGACGTCGTGATCGTCGGCGCGGGCGGCGCCGGCATGCGTGCGGCGATCGAGGCGGGCCCCCGCGCTCGGACGGCGGTCCTGACCAAGCTGTACCCGACCCGCAGCCATACCGGCGCGGCGCAGGGCGGCATGTGCGCGGCGCTGGCCAACGTCGAAGAGGACAACTGGGAATGGCACACCTTCGACACCGTCAAGGGTGGTGACTACCTCGTCGACCAGGACGCCGCGGAGATCATGGCCAAGGAGGCCATCGACGCGGTGATGGACCTCGAGAAGATGGGTCTGCCGTTCAACCGGACCCCCGAGGGCAAGATCGACCAGCGCCGCTTCGGCGGTCACACCCGCGATCACGGCAAGGCCCCGGTCCGCCGCGCGTGCTACGCCGCCGACCGCACCGGCCATATGATCCTGCAGACGCTGTACCAGAACTGCGTCAAGCACGACGTGGAGTTCTACAACGAGTTCTACGTTCTCGACCTGGTGATGACCGACAGCGACCGCGGCCCGGTCGCCACCGGCGTCGTCGCCTACGAGCTTGCCACCGGCGACATCCATGTCTTCCACGCCAAGGCGATCGTCTTCGCCACCGGCGGCTCCGGCCGGATGTACAAGACCACCTCGAACGCGCACACGCTGACCGGCGACGGTATGGCGATCGTGTTCCGCAAGGGCCTGCCGCTCGAGGACATGGAGTTCCACCAGTTCCATCCGACGGGCCTGGCCGGACTCGGCATCCTCATCTCGGAGGCCGTCCGCGGTGAGGGCGGCATCCTGCGCAACGCATCCGGCGAACGCTTCATGGAGCGCTACGCCCCCACCATCAAGGACCTCGCGCCGCGCGATATCGTCGCCCGCTCGATGGTGCTCGAGGTGCTGGAGGGTCGTGGCGCCGGACCGAACAAGGATTACGTCTACATCGACGTGACCCACCTCGGCGAGGACGTGCTCGAGGAAAAGCTGCCCGACATCACCGAGTTCGCCCGCACCTACCTCGGTGTGGATCCGGTGCACGAACTGGTGCCGGTCATGCCGACCTGTCACTACGTCATGGGTGGCATCCCGACCCGGATCCGCGGCGAGGTGCTGCGCAACAACACCGACGTCGTCCCCGGCCTGTACGCCGCGGGCGAATGCGCGTGCGTCTCGGTGCACGGCTCCAACCGCCTCGGCACCAATTCGCTGCTCGATATCAACGTCTTCGGCAGGCGCGCGGGTATCGCGGCCGCGGAATACGCCCAGCGCACCGAATTCGTGGAGATGCCCGAGGCTCCCGCGCGGATGGTGCAGGACTGGCTGGAGCTGATCCTGTCCGATCACGGCACCGAGCGGGTCGCCGATATCCGGACCGAATTGCAGTACACGATGGATATGAACGCCGCCGTGTTCCGCACCGAGGACACCCTCAAGCAGGCGCTCACCGATATCCACGCGCTCAAGGAGCGCTACGCGCGAATCACCGTGCAGGACAAGGGCAAGCGCTACAACAGCGATCTGCTCGAGGCCGTCGAACTGGGCTTCCTGCTCGAGTTGGCCGAGGTCACCGTGGTCGGCGCGCTCAACCGCAAGGAATCGCGCGGCGGCCACGCCCGCGAGGACTACCCGGACCGCGACGACGTGAACTTCATGCGGCACACGATGGCCTACAAGGAGGGTCCGGAGCTGATCTCCGATATCCGCCTCGATTTCAAGCCGGTGGTGCAGACCCGTTACGAGCCGATGGAGCGTAAGTACTGATGACTGCTGTAGCCGAAGCACCTTCTTCGCAGAAACCGGCTCCCGTGCCCGAGGGCTCGGTGATGGTCACCGTCAAGGTGGCGCGGTTCAACCCGGAGGACGACAAAGGCGCGCACTGGGATTCGTTCCAGGTGCCGGTGCTGCCGACCGACCGCTTCCTGAACGTGCTCATCTACATCAAGTCCTACCTGGACGGCACGCTCACCTTCCGTCGTTCCTGTGCGCACGGCGTCTGCGGTTCGGACGCGGTGCGGATCAACGGTGTGAACCGGCTCGCCTGCAAGGTCCTGATGAAGGACATGCTGCCCAAGGGCGGTAAAACCCTCACCGTCACCGTCGAGCCCATCCGCGGCCTGCCCGTGGAAAAGGATCTCGTGGTGAATATGGAGCCGTTCTTCGACGCGTTCCGCGCCGTGAAGCCCTACCTGATGACCTCGGGTAACGAGCCCACCCGCGAACGCATCCAGAGCCAGGCCGACCGCGCCCGGTTCGACGACACCACCAAGTGCATCCTGTGCGCCTGCTGCACCACCTCCTGCCCCGTGTACTGGAGCGACGGCAGCTACTTCGGCCCGGCCGCGATCGTGAACGCCCACCGCTTCATCTTCGACAGCCGCGACGAGGGCGCCCGCGAACGCCTCGACATCCTCAATGACGTCGAAGGCGTGTGGCGTTGCCGCACCACCTTCAACTGCACCGACGCCTGCCCCCGTGGCATCGAGGTCACCAAGGCCATCCAGGAAGTCAAGCGCGCCCTGCTCTTCGCCCGCTGATCGAGGAAACACCCACGAAGGCCGTCCCATCGAAAGGTGCGGGCGGCCTTCGTCGGTCCCGGATCACAGGCCGAGCTGGCAGCCGCCATCAACTTGGACAGATCGGCTCTGGCGAAGATCGAGGGCGGAACCCGACGTGTCTCGGCACTCGAACTCGCCTCGATCGCCACCGAGGTCGGCGAACGCGTCGAGTGGTTCATCCACGCCTCCACCCCGGCAATCGTCTCACATCGCAATCTCCAGGAACCGGGCTCGCCCAGCCCGGAAATCGATCGCGTACTCGAGCGCATCGCGTGGAACGTCGAGTTCGTCATGGACAACGATCCCGCCTTCACCCTGAATACGCCGACTCCACTGGATAAGCCGACGACGATCAATGAAGCGGAGAATGTCGCGAAGCAGGTTCGCGCTTTGCTTGCCCTCGCTTCCGACGAGCCGGTCCATGACATCGCCGGCGCTGTCGAGCAGTTGGGGCTTCTCGCTTTTTCTTTCGATCTCGGTACCGATGGCGCCGAGGCGGCATCACTCGCGTTGCGCTCTGGAGGCGTAGCGCTGATCAATGGCACGCTGCGCGTGGGTCGACGACGCATCGCATTGGCACACGAACTCGGCCATTACCTCTTCGCCGACGAGTACACAATCGATTGGCGACTCGGCACGAGCGACGACGACGCGGCATGGGAAGCTCGACTCGATCGTTTCGCCCGCGCTGTACTACTTCCCGCTACTGCCATCCCTCGCGAGTGGAATGAAGCGGTGTCCGTAAACGACACCCGGACGGCTGCGGTACTTCTGGGGAGCAAATACCAGGTCGATATGACGACGCTGGCACTGCGCTTGAAAGAGCTCGGCGCTATCAACGGAAATCAATTCAACTTCATCAGGTCGGTCCGTACCACCCAAGCCGACATCATAGAATTGGACCTCGTGCTTCGTCACGATCTCGAACCGAAGTACCTCGCTCGCGTATACGAAAAGGCCGTTCTTCGCCTCCACCGCGCATCGGTCGTTTCACCCGCCCGCGCTGTCGTCGGTGAACCGAGAAGCCTGGGTGCGTCCGACCGGCGGGTACGCGCTGTCCTCGAAACCGGTTGGATCGAACAGCGAGAATTGCGGAGTCCGGCAGAGCTGGAAGCATTCGCAGACTTCTCGGCTCGCTTGGTCCGCAATGACCGCAATCGCGGGGAGGCCGGAGTGCTCGCACTGGCGCGAACTCTGCCAGGCATCGCCGTCATAGATGACGCGGCGGGCAGAAAGGCGGCCAGAGACTTTCACATAGAAAACAGCCCAACGCTGCGACTGTTGTGCGACGCCATTCGACAGGGACTCCTGACTGTCCCGCTCGTATCCATATTGGCCGACGATCTGCTCATCAATGAATATCGTCTACCGTTCAAGCCCGGCGATTTCGAAAAATGGGCGCGCGAGAATGGCATGCTGGACTGACCTCTGAGTGGCGATCTCACGAAGGCCTCCCCGAAGGTGCGGCAGCTTCGTTATTCGGCGGGTGGCGCGGCGGCGCGGGTGTGGACGTCACGGATCGCTTCGATGATCGCGTCGGGTTCATCGAGTTGGATGGTGCTGTGCCTGGCGGTTGGCAGCGGCCGATATTCGCCGTTGGTCACCGATTCGGCCATGGCGGCGTACAGCCGCGCCTTACTGTCGTTCAATTGACCGAGCATCTTCTTCGACAGCGAAAGACGTTGGCCGGAGTCGCTTCCGAGGGCGGCGATGGCGATGAGCGGAACGTCGGGGAACGCCGGGCCGGCTTTCAGTTCCTCGCGCAGCGCGGTCATATTGCTTCGCTCCTTCGCGCCGATCACCATCCAGTCTCGATCGACATGTCCCGCGACGAGCGGCGTGCGGATCTCGGCGGGCCAGGCCGAGAACATCTTTCGATAGAAGGGGCGAGACAGCACGCGCAGCAGGGTGGTCTGGAACCGGCCGGGGACGGCATCGGGGGTCTGATCCAGATATAAATCCTCGGGCATATAGGCGTCCCAGTCCTCGGAGAACGATTCCAGGGCGACAAGACCGGCCACATCACCGGGGAACATCTGCGCGAATCGGCGCGCGTACGCCCCACCGAGCGAATGCGCGACGAGGATATAGGGCCCGTCGATACCGGCGGTCGACAGCAGCGAACGCAGTTCTGCCGCGACTTCGCTTGCGGTGCGCGGTAATTCGATGCGGTCGCTCCAACCGGTGCCGCCGCGGTCGTAGAGCACCGAGGTGGTGAACGCGGCGACCGCCTCGTGGATTTTCAGGTAGTCGAGGCCGACCGAGTTCGCGCCGGGCAGGAACACTACGGCGGGGCCGCCCTCACCGGAACGGTGCAGGAACAATCGCCGCCCCGCGACCCGGTAGCGGTCGCCGATCGGAGGTATGCCGCCATCGTTGCGCTCCACAGCCTGCTGGTTCATCGACCACCTTCCGCGAGGTTTATACGCACAAGTATACGTATATCCCCTATGGCGGGTCCCATCGGACCGCGATCCCCGCCGAGCGGCAGTCTCAATCCCCGCCGAGCCGCAGAGGCGCGGCGCGCGACCAATCCTCCCCCGCCACCACCACGTGATCGAGGAAACGTAAGCCGACGGTACGAGCGGCCTCGACGAGCAGGGTGGTGGCGCGACGATCATCGAGACTGGGGGCCGGGTCGCCGGACGGGTGGTTGTGCACGATCGCGAAGGCGCGCCCGTCGTGCCGTAGGACGGTGTTGAGAATTTCCCGCACGGGGACGGCCACCTGATCGATCGCGCCCTCGGCGACGAAAACCTTGCGCCTCAGGCGGTGCTGCGCATCGCACACGAGTACGAGTAGCCGCTCCACCCGTTCGCCCGCGAACAGCGGACCCGCGACACCGACCACGTCGGCGGCGCTCTCCAGGCGCGGCGCGAGGTCGATACTGTGCCGCACCCTGGCCCCGAGTTGGAAGGCGGCCGCGATCGTCGCGGCCTTCGCCGGCCCCACCCCGGTACGCAGGGCCAACTCCTCCGGCCTTGCCGCGGCGAGCCCGGCGAGCCCGCCGTGTTCGGCCAGCAACTCCGCGGCCATGTCCAGGGCACTCTCCCCGCGCCGACCCTGCCCGAGTAGCAGGGCCAGCAGTTCGCTGTCGCTCAGCACCCGGGGACCGAGGCTGAGCAGTCGCTCCCTCGGACGCTGGCCGAACGGCAGATCCGCGATCGGTACCGACATGCGCAGCCCCCTCGAATGCGTTGGTCGACTCGCATGATGCCAGCAGCCACCGACAAGATCGGAGTCGACGCGTTCGGACGGGAGCGGCTTGCGTCTAACCGCCTGCCACGGTGACTATCTCCGGTCCAGGCCTCGCGCTCAGCGCCCCCGACGCCAACCGCTCCAGATGATGGAGTTGTCGTTCGTGTACCACGATTCGACGCAGCGCCTCGTTGACGGTGGCGTTACTGTTGGACGTCCCCATAATGGCGGCGGCAGCGGCCAACAGTTTCTGGTCGAGATCGATCCGCACGCTGTTCATGCGCCCTCCTTCGTGCTTTCGTCATCTTGCGGCATCGAGCCCGCTCATATACGGCAAATGGCGCAGTCGGATCGGTCCGGGGAATCACGGCGGCCACGCAACCTTCGCAACCGTCGTGCGTACACCCGGCGGTGCGCCCCGAATCTCCGGGCGAAAGGTGCGCACGCCAACTGGTCATATCCGCGTCCCGATGACATCTTCCTCTCGGGACGGCGAGGACAGATCACGGTCATCTAGTCAGTTTGCGCAGTTGGGCGTGGCTTTGTTGTCGCATCGGGCACTCGGTGCTTGCATCGAAGTATGTTCACCGAGGCCAAATTGTATTCACCGGTGACAAGGACCGGCGGCGATGTGACCGTCCATCTGAGCGCCGAGCATCCCGGCGTGCACGACCCGGAGTACCGGGCACGCCGCAATGCGATCGCGGCGCTCGCGCTGGAGTACACGCCGGATGCGCCGCTACCGAGAATCGCCTACACCGAGGCCGAGGAACAGGTCTGGCGGACCGTCTCGGTCGAGCTCGCTCGCAAACATCGCAGCCACGCCTGCGCCGAAGTGCTGGCGGCATCAGAACGCCTCGCGCTGCCAACCGATCACATACCGCAACTGGACGAGGTCTCCGCCGCGCTGTCCCCGCTGACCGGTTTTCGCTATGTCCCCGCCGCGGGTCTGGTGCCGCTGCGTGAATTCTTCGGCTCCTTCGCCGACCGGATCTTCCACTCGACCCAGTACATCCGGCACCATTCGGCCCCGCTCTACACGCCCGAACCCGATGCCATCCACGAGATCATCGGCCACGCCACCCAGATCGCCAGTCCCCGATTCGCCGCGATCTACGAAACAGTCGGCGCGGCGGTCGCCCGGCTGCGGACCGATGCCGCGCTGAAATTCCTCGCCGACGTCTTCTGGTTCTCCCTCGAATTCGGGGTGATCCGAGAACACGACGAAATTCGTGCCTACGGAGCGGGACTGCTCTCCTCCTACGGCGAGATCGATGAATTCCGGCAGGCCGAACTACGCCCGCTGGATGTGTCGGCCATGGGGACCGGCGCCTATGACATCACTCACTATCAACCAATTCTATTCTGCGCGGAATCGATATCGGAAATCGAGGACGTGATCGGCGGGTTCTTCGAGACCATGGACGACGAAACCCCCATGCGCGTGCACTCTCACGCCAATGTCGCAGGTGCGCAATAGGTTTCACTCCGACTTGGGGGTTTCCGCTCGTCGTGACAACTCGGCCATCGGCTGTTACGGTCTTTCGCGTCCAACACAGCCTACGGGACGAGAACCAAATGACAATTGATGCAACGGATTCGACGCAGACAGCGGAAACACCGCTGTGGTTGCAGGGCAGGGACGCCGTGGTCGCGGCAGCCGCGCCCGAGGACTGGCGTCATGAAGCGCCGGATTACCACCTGACCGAGGTGACCGTGCCGCGTGAGCGCACCACCGAACACGCGCCGGGATCGCTCGAGGCGATCGTCGAGGATCTGGTGCGGGTATTCGAGATGGAGATCTCGCACAAGAAGGATCCGGCGACATGGGTGTCGCTGGTGGCCGAGCACTACCGCGGCCGCGTGAACGGCGGCCCGTGGCAGAACGCCGAGGAGTTCGCGCGAATCGGCAGCTACAACATCCTGATCGGCGACAATCCGTACTACGACGGCGCGGCCGAGACCTTCGAGAGCTCGCACGCGATCTTCCACACCGCGATGCCGAACGGATTCTTCTGGGAGGTACTGGAAGTGATGTCGGGCCCGCCGACCGTCAGCTTCCGCTGGCGGCACTGGGGCAATTACGACGGCCCTTACCGCGAGCATCAGCCCACCGGCGAGCTGATCGAGATGTTCGGTGTGACCATCGCCAGGGTCAGCGAGGATCTGCGCATCCTCGAGCTGGAACACTTCTACGACAACAGCACGCTGCTGCGCCCGCTTGCCCACGGGTGCCCGGTCACCGGTCCGCAGAGCTAGCCGTTCGGAGGCAGGCGCGATACCCGTTCGGCGACGTTCAGGATTCGCCGCGCAGGGGAAATCCCGCCTCCATGAACATCAGCGCCCGGCCGATGTTCTCCGCGTTCATCGGAACCATCTTGGTGACGGCCAGCGCGGCGCCCGCCATGGCCCCCGCCGTGACTCGCACCTCGAAATCGGCCTCGTCCCGACCGAGATAATCGGCCAGCAGGCTGGAGATGAGATCGATACTCCGCTCGAACTCCCTGGTGATGGCGGCGCGCAGATCCGGGACGTGGTACAGCAACGCCTGCCGTTCCTGTTCGAACGCCAACTCCTCATTGGACAGGTTGGCGAAAACCGTCACCACCGCCTCGCGGAACGCCGTCAGCGGCGGGGTGTCGCGCGGCTGCCGCCGGATCGCCTCGATCATCGGCGGGTCGAGGTCGTCGGTGATGACCAACTGTTCCTTGGACGGGAAATAGCGGAAGAAGGTGCTCGGCGAAACCTCCGCCGCTTGCGCGATCTGCTCGATGGTCGTCTCGTTGTAGCCCTGTTCGCGGAACAGGCGAAACGCCTCGGAACGAATCGTCCGGCGCGTACGTTCCTTCTTCCGCTCGCGAAGGCCCTGTGTCTCCGGCAGGGCCTTCGCCGCGGTCCCGTCACCGGGTGAGTCAACCGACATGTGTCGATTCTGGCGTATCGACGGCAACCGGTGCGTCCGATACCGATCTGCGCCCGCGCGGCAGTACCCAGATCGCCAGCGGCACCGCGACCGCACAGATCGCGGCACACACCCACAGCATGGCGTCCATGCCACTGACGAAGGCCGCCTGTACGTGGTCGAGCACCGCCGGATCGCCCGACGCCTTCGCCGCCGCCACGCCGGAATTCACGCTGTCGCGGAGGGGATCGACATCCAGATCACCGAGTTCGGAGCGATAGACGGTCACCGAGACGGTACCGAGCAGCGCCACCGCGACGGTGCCCGCCGCTTGCCGCAGCGCCTGCAACAGCGCCGAGCCCATCCCCGCGCGCGCCACCTCGAGATCATCGATGGCCACGGCCATACCCACCGGCATGGCGACACCCATTCCCGCCCCGGTGAGCGCGATCCACGATGCGCTGTACCAATACGGGGTATCGAGCGCGGTGCGCGCACCGAGTCCGAGCCCGACCGCGAGCGCCACCAGACCCACGGTGACCAGTGGACCCGCCCCCAGCCTCGGCAGCAGCCGATCGCACAGTCGCGCTCCGACGACGAGCCCCCCGATCAACGGCAGTAACCGCAGTCCGCTGCCGAGTGCGTCGGTGCCGAGCACCGCCTGGTGATACTGCGGCACCGTGAAGAACAGGCCGAACATGCCGAAGGTGATCAGCACCGTGAACACCGCGCCCCAGCGGAAACCGGCGGCGCGGAACAGCGCCAGATCGATGAGCGGGTATGCCGCACGGCGCTGCCACAGCAGGAATACCCCGAGCACCGCGACACCTGCGGCGAGCACAGCCCACGCCGGGCCGTCGCCCCAGCCCTCATCGCCGAGACGGATGAACCCGTATGTCAGACCGAGCATTCCGGCCATCGATGACAACGCGCCGACCACGTCGAGCGGACGCCGATCCGGGTTGCGCGATTCCGGAACCAACGCCGCGACCGCCGACGCCCCGATGACCACCATCGGGACATTGATCAGGAAGACAGAGCCCCACCAGAAGTTGTCGATCAGCCACCCGCCGAGGATCGGGCCGAGCGGTAATCCGATCGCCGTCGACGTCACCCAGACCGACATCGCGCGTGCCCGCTCGCCGGCGTCGGGGAACAGCACCGGCAGCACCGCCATCGACAGCGGCATCATGGCCGCCGCCGCGAGACCGAGGACGACGCGGGCGGCGATGAGCTGACCGGACGACGCGGCGAACGCACAGGCCAGCGATGCGGCGCCGAACAGGATCAGCGCGCCGAGCAGGATCTTCTTGCGCCCGTACCGGTCGCCGAGCGCACCGGCGGGCAGCATCATCGCCGCGAGCGCGAGCGTGTAGGCCGAGCTGAACCATTGCAGCGCACCGCTGTTCGCGTTCAGGTCGACCGCGAGGGTCGGCAGCGCGACCGTCAGCACGGTCATATCGAGCCCAATGGTGAGCATCGCCACCGCGAGCGCGCCGAGCGCCAGCCAGCGCCGAGCGGAATCCGTCGTCATACCGCACTCCTGAATGAGAGTTACTATAATTTGATATTAGCTCTCATTTAAGAGTTGATGTCAATATATGCGCGACGCCGCGCCGACCGACCGAGGGTCCGCCCCGCCCAGCGTGACCGCGTGCCCCGACATCCGGCGGGACCGACCGATAGGCTTCGAGCCGATGAAATTTCGGAATTCTCGCCTCCTCGCCGCGCTCTGCCTCGTCTCCACGCTGATCACGATGGCCGCGACCGGCGCCGGATCGACCGCACCCTCCCACGCGGAGCCGCCGGGTAGCACGACAAGCACACCGTTCACGACACCCAATACCGATACCTGCCCGCAGAAAACCAGACCCCCGGCCCCCATCGACCTGTCCGAGGTACCCGCCGCCGGGGAGCCGACGCCGAGCGCGCTGGCGATCCCGGCGTCCCCGGTGGGCGGTACCCGCATGGGCGAGTGCGGGGTCGTGCTCCCCAAAGGCGCACTCGCTGTGCCGGAAGAGATTTCGGCGACCTCGTGGATGGTGTCCGACCTCGACACCGGTGAAGTGCTCGCCGCCAAGGATCCGCACGGCCGCTACCGGCCCGCGAGCACGATCAAAGTGCTGCTCGCCACCGTCGCCCTGCGCGCCCTCGACCTGAACAAGACGGTGATCGGCACCCAGGCCGACGCCGATGCGGACGGCACCAGGGTCGGCATCGGGCCCGGCGGCCGATACACCAACCTCCAACTCATGCAGGCCCTCATCATGGCCTCGGGCAACGATGCCGCGCACGCCATCGCGGCCCAGCTCGGCGGCGACGGCGCGACCGTTGCCAAAATGAACAATGTCGCGAAATCGTTGTCCGCCTTGGACACTCGTGCCGCCACCCCGTCCGGACTCGACGGCCCCGGCATGAGCACCTCGGCCTACGATCTGTCGACGCTGTTCCGCGAGGCCATGACCATCCCCCTGTTCGCCGAACTGATCCACACCGAGCAGGTCGACTTCCCAGGGTTTCCCGAGGATCCGAAGGATCCCGACGACAAGGACCGCCCCGGATTCACCATCGGCAACGACAATCAACTGCTCTACAACTACGACGGCGCGATCGGCGGCAAGACCGGATTCACCGACGACGCCAGACAGACCTTCGTGGCCGCGGCCGAGCGCGACGGCCGCCGACTGGTGGTATCCCTGCTCAAGGCCGACGTGAAACCGATCCGCCCGTGGGAACAGGCCGCACGACTACTCGACTACGGATTCGCGCTCCCGCGCGGCACCAAGGTCGGCACCCTCCCGACGCCAGAACGCCTCGTGCCGAAGGACGCGCCCGCACTGGCCGCCCCACCCGCCGACGACACCGTCCAGCAGGCGGAACCGCAGGGCGAGACACCTCATTCGGACACCGAGACGGTGCTGCTGGTCGGCGGTGTGGTTGTGATCCTCGCACTGCTCATCGGCGCACGCCGCGCCAGTCGTCCGCGCCGCGACCGGTACCGACGCCGCCGCTGATCGGCGGTCACGCGCGAGCGGTGGACCGGTCGGGTACTCAGCGCCGATCCGACAGCCGACGCAGCTGTGACAGGGCCAGCGCGGCGAGAGCGCCGGCGCCGAAGGCCGCAGCCGCACCCGGCGACATGCCCGAGCTGCTCACCCGTGGCCTGATGACGGCGGGGGCGGGCGCGGGGATATCGGCTTCGCGCATATTGTCGGAGGCGGTGGCGGCCCAGGCGGTGGCGAACAGGATGATCCGGTAGGTGATGTAGCTGAACACCATCAGACCGATGATGGATCCGAAGGTAGCGCCCGCCGGGCTGCGCAGCACGATCTGCAAGTAGATCGAGGCGATGAATTTGAACGCCTCGAACGCCACCGCCGCCAACAGCGCCGCTCTCGCCGCGCTTTTCAGCGTGACGGGTTCGCGCGGCAGTCTTGCGATGATCCAGGCCAAAACCGCCCAGGTCGCCAGAAGTGCGAGCGCGATGGAGGCCATCGCGAGCAGGAAGCGGGCGCCGGGCAGATTCGAGAGCCCCAAGGTCTCGAGCACTCGCGCGCCGAGACTGCTCGACCCCAGTGCGGACAGTCCGAACGAGACGACGAAGGCCAGGCCAAGGCCGACCAGCGCACCGAGATCCGATAATTTGCTCATCACCCAGTTGGGTTCCCGAGTCTTCTGGTCCCACTGTTCGGTGAGCGCGGCGCGCAGATTCGCCATCCACCCCAACCCGGCATAGGCCGCGCCGAGCAGACCGAGCACGCCGACCGTCCCGCGCGATCTGATGGCTTGATCGATCAACTCGTTGATCTGCGTGCCGAGCGAACCCGGGATGTTCTCGACGATCTTGTCCTGCATCTCGACCAGCAGACTCGGATGACTGGACAGGATGAAACCCGCGACCGCGAAGGCGACCATCAACAGCGGAAACAGCGAAAGCACGGTGAAATAGGTGATTCCGGCGGCGTAGTAATCGCCTCGTTGACTGCGGTAGCGCCCACCCGCCCGGATCATATGAGCCAACCACGGCCGCGCCTGGACCTGTCGTTCGATCCACGCCTTGCTGTTATCGATCGCCTGCACCTGTCCAGCCCCCTTCGACCGAAATTCGCGGGCGCCGCCGGATCAGCGAGTCAGGAAGCCCACCCGATCGTAGACCTGTGCGAGAGTGTTGCCGGCGATCTCGCGCGCCCGCTCGGCGCCGCCTGCGAGGATACGGTCGAGTTCGCCCTGATCCGCCAGGTATTCGTCCACTTTCGCACGCAACGGCGTGACGAATTCGACCAGCGCGTCGGCGACATCGGATTTCAGGTCACCGTAGCCCCTGCCCGCGTAATCCTGTTCCAGGGTGACGATCGGCGCGCCGCTCAGCGAACTGAGGATCACCAGCAGATTGCTGACCCCCGGTTTGGCCTGCGGGTCGTAACGGATCTCGCGCTCGGTGTCGGTGACGGCGGAACGGATTTTCTTCGCCGTCACCTTCGGGTCGTCGAGCAGGTTGATGAGACCGGCGTCCGTCGACGCGGATTTGCTCATCTTCGCCGTCGGATCCTGCAGGTCGTAGATCTTGGCGGTGCCCTTGACGATATGGGCCTCCGGCACCAGGAACGTCTTCTTGAACCGGGTATTGAAGCGCTGGGCCAGGTTTCGGGTGAGCTCGAGATGCTGGCGCTGATCCTCGCCGACCGGCACCTGGTGCGGGCGGTACAGCAGGATGTCGGCGGCCATCAGCACCGGATAGATGAACAAGCCTACGGTGGCGTTCTCGGCGCCCTGTTTGACCGACTTGTCCTTGAACTGGGTCATCCGGCTCGCCTCACCGAAGCCGGTGATGCAGCTGAGCACCCAGGACAGTTCGGCGTGCTCGGGTACCTGACTCTGCACGAACAGCGTCGACTTCTTCGGGTCGATGCCGAGCGCGAGCAACTGCGCCGCCGCGGCCTTGGTGCGCGCCCGCAGTTGTTTGGGATCCTGCGCCACGGTGATGGCGTGCATATCCGGGATGAAGTACAGCGCGTCGTAATCGTCCTGCATCGTCACCCAGTACTGCAGCGCGCCAAGGTAGTTACCGAGGTGGAACGATTCGCTGGTCGGCTGGATCCCGGACAGGACACGCTGCTTGCGCTCTGCGGCCGGGGTGTGCGCAGGACTGGACATGCCCTCAATCTTTCCATGCCGGTCGAGCGGAATTTCGCGCCGCCCAGGTGCGGGGGTCGACGCCGGGCATACTCGGGCGCCCGGTGCGCACGAGTTCGTGTTCGCGCCGCGAGACCAACGTGTAGACCGGCCCGCTCGGCCCGGCCAGGGTGCCGCGCAGCACCGGGGGAACAAGCGGCGGGGAGATATGCGCGGTCCGCACGCCATGGGCGAGGGTGCGGTAGGCGAGTTGATCCGCCGTACCCCAGCGCATTCCGTACATCTCACGAATCCGCGGCGGCAGACTGCCCCGCACCAGCAGGAAGAACGCCGACGTCAGCTGATGCACCGGCATCCGCTGACGGTAGGCCACCTTCTCGCCCGCGAGGTAGGAGCCGACCAGCCGCGCCTCGTCGGTGAGGAACAGTTCGTCCGAGGCCAGGTAGTCGTCGAAATGCCGGCGGAAATCCGGATAGCTCGCCGGCGCGGCGTCGGCGGGCATGCCGAACAGTTGCGCCCATCGCACGTAGTCCTGGTACAGCCCCTCGCGCTCGCCGTCGGTCATGGGCCGTACCAGCAGGTCGTACATCACCTCGGCGGAATCGAAGGTGAAGGCCATGGTCATGAACATCAGGTGCGGATCGAGGGCGGAATACCCGGTGCCCGCGGGGTGGTGCGCCCCCGCGTCCTCGGGGAGCGCGCCCACGACTTTCGCGTGCTTCTTCGTGGTGAAGGCCAACGCGCGATCGGCCTCTTCCTTGGTGCCGAGGAATACCGCCTCGAACAGCTTTCCGGTCAGCGCGAGCCGGGTGTACGGGGTCATCCGGTGCTGGGTGTTCTCCGCGGTGCCTACGTAGAGCAGCGGATGTACCGCGCCGACCACCAGGGCGCGCTGGCCGTAGGTGAGTCCGACCGCGCGTTTGCTCATGACCCGCCGAGCCATCGAATGGTCGGCGAAGTAGCCGGGTTCGGACATGATGCCTCCTGGTCGCGCAGATCTGGCAATAGAATCCCCCAGATCGGCGATTCTGGCAATACTCTCTGCCAGAATCGTGGTCGTGCCAGAATCGAAACGTGACAGCGCAGCGGACCTACGGCGGGATCTCCGCGGATGAGCGCCGGGCCCAGCGGCGCGCCGCGCTGCTCGACGCCGCACTGGAACTGATCGGCGACCAAGGGCTGTCCAAGCTCACGGTGTCGGGGCTGTGCGCGCGGGCCGGTTTGAACGAGCGCTACTACTACGAGAGTTTCACCGGCCGCGATGCCGTATTGACCGCGGTGGTCGATCGGATCGCCGAGGAACTGGCGATCGCGATCATCGAGGCACTGCGCGCGGCTCCCGACGACTCGCGAGCCAAGGCCCATGCCGCGATCGAGGCGGGGATCCACGTGCTCACCGATGATCCGCGCAAAGCGAAAGTCGCCCTGATCGCGGGCCAGGCGACCCCCGAACTACGGGCCAGGACAACCGAAACCGTCCGGGTCTTCATACGACTCGTCGCCGCGGAGGGTATCGGTTTCTACGGCGTCACCGGCCGCGCTCCCGATCCTGCGATCGACTTCCGCGCCACCTATCTCGTCGGCGGTCTGGTGCAGACCCTCACCGGGTGGCTCCAGGGAGATCTCCCCCTGAGCCGCGAGGAACTGATCGACCACACCACCGACATCTTCGTCCTGCTCGGCGAGGATCTGGCAGCCAGACTCGGCTGAGGGCGCTTTCAGTCGAGAGCGAGCGCGGGAATCCGAGGGGGCGCCGGCCTGCCCTGGAAGATGACGCGGAAGGCTACCTGGCGGCGGGCCCAGTAGTCGGCGCAGTCACCCATCGCCCTGGTGAACCATTCCCGCTCCTGTGGCGCGTTGGCGAGCAGTTCGTCCGACCTTCGGAGCACGACCACATACCCGGGGGCATCGCCGATGAAATCGTCCAGATCACGCAGACATTCGTCGAAGGCGTCCTTGTTCTCGCCGAAGTAGTACGGGAATTGGAACGCGGCGGCGAATTCGTCGAATACGCCCGCGACGCTGCGCATCTTCACGGCCCGTAATTCTCGCACCTGGTATCCGCTCGGCACGCGGTAGCGCAGGCTGCTGAGTTCGGCCGAGGCGACGGCGAGCGCGCCCAATGCGGGACCGCTCGCCTTGGAGACGGCCGCGGCCATCGGTGCCGCGCCGAGCGCGACGGGACGGGCAAGGAACTGCGACAACGGAACCGGCTTGGTCATCAGCGCATCCTCGTGAAAGTCGTGTAGTGGTCACCGGTGTACCAGGCGGATCCGTCGCTACCGGTGACGATGCGTTCGGCATCGCGGGATCTGTTGCGTTCCTTGGGATTGACATCCCATTCCCGATAGGTGACGGTGCGGCCGGCGGCATCGGCGCGCGGCAGGTCGCCGCCGCGATTCATCCATTGCTCGCCGCCCTTGGTGCCGGGCGCGTTCGCCGAATCCGGCCAGCGGCCCGCGTCGATCTCGACCAGGGTCGTGTACGCCCGATCCGGGACGCCCGGCGCGCGGGTGGACGAGGCGACAGGCGCACCGACCGCCGAACGCGGAGTCGTCACGGGTGAGAGACTCGTCGTGGTGGCAGCGAAGGTGCGTGCGGTCGCATCCGTTTCGCCGGTCTCGCCGCCGCGCCCGACCAGCACCGCGACAAGCACCGCCACCACCAGCGCGCCGAGCGCGCCGAGTAGTCGCATCGCCTTGGGGTCGAGTTTCATCGGTACTGTACCGTCACCGGGGCGTGATCGGACCAGCGCAGCGCGTAGGTCGGCGCGCGTTCCACGAGCGCCTGCTTGGCCCGTCCGGCGATATCGCCGCGCGCCAAGTGGTAATCGATGCGCCACCCGACGTCATTATCGTAGGCACGACCGCGATAGGTCCACCAACTGTAGGGCCCTGGCACGCCGGGATGCAGGGAGCGCACCGTGTCGACGTAACCCGCGGCGAGTATCCCGTCGACCCAGGCGCGCTCATCCGGCAGGAAGCCCGAGTTCTTCACATTGCCTTTCCAGTTCTTGATATCGGATTCGGTATGCGCGACATTCCAGTCGCCGCAGATCACGAAATCCTGTGTGCGCGAGGTGAGGTGGGCCCCGAGCTCGCCGAGGAACCGGTATTTCTCGTCCTGCATCGGCGTATCGGCCTCACCGGTGTGCACGTAGACGCTCGCGACGGTCACCTCGTCGAAATCGGCCTCGAGGTAGCGGGCCGCCCCGTCGAATTCGGCGCTGCCGAAGCCGATGCGGACCGCGAGAGGTTCGCGCCGGGACAGAATTCCCACCCCGGCCCTGCCCTTGATCCCCGGTTCGGCGTGCGACAGGTACCACCCGGCGTCGAGTGCGGGCGCGAGCGCGACACGTGTCTGCGCGTCGGTGGCCCTGGTCTCCTGAACGCAGACGATATCGGCCTCGGTCGCGGCCAGCCACTCGAGCATCCCCTTGCCGGTTTTGCCCGTAGCAGCGCGGATGCCGTTTACATTCACGGTAGAGATGATCGTGGGCACGTGACGACCGTACAATGCTGTTCAGACATACCTCCCCCCGGACACCGCCGTCCAGGAAGGGGTGACGACGATGACGTCCGACACCTCCAAGTCCCTGGTCCCTGCCACGCGCACCGCCGCGGCGAAACGCGCCGCGGGCGCACGAGCCGTCCGCAAGCCCGATTCCCGCCCGAAACCGACGAAAGCGCTGCATATCGGCTCGGGCGATCCAGTGCTCTTGCTGCACGGGTTCCTGTTGTCGCCGCACAGCTGGGAACAGACAGCCGCCCGCCTCGCCGGACAGTGCGAGGTTTTCGCACCGGCTCTCACCGGACACTGGGGCGCCGCCGCGGCCGACAGTTCGACGATGAATGTGCACATCCTGGCCGATCGGGTCGAGCGGCAACTCGACGAACTCGGTTGGCGCACCTGCCATATCGCGGGCAATTCGCTGGGCGGCTGGGTCGGCGTCGAACTGGCACGACGCGGCAGGGCGCGCACCCTCACCCTGGTCGCGCCCGCTGGCGGCTGGAATTCCCCTTCGCTGACCCAGATCCGGGTCGGGATCAAATTCCTCTCGCTCGTGCCGATGGTCGGAATCGGCAAGCTGATCGGCGATTTCGCCGCCGCCAATCCGGTCCTCCAGCGCTTCGCGAGCCTGCTGCTCGGCAAAAGCGCCACCTCGGTACCGCGCGGTGCCGCCGCCGCCGCCATCACCGCCGCCCTGAACTGCGACGCCATGATCCCGATGATTCTCGGCGGCATGCGCATCCCGGCTCTGGCGGATCTGTCCACCCTCACCACCCCGGTGCGGCTGCTGCTGGCCGAACACGACCGGATCATTCCCAACCGGGTCTACGCTCGGCGCTTCCTGCGGGAACTGCCGGATTCCGCCGATCGCATCCTCGTCAACGGGGTCGGTCACGTCCCCATGTTGGAGGCGCCCGACCGGATCGCCACGTTGATCGCCGAACACATCTACGCCAGCCGCACCCGCCTGCGCGCGGTGTGATCGTCCCGGGTGCGCGTACCGCACCCGGGTCCGGTATTACCGTTCGAGCAGCCCCTTGGCGATATGGGTCACCTGGATCTCGTTGCTGCCCGCGTAGATCATCAGCGATTTGGCGTCACGGGCGAGCTGCTCGACCCGGTATTCGGTCATGTAGCCGTTGCCGCCGAACAGTTGCACCGCCTCCATCGCCACCTCGGTGGCGGCCTCGGAGGCGTACAGCTTGATGGCCGACGCTTCGGCCAGACTCGGCGGTTTCCCCGCGCGGCCACGCTCCAGCACGTTGAAGACCATGTTCTGCACGTTGATCCGCGCGACCTCCATCTTCGCCAGCTTCAGCTGGACCAGCTGGAATCGCCCGATCTCCTGCCCCCAGAGCTTGCGGCTCTTCGCGTATTCCAGGCACAGCCGATGGCATTCGTTGATGATGCCGAGCGCCATGAAACCGACCCCTATGCGTTCGGCGGTAAAACTGGAACGGGCGCTCTCGCGGCCGTCGCCGCCGCTGTGCTCCTCGGTCTCGCCGAGCAGACGGTCGCGCCCGAGGCGCACGTTGTCGAAGAACAGCTCACCGGTCGGCGAGGAGTGCAGGCCCATCTTCTTGAACGGTTTGCCCTGTGTGAGGCCCGCCATCCCGCTGTCGAGGACGAAGGTGAGAACCTTTCGCTCGCGTTTGTCGGCGCCGTCGCCCTCGTCGAGTTTGGCGTAGACGATGATGACGTCGGCGAAGGGACCGTTGGTGATGAACGTCTTCTGCCCGTTGAGGATGTAATCCTCGCCGTCGCGCCTGACGTAGGACTTCATCCCGCCGAAAGCGTCGGAGCCGGAGTCCGGTTCGGTGATCGCCCACGCCGCGACCTTCTTCATGGTCACGATATCGGGGAGCCAGCGTTGCTTCTGCGCCAGCGTCCCGCGCGACATGATGGTGGTGGCGCCGAGTCCGATGGAGACGCCCATCGCCGTCACCAAACCCATACAGACACCGGACAATTCGCCGATCAGCACGGCCATCATGGATTCCTGACCCGCGAACGGGCTGCCGCCGGACTTCTGCTTGTCCGCCGGTTCGGGCTCACCCGCCGCGGCGGCATCGGCTCTGGTCTGCTCCTTGTCGAGCAACTTCCGAATCGACTCCCCCGCCGCGGCGTCGATGCCGAACTGGCCGAACAGTTTCCGGATGATCGGATACGGCGTCATCTCCCCGTTGTCGAGCGCGTCGAGATGCGGGCGGACCTCCTTGTCGACGAAGGTCCGCACGGCATCGCGGATCATCACATCGGTTTCGGACCATTCGAACATCGTTGTTCTCCTATCTTGGTCAAGGCAGCCGTGCGGCGATGTCGTCGATGAGCCACGGCCCTTCCGCCTCGATCGTCTTCACGTCGTGCCAACCGGCCAACTCGGAAATGGCGCCGCCCTGAACGGCGAACACCTTGCCGGTCGTCGTGCACTTGTCCGAAGCCAAGTATGCGACCAGCGGGGAGATGTTGGCCGGGCTGAAGGCGTCGAACTCGCCCTCCTCCAGATGTTCGGCCTGCGCGGCCAGCATCTCGCCCATACCCGGGGTGGCCAGGGTGAGCCGGGTCCGCGCGATCGGCGCGATGGCGTTCACCCGCACGCCGTAGCGCCCGAGTTCCTCGGCGGCCACCAGGGTGAGCGCGGCGATACCGGCCTTGGCCGCGCCGTAATTGCTCTGCCCCGCGTTCGGCAGGGTCGTCCCCGACGCCGAGGCGGTATTGATCACCGCGGCATCGGGCTGGTTACCCGCCTTGCTCTGCCGCTTCCAGTACGCGGCGGCGTGGTGCAGGACCGCGGCATGGCCCTTGAGATGGACCGCGATCACCGCGTCCCAGTGCGCCTCGTCCATTCCCGCGAGGAAGGCGTCGCGCAGGATACCCGCGTTGTTGACCACCACATCGAGTCCGCCGAATTCCGAAACCGCCTGTTCGACGACTTTTCTCGCGCCGTCCCAGGTGGCGATGTCATCGGTGTTCGCGACAGCCCGGCCACCGGCGGCGACGATCTCACGCACGACCTGCTGCGCCGGGCCGGTATCGGCGCCGTCGCCCGCGTTGCCGCCGCCGAGATCGTTGACCACCACGGCCGCGCCCTCCCGGGCGAAAAGCAGCGCGTGTTCGCGACCGATACCTCGGCCCGCGCCGGTGACGACGGCGACCTTTCCCTCCAATGCGCCCATTACTCACTCCTCGTCTCCCGCACGGCAGACCGTGCGGGTCGTCATCACCCGCTTCGGCGGCGGTGCTGAACTCTGTTCACGTGCCGGGCCGAGGTCCTGCCGGGCCTCGGGGGCGGTGGTGTATGCCGGTCCGGCGCGCGTCAGTCGGCGATCTCTGCCAGTCCGTCACTGAGCACCAGGTCGGCTCCGCGCACCGTTTCGAAGGCGTAGGTGGTGATCCCGTCGCCGGACCCGACCTTCCATATGCGGGTCTGGAGGTCGTCACCGGGGAAGACCATCGCGGCGAAGCGCACCGCGAATCGCGCGAGCCGGTGTGCATCCGAACCGGCCACCTCGGTGAGCACCGCCCACGACGCGAAGGCCATGGTGCACAACCCGTGCGCGATGATGCCGGGCAGCCCCGCGTCCCGAGCGATTTGCTCGTCCAGATGCAGTGGCACCGGATCGCCCGCGGCGGGTGCGTAGCGAAAGGTCTGGTCCAGGTCGACGTGCTGGGCCACCGTCGCGACCGGATCCGCCGACCGCAGAGTCTCATCGGATATACGCGCGGGCACGATCGCACCGACCGACGCACCCGCATCGATGCCGCGGAAGAAGGCGGTCAGATACTGCTCGTTGACCAGTTCGCCCGCGTCGTCACGGCATTCGATGAGGATCGTGATGGTGGTGGCGGTGGGACGACTCGTGTAGCCGATCGCCTTGGCCCGCGACACCAGCCGGTCACCGGGCCGGATCGCCCGGTGGAAGTGGAAATCGTACTCACCGTGCACGACTCGGCCGAAGATGTCCGTCGGCGCCACCTCGATCACCGGCATCAGCATGGCCTCGAATACCGGGACGATGGCGAAGACCGGCGACGCGACTCCACCCGCGAGATGGGCCGCGATCGGATCATTGGTGGCTGCCGCGTATTCGGCGATCCGCTCCGGTGTGACATCGAAAGTCACCTCGTCACACCAGGTTCCCAAACCCGCGTCGTCGAATTCGACCACGCGGGCGCTGGTCTGCGCTGTCATCGGATACCCGTCGATCAGGCCGACGCCAGGGCGTCGAGCTCTTGCAGCGACTTGTCCAGCTGTTTGAGCCCGTCCTTCTCGACGGCCTTGCCCAGCGCGCCCTTGATGAGCGCCCCCTCGAAATCGCCGGAGACGACGACGGTGCTGCCTCCGTCGCCCTTGGGGCGGATATCGAAGGTGAACTCGGTTTTCACACCGGCCATTCCGGCCCCACCGAGGGTGAGCCGGTGCGGCTGCGCGACGGACATCACGGTCCATTCGAGTTTGTTCGCCATGCCGAGCATGACGATCTTCGCGACGAGTTTCGCGCCCTCGGCCAGCGCGGTGGGCGGTTCCTCCATGAACCGCTCATGGATGGTGAACCACCTCTCCCAAGTCCGCGG
This sequence comes from Nocardia sp. NPDC005366, assembly GCF_040606855.1. Taxonomy (NCBI): domain Bacteria; kingdom Bacillati; phylum Actinomycetota; class Actinomycetes; order Mycobacteriales; family Nocardiaceae; genus Nocardia; species Nocardia sp. NPDC005366. Next base: position 58,764 of record NZ_JBEXFQ010000005.1, read on the forward strand.
ATCGGCGACGACGGCCCACAGTGCCTCGGGGGTGGCGTTGACGTCCTTGGTTGCCTCGATATGTCCCATGTCCGACTCCTGTAGCGGTGAACGTCGATGTGGTACAGCGGCTTTCGTACGAACAGCTCAGCGCTCGGCGCGCTGGTAGGCCGTGACGACAGCCGCGCCGCCGAGGCCGATGTTGTGCTGCAGGCCCGCGGTCACGTTCTCGACCTGGCGCTTGTCGGCCGCGCCGCGCAGCTGCCAGGTGAGTTCGGAACATTGCGCGAGGCCGGTGGCGCCCAGTGGATGCCCCTTGGAGATCAGGCCACCGGAGGGATTGACCACCCATTTTCCGCCGTAGGTGGTGGCGCCGTCGTCGACGAGCCCACCCGCCTCGCCCTCCCCGCACAGACCGAGGGCCTCGTAGAGCAACAGTTCGTTGGCGGAGAAGCAGTCGTGCAATTCGATGACCTGGAAATCTTCCGGGCCGAGTCCGGCCTGCTCGTACACCGTGCGCGCGGCCCGCGCATTCATGTCGTAGCCGATCAGATTCTTGGCGGTGCCGTCGAAGGTCGAGCCGAAATCGGTGGTCATGGCCTGGCCGACGATTTCCACCGCCTGCGCCGCGAGCCCGTGCGCGTCCACGAAAGCCTCGCTCGCGAGGACGACCGCGCCGGACCCATCGGAGGTCGGCGAGCACTGCAATTTGGTGAGCGGGTCGTAGATCATCCGCGAGCCCAGAATGTCGTCGAGGGTGTATTCGTCCTGGAACTGCGAATACGGGTTGTTCACCGAATGCTTGTGGTTCTTGTAGCCGATCTTGGCGAAATGCTCGGCGGTGGTGCCGAACTGCTTCATGTGTTCGCGGCCCGCCGCCCCGAACATCCACGGCGCGACCGGAAACTGCGCCTCGGAGATTTCGGCGAGCGCCATGACGTGTTTGGCCATCGGCTGTTCGCGATCATCCCAGGTGGAACCGAGCGAGCCGGGCTGCATCTTCTCGAAGCCGAGCGCGAGTGTGCATTCGGCCAGGCCGCCCCGGATGGCCTGGGCCGCGAGGAACAGCGCGGTCGAACCGGTGGAACAGTTGTTGTTCACGTTGAGCACCGGAATGCCGGTCATCCCCAGTTCGTAGACCGCGCGCTGCCCCGAGGTCGATTCGCCGTAGACGTATCCGACATAGGCCTGCTCGACCTCTCGATAGTCGATTCCGGCGTCGGCGAGCGCCTTGGTGCCCGATTCCCTGGCCATGTCCGGGTAATCCCAGCCGGTGCCGTCCTCGTTCTTGCGGCGACCCGGCTTTTCGAATTTCGTCATGCCGACGCCGACCACGTAGACCTTGTTCGCCATCGAACTCCCTCAGGTTGGCCGCCCGCACCTCGCGGATGACGTGGCGGATCCGTGTGAACCGAACTGATAACAAACATACAAGCATGTATGTAACTGCGCAAGACAGGTATCCCGGGTTTCTCCGGGCACATCAAGCTGCCTGCGATAAGTGCGCGACTGCGCTACATACAGCTGATCGCGTATGTGGTCGGCCGCGGCTCGTTCAGCCGGCGGAGTGGGACTCCGTGAGCGCCGCGTTGGCGATGCCACGCAGGTGCACGCAGGCGCGACGCCAGCGACGGCGTGCCCGCCCGGAATCTGCGTCGATGAAATTCGCGACGAGGATGCCGCGCAGCGCGTCCATCGCGGTGTAGACGAAATCGCGAGCTTCCTTGCGGCGCATCTCATCCGGCACGAACCGGGCCACCGCCATCAGCACCGCGTTGTTCACGAACGGCTCGACCTTCTCCATCGCCGAGGCCAGCACCGGATCGGTTCGCCCCGCCACCCACAACTCGGCCGTCGCGATGAACAGCGGCCCCTGATGCAATTCCCAGAGGACGTTGAGGGCCGCGTCGACCGGATCGGCGCCGATCACCACCCGATCCATCTCCCGCATCGCGGTTTCGGCACGCCGCTGCGCGAGATGACTGATGGCCGCAACCACCAGGTCGGCCTTGGATCCGAAATGGTGGACCTGCGCACCACGGGTGACCCCCGCCCGCTCGGCGACCCGTGGCGTCGTCGTCCCCGCGTACCCGTACTCCACCAGACAGTCGATCGTCGCGTCCAACAACCGCGTCCGCATTTCACTACTGCGCTGTTCCTGCGTACGGCGCTGCGGCTTCGGGGCATCGGTCCTGGTCATTCGGATGATTCTACACTTACATACAGTCCTGTATGTTCTACGGCATTCGGGCGGCCGTGCGCTTCGACGAGGTGGCGGCGGGCAGCCCGGACGGTGAGCGTGAACAGGGCACCGCCCAGCACCGCCGAGCCCGCACCGACCGCGGCGGGTGCGGTGTAGCCGAGGGCGGCGGCGAGGGTCTGCGCGTCGGCGGCGACATCCATCAGCCGGGTTCGCAGGCCGGGAGCGAGCGCCGCGCCCGCCGCGCCGATCGGGACCAGGAACGCCGACGACGTTGGCGGCGCTCATTTCCAGCATAACCGCAGCAACCGCCTTGGCACGCTGCCCTACGGGAGCCAACGTGGCCGCTGCCAGCGCCGCGATCACCGGCGCTCCGAGCACCACACCCAGCGCGTAGGCCGATACCGCATGCCCCTGCCGTCGGCTCGGAGACGTGCATGGCCTCGGCGATATCGGGCAGCAAACCCATGGTGACGAATTCGGTCGTAGCGATGCCGAAACCCCCGAGCGCGAGGGCTCGGGAAACAGCTCGGGCACCCGTTCCACCACACGGTGGGCGGGTGCCCGTGTCGACCCGGCGCTGGGACGTCCAGCGCCGGAGAGGTGAGCGCATCACTCACCCCCGATGCTCCGGCTCAGCGCAGGGCGCGAGCCAGGTTCTCGTCGAGCGCGCCGAGGAATTCCTCGGTGCTCAGGTAGCCCTGGTCGCCGCCGACGAGCAGCGCGAGGTCCTTTGTCATCTGGCCGCCTTCGACGGTCTTGATGACGACATCCTCGAGGGTCTGGGCGAAGCCGATCACCTCGGGGGTGTTGTCCAGCTTGCCGCGATGCTCGAGTCCGCGCGTCCAGGCGAAGATCGACGCGATCGGATTGGTCGAGGTCGGCTTGCCCTGCTGATGCTGACGGTAGTGCCTGGTCACCGTGCCGTGTGCGGCCTCGGCCTCGCAGGTGCGACCGTCCGGGGTGAGCAGCACCGAGGTCATCAGGCCCAGCGAGCCGAAGCCCTGGGCGACGGTGTCGGACTGGACGTCGCCGTCGTAGTTCTTGCAGGCCCAGACATAGCCGCCCTCCCATTTCATGGAGGAGGCGACCATATCGTCGATGAGGCGGTGCTCGTAGGTGAGACCTGCCGCGTCGAACTGGGTCTTGAACTCGGCGTCGAAGACCTCCTGGAAGGTGTCCTTGAACATGCCGTCGTAGGCCTTCAGGATGGTGTTCTTGGTGGACATGTACACCGGGTAGTTCTGCGCGAGACCGTAGTTGAACGACGCGCGGGCGAAGTCCTCGATGGACTTGCGGAAGTTGTACATGCCCATCACGACGCCGCCCTCTTCGGGCATCTTCACGACCTCGTGCACGATCGGCTCGCTGCCGTCGTCAGGGGTGAAGGTGAGGGTGACGGTACCGGCCTGGAAGACCTTGAAATCGGTGGCGCGGTACTGATCGCCGAACGCGTGGCGGCCGATGATGATCGGCTTGGTCCAACCGGGGACCAGACGCGGCACGTTCGAGATGATGATCGGCGCGCGGAAGATGGTTCCGCCCAGGATGTTGCGAATGGTGCCGTTGGGCGAGCGCCACATCTTCTTCAGGCCGAATTCCTCGACCCGGGCCTCATCCGGGGTGATGGTGGCACATTTGACGCCGACACCGTGCTCTTTGATGGCGTTCGCGGCATCGATGGTCACCTGGTCGTCTGTTTTGTCCCGGTACTCGATTCCCAGGTCGTAGTACTCGAGGTTCACGTCGAGATACGGGTGGACCAGCTTGTCCTTGATGAACTGCCAGATGATCCGGGTCATCTCGTCGCCGTCGAGTTCTACGACGGTACCTTCAACCTTGATCTTGGACATGGATCTTCGTGTCCTCCTAGGATGGTGCCCTCATTGCACGGCCAGGCGAACACGCTTGTGAGCGGACCCCAGCTGTTCCAACAGACAACGTATATGTCCCGTCTTGTCGGCGGGACGTGTGGCAAAACAAGACAAGCGTACTGCTGGTGATGTGCTCACCGTGCGGGGAGGTGCCACTGTGCGCAACCTCGCAGCGTACCCGGGTAACGGCGTTAGTTATTACTCGCAGGTAGGTATTGGGTGATCCAGACCACGTCCGCGCAGGTCACGCATGGATCGCACCGACCCGCAGAAAGCGACGAGGGTCCGCGCGCCCAACCCGGCGCACGGACCCTCGCATCCCCTCGAGTCAGACCGTCATCGGAACCTTCACACCCTCCTCGGCCCCTTCGATCAGATTCTCCGGCTTATCCCTGATCATCAGCGCGACCACCGCGACAGCGGCGAGGAAGAAGCCCGCGCCGACGTAGAACGCGACGTCGTAGCTGTGGATGGAGGCACGCGCGGTGAGATCGCCGAGACCCTGATTGTCGATCACATAATTCTTGGCGACCTGCACCGAGATCGTGGTGAGCAGCGCGGTGCCCACCGCGCCGCCGACCTGCTGCGCCGCGTTCAGCAGCGCACTGGCCACACCGGAATCCCGTTCCTCGACCTGATGCAGGGCAACGGCTTGCATTCCGACGAACAGCGGACCCATGCCGAGCGCGATCAGCGACTGGGCGGGCAGCACGCTGAGCGCGTAGCCGTCGCCGAAGCTCAGCTGGGCGAGCCACAGCAGGCCGATGACACCGAGGACGGCGCCGGTCAGCATCAGCGGACGGGGGCCGAATCTGGGCAGCAGGCTACTGGTGATACCCGCGGAGATCGCGATGCCGATCGGGAAGGGCAGGAAGGCGACACCGGCCTTGAGCGGCGTGTACCCCAGCGTGTTCTGGAAGTAGAAGCTGAGGAACAGGAACATCGCGAACATCGCGATCGGAACCAGCAGCGCCACGAGCAGCGCGCCACCCCGGTTGACCTCACCCGGAATACGCAGCGGAAGCAGCGGATTCGACGAGCGCTGCTCGACGGCGACGAATACCGCGAGCAGCACGACACCGAGGGCGAGCAGCCCCAGCGTGCCGGCCGAGGTCCAGCCGGCTTCCGCGGCACGGCTGAAGCCGTACACGATGGCGATCAGACCGAGGGTGACGGTGATCGCGCCGGGCACGTCGTAGCCGCCCGTGCGCGGTGCGGGCACATCCCTGACGACGAAGGTCAACGCGCCGACCAGCGCGATGATCGCGATCGGGGTATTCACCAACAGCGTCCACCGCCACGAGGCGTATTCGGTGAGCGCGCCACCCGCGAGCAGGCCGATCGCGGCGCCGCCCGCCGAGATGCCGGCGAAGATGGAGAAGGCCGTCGCCCGCTCCTTCGCCTCGGTGAACGTCACCGAGAGCAGTGACAGCGCGGCGGGCGCGAGAAGCGCGGCGAAAGCGCCCTGCAGGCCGCGGCCCGCGAAGAGCTGCGCCCCGTTCTGCGCGAGGCCCGCCAGCGCCGACGCGGCGGCGAAGCCGATCAGGCCGACCATGAAGATCCGGCGACGGCCCAGGTAGTCCGCCATGCGGCCGCCGAGAAGCAGCAGACCGCCGAAGATCAGCGTGTACGCGGTGAGCATCCACTGCTTGTTGCTATCGCTGATGTCGAGATCACGTTGTGCGAAGGGCAGTGCGATGGTCACGATGGTGGCGTCGAGAACCACCATGAGCTGCGCCAACGCGATGACTGCGAGGGCGAGCCAGCGTGCGGAACTCCCCCGTTTCTCCGGTGCTTCGGCCACCGATGCGGTGTCGGTCATCTCGGTCTCCTCGTTCGAAGTGCTGGACTCTCGGATCAATTCGGCCAATCCTGTCACCGTCAGACAATTGGCGTCAAGAGAAAAATGTCGCAATCGGACATTTGTCGGTTGCGGACAGCGACTGGGCGCCGTGCGATAGAATGCGGACATGCTCGACTCATCAGCGCCGATCGCCGCGGCGGCCGACGCCCGCGCCAACGACCCGGCCGATGGTCGGTGCGGACGGGGACCGAGCCTGCGCGAGCGCAAGAAAATACAGACCCGTGCGCGAATCATCGAAGTGGCGCTCGACCTGTGCGACGCCCAAGGGTTCGACGCGACGACGGTCGAGCAGATCGCGCATGCCGCCGACGTCTCGCCGCGCACCGTTAACCGATATTTCGAGACCAAAGAGGACATCGTCCTCGGACCGGTCGCCGACTTCGGCGAGGGCGTCGCCACCGCGCTGCGGCAACAACCAAGCACCGACGGCGACCTGCCCGCGCTGTGCAACGCCTACCTGGACATGATCGACCGCGCCACCGCCGGGGACAGCACATCCTTCCGGCAGTTCCAGCAAATGCAGCGGATCGCTCGCAGCAGCCAGACGGTTAACGCGCGCGCCCTGGAATTCGGCGAGACCAAGACCACGGCGATCAGTCGCTGCCTAGCCGAACGCGCGGGCACGGCGCCCGACGCGCTTCCGGTCCGGCTGGTGGTGGCGACCTGGCAGATGCTGTGTCATATCGCGATGGCGGATTCGGAGGAACTGGTCGTCAACGGCGACCCGCAGACCGCCGCCCGCGCCGCCCGCGCCGCGGTACTCACCGCGTACGACGAGCTCCGACGCATCTGCTCGCACGCGCGCCCGCTCGACTCCGCGTGATATTTCCAACGGGATTCGGGCGTTGCCCGACCGCCGGTTACCATGTTTGTCAGGTCATGAGTGCCAGCGCCAAGCCCCGGCTCGCTGGACGGCAACCCTCCAGCTGCGGTGGGGTGCTCCGGGTGATGACCGGGTTCCCGAAGGCCGGGAGCAAGCGCGCTGTTCAGGAGGATCCCGAAATGTGTTGTTGTCCGTCGCCCGCAATACGATAACCCGTTCGTCCGGCGAACAACCCCCCATTTGGAGAACGATATGAGCGAACCCATCGCGTCCCCGATCGATCCGGCCGCCTGGTCCTTCGAGACCAAACAGGTCCACGCGGGCCAGTCCCCCGATCAGAGCACCGGCGCCAGGGCCCTGCCGATCTACCAGACCACCTCGTACGCATTCCGCGACACCGCGCACGCCGCGGCGCTGTTCGGTCTGGCCGAACCAGGCAATATCTACACCAGGATCATGAACCCCACCCAGGACGTGGTGGAACAGCGCGTCGCCGCGCTGGAAGGCGGAGTGGCCGCGCTGCTGGTGGCCTCGGGGCAGGCGGCGGAGACCTACTCGATCCTCAACCTGGCCTCGGCGGGCGATCACATCGTCTCCAGCCCGCAGCTCTACGGCGGCACCTACAACCTCTTCCACTACTCGCTGCCCAAACTCGGCATCGAGGTCTCCTTCGTCGACGACCAGGACGATCCGGAGCAGTGGCGGGCCGCGATCCGGCCGAACACCAAAGCCCTCTACGGCGAGACCATCGCCAACCCGAGCGGCGCCATCTTCGACATCCGCGGTGTCGCGGACGTGGCCCACGCGGCCGGGCTGCCGTTGATCGTCGACAACACCGTCGCTACGCCGTACCTGATCCAGCCGCTTGCCCACGGCGCCGACATCGTCGTGCACTCGGCGACGAAGTACCTGGGCGGGCACGGCACGGCCATCGGCGGTGTGATCGTGGACGGCGGCAACTTCGACTGGACGGTGCGCGACGAGAACGGCGCGGCTCGCTACCCCGGTTTCACCACACCCGACCCGAGCTACCACGGCGCGGTCTTCGCCGATCTCGGCGCACCGGCCTACGCGCTGAAGGCGCGCGTGCAGTTGCTGCGCGATCTCGGCGCCGCGATCTCGCCGTTCAACGCGTTCCTGATCGCTCAGGGCATCGAAACGCTGAGCCTGCGACTCGAACGGCATGTCTCCAATGCTCAGGCCGTCGCCGAATTCCTCACCGAGCACGCGGACGTCGAAGCCGTCTTCTACGCTGGCCTGCCCACCTCGCCGTGGCATACGCGCGCCAAGGAGCTGGCCCCGAAGGGTGCGGGCGCGATCGTTGCGTTCGACCTGCGCGGCGGGATCGACGCGGGCAAGAAGTTCGTCGACGCGCTGACACTGCACAGCCACGTCGCCAATATCGGCGATGTGCGCTCGCTGGTGATCCATCCGGCCTCGACCACCCACTCGCAGCTGACACCCGAGGAGCAGTTGGCCGCGGGCGTGACACCGGGACTGATACGTCTCGCCGTCGGCATCGAGGGCATCGATGACATCCTGGCCGATCTACGCGCCGGTTTCGCGGCGACCTCGTGACCGTGAGCGCCGAGCCGAGCACCACCCGTCCAGCGACCGGTGTGACACTTCTGCCACCGCCGGACGGGCGGCTCGGCGTGATCGCCATCGGGGATGTCGCGCTGGAGAACGGCGCCGTCGTCCCCGACGTGCTTCTCGCGGTGCAACGTTGGGGTGAGCTCTCCCCCGCGCTGGACAATGTCGTACTGGTCGAGCACGCGCTGACCGGTGATTCACACGTGGTCGGCGGGCCCGACGACGCCCACCCGCAGCCGGGCTGGTGGGAGGGCATGGTCGGCCCCGGTGCGCCGCTCGATACCGACGAGTGGTGTGTGATCGCGACGAATGTGCTCGGCGGCTGCAAGGGCAGCACCGGGCCCTCCTCCCTCGCTTCCGACGGAAAGCCGTGGGGCGCAAGGTTTCCGGAGATCTCCATCCGCGATCAAGTGACCGCGGAGATCGCGTTGACGCGGTTGCTCGGCATCGACCGGTTGGCCGCCGTGGTCGGCGGGTCGATGGGCGGCATGCGGGTGCTGGAATGGATGATCGAAGCACCGCAACGAGTGGCGGCGGCCCTGGTGCTCGCCGTCGGCGCGCGCGCCACCGCCGACCAGATAGGAACCCAGACCACCCAGATCGCCGCCATCAAGGCCGATCCGGACTGGCAGGGCGGTGATTACCACGACACCGATCGCGCCCCGATGACCGGCATGGGCATCGCGAGGCGGATCGCGCACCTGACCTACCGCACCGAGTCCGAATTGGATCACCGCTTCGAGAATCACGCGCAGGACGAGGAAGATCCGTGGCGGGGTGGTCGCTACGCGGTGCAGAGCTACCTGGACCATCAGGCCGAAAAGCTCTGTAGCCGTTTCGATCCCGCCACCTACGTCCTGCTCACCGAGGCGATGAACCGGCACGATGTCGGCCGCGGGCGCGGCGGTGTCGCGGCGGCGCTCGCCTCGACCCCGGTCCCGTGCGTGGTGGGCGGCGTCGACTCCGATCGGCTGTATCCCCTACGGACACAGCAGGAATTGGCCGACGCGCTACCCGGCTGCGACAGGCTGGAGATCGTGCATTCCAGGGACGGGCACGACGGATTCCTGACCGAGGCCGCCGCGGTGTCGAAACTGCTGATCGAAACCATGCGGCTGGCACGCGAACATCGCTGAGCGGTACCGGGGTTGGTTCCTCACCAGCCCGGGGCTGGTCAGCCGACGCCGACCGTGCTGATCGTGGCGGCGATGGTCACGATGGCGGAGCCGAGCAATCCGAGGGCGGCCACATCGAAGGGTCTGCTGCGCACCGCGAGCAGTCCGACGCGCGCGGTCGGCAGACACAGCCGGAACGCCGCCGCGAGCAGGGTGGCGCCCCCGAAGAACAGCGCGCCACGTCGCCACCGATCGGAGGCGACGAAGACCACGGCCAGCACGATGACCAGGGTCACCACGACCATCGGCAGATGGCAGCGCAGGAACTGTTCGCCTGCGCTCGGCTTCCTTCCCGCGGGCGATTCGACATCGGTCACGCCCCCGATTCTTGCAGACCCCGACCCTACGAGCACCCGGCCCTCACCCCGAGGACGAACTCGGCGCCCGATGCCCGACCGGCGCTCGGCCCCCTTGACCGGTGACCGTCGGCCGTACCAGACTGGGCGCGGCATACGGGGCCCGCAGATCTGGCGGAACCTCGATCATCGGGGACGAATCGGGGGAAGACCATGCGAATCAATCGTGCCGTCATGACCTTCGTGGTGCTGGCGACCGCCCTCGGCGGCGCGGGAGGCTGTTCGGGGGACACCGTGGCCGAGTCGGCGACACCGAATTCCGTGGCGTCATCGACCACCGTCGCACCGCCGCTGCCCGACTTCGGGCCGCTCGGGTACGGGAAGATCCGGCTCGGCATGAGCGTCACCGATGCCAAGGCCACCGGGGAGATCGCGAAACTCGAGGACATGGGCGGCGACCCGCCCGGATGTGGCCGCTACACCGCCGCCGCGGGCTGGAGCGGCTTCTACAACCAGGGCGAAATCGTCGCGATCACGCACAACAAATTGCCCGCCCACACCCCCGAGGGCATCACAGTCGGCTCCACCCTGGAACAGGTGCGCACCGCCTACCCCACCCTGAAACTCGGTCATAACTGGAGTTCCGCCGACGTCCCCGGCCACCCCGCCCACTACGGTTTCCTCGGCATTCGATCCGAGAGCCCGCCCGAGGCGAAGGTCACCCAGATGCTGCTCTACAACGACAAGGACACCTGCCACAACTGATCGACCCGCTTCATCGCCGATGTGCCACGAGCCGCAGGTGATTCACATCGAATCAGAATATCGCCGCCTGATCCGGTCGGTTCGCCAGAAGCGGTGTGATCGTGTCGACGTCAGTGACCATCGCGTGCCCCTGGAAGGCGAATTCGTCGTAGGCCCTCGCCATGGCCTCCTTGTCCTTCCCGCCACAGGCGTCAGCGATCACCACCGGCACGAATCCCAGGTCGGTGGAATGCGCGACGGTGGGCGCGATGCCGATCTCCAACGCCACCCCGCAAATGGCGTAGCTGCCGATACCGAGGTCGCGCAGCGTAGCGGCCAGCGGAGTGCCCTCGAACGCCGACATCGAAGTCTTGTCGAAGACGATCTCATCCGCCTGCGGTCGTAACTCGGGAACCAACTCGAAGGACGGAGTGTCGCGCTGCAGGATCGGTTTCAACTCTTCGACGGTCTCGACCCGCTGCCAGCTCATCGCCATACGCAGACCGAATACGCCACTGAGTCGAGGTGGCAAGAAGAAGTGGCGCAGGAAAATCACCGGATAGCCGCCGCGCCGCGCCGCCTCGACCAGCCGCACGACCCGCTCGATGATCTGCGGTCCGTCGCTCAGTTGCGACAACACCCCGACCTGCATGTCGTATACGAGCACCGCCATTCGGTCCGGTGCGCACACGTCGGCGAGTCCTTCGGGTATGTCGAGTCCGTTGCCGAACCGCATCGTCCCCGCTCCTTACATCGATAGTGTTCTCCGGGATGACCGCTGTCCACGGCGATCCGATCGGGCTCCGACCACTGTACGTCCAGCGACACTGTGCGATACCTCGATGGCACGTGCCCCGATCTACCTCAACGGCGAGACGGCAGCTAGACCACCTTCGCGATCTCATTCGTGCTGACGGCGGTTTCGGACACAATCTCCCGAACGATGCGCTCGGGGTCACTCCGATCGTCCAGAGGGATCACATCGACGGCCGACCGGCCGGCATGACTGGGCCAGACCAAAGCGATTTCGCTTCCCGACGCCGTCGTCACCAGAACGCCCTGACGACCAGCTACCCGACTGACCAACTCATCGACGGACAGCGACCACCTGGTTGACTGATACTTGTGTTCCGACTGATGTTCCACGAGCCCGCCATCCCGGGGAATACCGGTAATGCGATTCGCCTGGTCGCGGGCACCGGATGCGAATTGCATCTGGTCGAGCCATTGGGATTCGACCTGTCCGAATCGAAGTTGCGGCGGGCCGGGTTGGATTACCACGATCTGGCGTCGGTGACGGTGCACGGGAGTCTCGCCGAGGCGTGGCGGACACTGGAGCCGGAGCGGGTTTTCGCGTTCACCACCCAGGCGACGACGCGCTACACCGATATCGCATATCGGGAAGGCGACGTGCTCCTGTTCGGCACCGAGCCCACCGGACTTCCCGCGCAGGTGCTTGCCGATCCGCACATCACCGAACGGCTGCGGATTCCGATGCTGCCGGGGCGGCGATCGATGAATTTGTCCAATGCCGCCGCGATCACGGTGTACGAGGCGTGGCGGCAGCACGGGTTTCCCGGCGGGGTTTAGCGGTCCACCTCGAAACGTTTGAAGCGGGAGGTCGCGCCCGCGGTCAAACGGACCGCGCTCTTGGGGACGCCGAAATGGTCGGCGAGGAGTTCGATGGCGGCTTTATTGGCCTTGCCCTCGACGGCGGGTGCGCGAACGTAGAGCTGAAGGGTGCCGTCGTCGAGGGTTTCGACGAGCGGGCCCTTACGGCTGTTCGGTTTGATCGTCACCCTTACCACCGTTGGGGGCACCGGATTCTCCTTCCTTGGCAACGGTTTTCGTGGTGTCGGGGGTGGATTCCGCGGTTCCGGTCGCGGCCTCTGCGGCACCGGTCCTCGCTTGCGCGGTGTCGGGAGCCGCCCGGCGCCGCTCGGCTTTCGGTGTTCGGCCCGCCGCGGCGCCCCCCGTCGGACGCCGCCGCACCAGGCGCGCGATCCCCCATACCACCGTGCCGACCACCGCCAGGAATCCGAGCCATGGAATCGCCTTGCCGACGAAGACGACAGCATCCTGCAACCAATCCACCAGCGAATTCCAGCCGGAGATGACTCCGTCCCAGAAATTGCCCGGGTCGTCGTCGTGGTCGGACTTCTGCTCCGTGGCCGTGATGTCGACAGTCAGGCTGGAAAGGCTCACCTGGTCGTCGAGCAATCGTTGCCGCGCGGTGAGGCTGTCGAGTTCGCCCTGCCTGCTCGACAGCGCGTTCTCGGCGGCGAGCAGGTCGGCCGTGCTGGTCGCGCCCGCGATGAGCGCACGCAGCCGGTCCACCGAAGCCTGCAACGCCTTGATCTTGGCGTCGAGATCCTCCCACTGCATGGTCACGTCTTCGCGATTGGTGCTGACGCGGGTGAGTTTGCCGACGCCGCCGAGTCCGTCGATGAACCTGTCGGTCTTGTCGGCGGGTACGCGCACGGTGAGCGACGCGCTTGGATCGTCATCGTCGGTTCCCGGTTGTTCGGTGCGGCTGTCGATCCGTCCGCCCGCGGCTCGCACCTGCTCCGCGACTGTCGCGGCCGCGGCGATGGGATCGTCGGCGGTGATGTCGACGCTGCCGGTGACGACTTCCTTGCGCGCGACCGTATCCGGCGACTGCCCGCGACTGTCGGCGGGTGAGGGCGCCTGTTCGCGCAGACCGGGCGGCGTTATGGCGGGCGCGACCGTCGACGCGGATTCCAAGGTCGACGTCGTCTGACTCCCGCAAGCCACGAGCAGCACCGAACCCAGGAGACCGATGCACAGCACCGCAAGCTTCCGCATGATCGCAGAGTAGTCGTTACGCGGACTGCGGCGGCGGGATAACGCGGCCAGGGTCGGCCCAAGCGCCCCTGCGGGTTCGGATGGCGCGAAGGCGCGTCTCGATCGGCGGGTGGGAGTCCAGCAGCCTGGCGATCGGCCTCGATTTCCGTCGAGACGAGTGGTGGCGTAACCACAGATCGAGCACGGTACGGGTTTCCCGCCCGTACCCGAGGTCGACGGCGACACCGTCGGCCTGGATTTCCGACCATCGCCGCTGTGCCTGTTTCGCGAACGGCTCCACCAGCAGTGCCGTCGCCGCGCATGCCACCGCTGGTGCGCCGAACACCCGCGCCGATCCGATGGCCGCTGCCGCGAACACCAGCGCCCTGGTCGGCGCGAGGACCGTGAAACAGATGACGTCCATGGCATTTCGCATGCCGAACAGTCGCAGCAGCGCGACGAGTCCGACGATATGCGCTGCCTGCGCGACGAAAACGGCGAACAGCCAGGTGATCTTGCGATAGACGGTCCTGATGACACTGATCGGCAGGCCATACCAGTAGGCCAGCATGTGCGCACGCTGACCGCCGCCGAGATGATGGCCGAGTTCGTGGGCCAGTACGGCCTCCAGTTCGCGCGGGCCGAGTGCCGCAACCGCCCATCCGGTGACCGCGACGATGCGTCCCGGTGCGGCGAGTGCGTTGACGTCGCCGGTGTCCTGGACCCAGAGCGAGTAATCGGCGGCGCGCACCCGCGCGGCGTGAGCGACGTTGTGCCAGGCCGGAATCAACGCGGATTGTTCCTCGGGGCGTGGTCTGCGGACCCCGAAGATCCGCGGCGCCATATCGGCGGTCGGCGCGGGAATGAGTGGGCCGACAAGTGACCAGGCGAGTATCAGTCCGAGGGCGAACCGCGGGCCTGCGAGGGTGCCGACGCCGTAGACCAACAGTCCGCTGAGCACCGTCGACGGCAGCGAAACCACCAGCACGACCATGGCCGTCATGCCTCGGGCGCACGGCGATACCGCAGTCCGATCCGATATGCCTGCGCGCATAGGGTGTTCATCCCGTCGGTCGTCGGCCGGATCCACCGTACTTCACCTCCTCCCGGCCGTGAACGACCTGAGGGACCGGGCTCGCGCGCTGGTTCGTCAGCGGAAGTCGCGCGAGGTGGAATCGACACGGAGATCCATGCGCTGCAGATGTTCCGCGACGACGCTGACCGCCCCCTCCGCATTCTGCACCCGGCCGCGAATGAGCAGCGCCGGTGCGCCCTGGGCCAGTCGCCGGTAGCGGGTCCACAGGCCGACCGAGCAGACGATATTCACCATGCCGGTCTCGTCTTCCAGATTCAGGAAGGTGACGCCCGCCGCGGTGGCGGGCCGCTGCCGATGCGTGACCGCGCCGCCGACCAGCACCCTCGATCCATCGGGGACAGCGAGCAATCCGGCGGCGGGGATGACGCCGAGCGCGTCCAGTCGCGGGCGCAGGAATTCCGTCGGATAGGTGCCGGGAGAGACTCCGGTCGCCCAGACGTCGGCGGCGGCCAGTTCGAGATCGCTCATACCGGGCAGGGCGGGTGCGGTGGTGGCCGCGCCGGTGCCTGGCAGGCGGTCGGGGCGTTCGCCCGCGGCGGCGCCCGCGGCCCACAACGCCTCGCGCCTGGTGCCGCCGAGGCTGCCGAGCGCACCCGAGGTGGCGAGCGATTCCGCCTGCGGGACAGTCAGTTCCACGCGTCCGGTCAGATCGAGGAAGGAGGTGTATGGCCCGGCTTCTCGTGCCGCCACGATCTTCTCGGCCAGTTCCTCGCCGATATGGCGCACCGACGACAGTCCGAGTCTGATGCTCGTACCGCGATCTTCCAGCGTCGCCTCGGCGCGACCGGCGTTGATATCGGGACCGCGCACCGTGACGCCGTGTCTGCGCGCGTCGGCCACCAGCGACTGGGGCGAATAGAAACCCATCGGCTGTGCTCGCAGCAGCCCCGCGCAGAAGGCGGCGGGATGGTGCAGTTTGAACCAGGCCGAATAGAAGACGAGCGAGGCGAAACTCTGCGAATGACTCTCCGGGAAACCGAAATTCGCGAAGGCGTACAGCTTCTCGTAGATGCGGTCGGCTACCTCGCCGGTAATGCCGTGCAGGTCACGCATGCCGCGATAGAGGCGTTCGCGTAATCGCTCCATCCGTTCCGGTGACCGTTTGGAACCCATGGCACGGCGCAGTTGATCGGCCTCGGCCGCGGTGAATCCGGCGACGTCGACGGCCATCTGCATGAGTTGTTCCTGGAACAGCGGAACCCCGAGGGTGCGTCGGAGCGATTTCTCCAGCGCCGGGTGGTCGTAGCGGACCTTCTCCTGCCCGTTACGGCGACGGATATACGGGTGCACCGAACCGCCCTGGATCGGGCCCGGCCGGATCAGCGCGACCTCCACCACCAGATCGTAGAAATTCCGGGGTTTCAGGCGGGGCAGGGTAGCCATCTGAGCGCGCGATTCCACCTGGAAAACCCCGACCGAATCGGCGCGCGAGAGCATGTCGTAGACCCCGGCCTCCGCCAGGTCGAGCCGGTGCAATTCGACCGTCTCGCCCACGTGTTCGCGCACCATATCGATCATGTAGTGCAGCGCGGAGAGCATGCCGAGGCCGAGCAGGTCGAATTTCACCAGACCGACGGCCGCGCAATCGTCCTTATCCCATTGCAGGACACTGCGACCGGGCATCCGCGCCCATTCCACCGGGCAGACATCGGCGATGGGCCGGTCACAGATCACCATGCCGCCCGAGTGGATGCCGAGATGTCGCGGCAGACCCTCGATATCGGCGGCGAGTTCGAGTACCGGCTCCGGGATATCGGTGCCGGTCTCGGCCGCGACGCCGGTCCAGCGGCTCACCTGTTTACTCCACGCGTCCTGTTGGCCCGGCGAGAACCCCAGTGCGCGAGCGGCATCGCGGACCGCGGATCTGCCGCGATAGGTGATCACATTCGCCACCTGGGCCGCGTATTCGCGTCCGTATTTCGTATAGACATGCTGGATCGCCTCTTCCCGGCGATCGGATTCGATATCGATATCGATATCGGGCGGACCGTCGCGCTCCGGCGAAAGGAACCGTTCGAAAAGCAGCTCATTGGCGACCGGATCGACATTGGTGATGCCGATGGCGTAGCAGACCGCCGAATTGGCCGCCGAACCCCTGCCCTGGCACAGGATGTCGTTGTTCTTGCAGAAGGTGACGATATCGTGCACCACCAGGAAGTAGCCGGGAAAATCGAGTTCGTCGATGGTCGCGAGTTCGTGTTCGAGTTGGCGATACGCCCGGGGATCACCGCTCGGTGGACCGTAGCGGGCTCGCGCCCCTTCCATGGTGAGCCTGCGCAGCCAGGAATTCTCGTCGTGGCCGTCGGGCACGGCGAACGGCGGCAATCGGGGAGCGATCAGCCGCAGGTCGAAGGCGCATTCGCGCGCCAGTTCCGCCGCGTTCGACACCGCGCGCAATCCCGCCCGTCCGGCCCCAGCCCCCAGCAGTCGCGCCATCTCCGCGCCGGAGCGCAGATGCGCGCCACCCGCCGGGGCCAGCCAGCCCGCGATATCGTCCAGACTCTGCCCGGCGCGGATCGCGGCCAGCGCCATGGCGCGGCGACGTTGTCCCGGTCCGGCGAAATGCGCACCGGTGGTGGCCAATACGGGAAGACCTACCCGGTCGGCGAGGGCGATGAGGTGGGCGTTGCGCTCGTCGTCCTCGGGGACGCCGTGGTGGGTGAGTTCCACGCCGACCCGGTCCGCGCCGAACCGATCGATCAGCTCGCGCAGTGCCGCCTCCGCCCGCGTCAACCCGGTGTCCCCGGCCCGCAGATCCTGTTCGACGGCCTGCCTGAGGTGGCCTTTTCTGCAGCCCGTCAGGATATGCCAGTGCCCGTCCGCCGCCGCGGCGAGCGCGTCGAGGTCGTAGCGGAGGATGCCCTTCTCTCCCGCGGCCATATGCGCGGCCGAGATCTCCCGCGCGAGCCGCCGGTACCCCTCCTGGCCCCGAGCCAGGACCAGCAGATGCGGACCGGCCGGATCCGGCGAGCCGGTGCGCGGCGCGGAATCCCGCGCGTGGGCGGACTGCGCGACCGGCCGCCTGCCACCGCGCCCGGAGAGCCCGGGGAGAACGTGCCCGCCCGGATCGAATCCGGAGCCGAGTGAGAGCTCCGAGCCGAAGACGGTCGGCATGCCCCACTCCTTGGCCGCCTCCGCGAAGCGCACCGTCCCGTAGAAACCGTCGTGGTCGGTGAGCGCGATCGCCTCGAGCCCGAGCCGTACGGCCTCCTCCACCAGTTCCTCCGGCTGACTCGCGCCGTCGAGAAAGCTGTAGGCCGAGTGGGCGTGCAGTTCGGCATAGGGCACGGCGGGGCCGTCGACCCGGTTGATCGGCTCGGCCAGGTATCGGCCGCGTTTGCGCGACCAGGCCGGGCTGTCGCCGCCGTCGCCGGGGTGCATCGTCTCCGGATTCGTCCGGCCGGGACGCCCCGACAGCACCCGTTCCATCTCCGCCCATGTGGGCGGCCCGTTACCCCACCCCACCAGCGCATCACCTCCTATCTATCGAACATACATTCGATAGATGAGAAGTCATGCATCGGGCCGACGAATCGCCGAGTTCTTCGGTTAGGCGACCCGGACGTCCTCGGCCGACGCGGCGACCTCGGGTTCGAACATGTGCGTCCGTTTCGGCAGCAGGAGCGGGGTGGCGAGCAGGAGAACGCCGGACATGGTGATCGCGGTCAGCGGGTTGGTGAGTGTGGCGAGGATGCCCCAGACCACCATCAGGACAGCTTGGAGGAGTTTGCCGCCGACACTCCAGGTACTGAGGACTCGAGCGGCATGATCCGCGGATACCCGTTGCAGGCGTTCTGTCGCGTAGATCGGAGTGAAGACGCCCATGCAGGTGATCAGCAGGCCCTCGACGATGATCACCGTGATGAGCCCGGAGATGCCGGGATGGATGAACGCGAGACCGAGCGGGAAGATCGATCGCGACCAGCCGGAGACGATCATGACCCGGTGCCGTCCGTAGCGGGCCACGAGGGGTGCGGAGAGCCGGGCGCCCACGAAACCTCCGAGCGCCGGACCGCCGAAGGCGAGACCGTATTGCCAGGCCGGGAAGTGGTATTCGCCCAGCAAGAGGACGGCCAGCAGCGGGGCGGTGGCCATGATCAGGCCGCCTACCAGGATCGAGTTGAGGAACAGGCGCAATAGTGCGTGGTCATGGCGGATGAACCGCCAGCCGACCAGCAGGTCCGCGCACCGCAACCTGGCGGCCGGGTCACGGGGGGTCGCGATGTCGCCGCCGCGGATGCGGAGAACCCCGAGCGCGGACAGTAGGTAGCTGAGGGCGTCTGCCATGACGGTGACGACCGGGCCGAGCAGTCCGGCGAGCGCACCGCCGAGAGGCGGCCCTACCGCGGTCGCCACCCAGGTCGTGCCTTCGAATCTCGCGTTCGCGACAAGGAGGTGATCGCCGCGGACGAGGTGTTTCAGGTACGCGCCGGAGGCGGCGGTGAAGACGATGCTCGCGGTTCCGGAGACGACCGAGGCAATCAGCAGTTGACCGTAGGTCAGTAAGCCGAGGACGTAGGTGATCGGAACACTCGCCATCGCGAGGAACCTGGCCAGGTCCATCGCGATCATCACCGGGCGTTTGGCCCGGTGCTCGATCCACGGCCCGAGCGGGAACGCGACGATCGCCGCGACGACGAGCCCGGCCGCCTCGAGCAGCGAGACGGCGAATGCCGGTGAGTGCAGCACCCGCACCGCGATGAGCGGGAACGCGCCGAAGGCGATCCACGTGCCGTATGTACTGACGGCGTAGGCCGACCACAGCCAGCCGAAACCGCGTCCCAATTGCACAGGCATGCGACTCCTTCGCAGCAACCGATATTCGGTACATCTGGCCGCGGCGAACTACGACCTACGCCGCATCCCGATCGTGAATCCGACGCTCACATACGCGCTTTCGCTCATCTTCCACGAAACGAATCCGCACCGAGGACCAGGGGTGATCATCGACCACCCCGCAAGCCCGACACCGGTCCCGAAGACAGCTCGACTCCCCTCTCGGGTGAGGACCCCGCGCCGCAGCCGCGCGGATTACTCGGCCATCAACCGTTCCGCCGATCCGGCCACGAGGGCGGCTTCCACCCGATCCAGCCCGGCCCGGATCATCGCGCCGTAGGCGTCCTCCGCCAGGATCCGGAGATGACCGCGAGCGATAGCCAGTTGCATTCGGGCGCCATCGAAATCGCCCACCCTGCGGTGACTGTCGGCCAGATTGAGGTACAGGGAGGGCAGGAAGCAGCGCAGTCCGTCATCGAGCGGTATGCCGGGACCGAAAACCGCGGCCAGCGCTCGCTGATCCCAGATCAGCGACTCCTCGGCAGTCTTCTGCAGAACGGCCAGATGATGCGCCACCACGCAGCGTTGCAACGGATCTCCGGCCGGACCTAGCTCATCCCACAGCGTGCGCAGGACGCGACGTCCCGCCTCCGAGTTACCACTGCCGAGCCGCACCGCGGCAAAGATGTCCGCCATCCGATCGTCCGCCATGCGCACGAGTATCGCACATATGTTCGATAGATTCGAGGCTTGCCGAAAGGAATCACCGAGCCTTTGCGCGAGGATTGCCCGAACAGGTTTCCCGCCCGTCCACCGAATCTTCGATACGCCGAATGCCTTACCGCGGAGTATCTTCGAAATATCCCGCGACCAGCGGCGGGACCGCGATCCCCGGCGCGAGGACTACCGACCGCGACGCCGCTGAGTGGCAACCCGGTGGCGTCGAACGCTTCGACCGGACGCCTCTCACCGCGCCGACACCGCCTGCCCGGTCCGGCGAGGCGGAACCTCGACGCCGGCGACCACCACTTGGCAGTGAACTTACTTCGGAGTAAGTTCATGCTCATTCGACTGCGAAGGAGCAGCCATGAACGCAGCGTCGGGCAGCGACTCACCGGGTGACGAACCGTCACCCGACGCGATCACCGCCGCGGGTGAGCGGATCCGGCGCGACCGGCGCAGCCGCGACCTCACCGGTCGTCACGTCGTGATCACCGGCGCGTCCTCCGGTATCGGCAGGGCCGCCGCACTGGCTGTCGCGGCAAAGGGCGCGACCGTCTTCCTGCTCGCCCGCCGTGGTGACGAACTCGCGGACGTCGTCGAGGAGATCAGGGCCGCGGGCGGCAGCGCCTACGGTTACCAGTGTGATGTCACCGAATCCGATTCGGTGGACCAGATCGTCAAAGCCATCCTCGATGAGCACGGCCACGTCGACATGCTGGTGAACAACGCGGGCCGCTCCATCCGGCGCGCCATCCACCGCTCCACCGACCGGCTGCACGACTACGAGCGCACCATGGCGGTCAACTATTTCGGCGCGCTGCGCATGACGCTGGCCTTGCTGCCGCAGATGCGCGAACGCGGTTTCGGCCACATCGTGCAGATCAGCAGCGCGGGAGTGCAGGTCGCCACCCCACGGTTCTCGGCGTACCTCGCGAGCAAGGCGGCACTCGATAAGTTCACCGAGGTCGCCTCGGTCGAAACCATGGCGGACGGTGTCACTTTCACGACCATCCACATGCCGCTGGTGCGCACCCCGATGATTGCGCCGAGCGGCGCTCAGGGTCCGTCCGAATCCCCCGAATGGGCCGCCGCGACCATCGTGCGCGCCCTCGTCGAACGCCCCAAACGCATCGATGTGCCGCTGGGCACCTTCGCCGAATACGGCGCGCTCCTCACCCCCAAGATCCGCGACCGCATCCTGCACCGCTACTACCGGGCGCTGCCGGACTCACCCGCCGCCAAGGGCGAACAGGCCGACGAAGCGCCGGAAACCGCTGTCCCGCACTCCGAGCCGCGACAGCGGTCGGCGGCTCGCCGCGTCACCGGCACCGCGCTGCGCCGCGCCGCGCGCTGGGTACCGGGAACGCACTGGTGAGCGCACCCATCCCCACCCCGCAGGGGGCGGTGGGGATGGGTGCGACGCAAGCGCTCGGACGCAGGTCGACGAGGACAACGACCGCGACAAAGGCCGGTGAGCCTACGACACGGGTCGGACCGGCGGCAGCGGGCGCGGGTCGCCTGCCACGACGGCGGTGGCCGGTTTGGGGTTCGCGCCGCAACTGGCCTGACGCGGGTCGAAGGTGACGGTACGCGCGCTCACCCGCCAGCGGCGGCCATCCCTGTGAGTGACCACCGCGGTCGCGGTCACCGCCGGATCAGCGGCATCCGCGGCATCAGCAACCGCGGCATTCGCAGCCACGTAATCCGCTGGCGCGATGCCGTTTTCGGGTTCCATGTGGACGAGCAGATCATCCGCGCCCGCGGCGGCGATCCTGCGGACCGCGATATCGGCGGCCTGCTCGACCGGGTGATGGCAACTGCGACCACGCAGTCCGGTCAGGGAGACCGCACCGCGGCGGGCGGCCTCCACCGCCTCGATGG
The DNA here is from genome assembly GCF_040606855.1 of Nocardia sp. NPDC005366. Lineage (NCBI taxonomy): Bacteria > Bacillati > Actinomycetota > Actinomycetes > Mycobacteriales > Nocardiaceae > Nocardia > Nocardia sp. NPDC005366. The sequence continues at coordinate 80,593 of NZ_JBEXFQ010000005.1, forward strand.
CCGCGGCGGAATCGACCCGGCCGTAGGTCGATCCGGACGGCAGTAGGACCATGGCGGGGGCGAATCGGTGTCCGCCGGTATGCGAACACTCCCAGACCTGATCCGGATAGCGCGCGGCCAGCGCGGCCGCGATCGGCCTGCCGAGCAGGGCGCAGCACTGGTCGCGTTTTCCGTGCGCGCACACCAGCGCCAGCGGATCACGCACCGGCGCGCCGATTCCCGGCGGCGGGCCGTTGAGCAGGTCGAGATCCAGCTCGAGCAGCTGTTTCACATCGGTGATCTCGAAACGTTCACACCAGGAGCCTTCCTGGCGTGAACTCGCGATCAGCACCGTGCGCGTACCGGTGAACTCGTACCGCCCCGGCCGCCTGATCAGCGTCGGCCGCACCCGCGCGGCCTTGGTGCGCGCCGCGAGCTCCTCGGTGATCTCCGGACCGAGCACCGCGTCGCCGATCACGTCGCGACCCCACCCGCCGGGATGTTCGATACACAACCACCCGGTTACTCGGGTCGCCGTTCCCGGCAGGGGAAGATCGACCGCGGCGGCCGAACAGGTCATGCCGTCGAAGCGGGTGACGCCGAGTGGCCGCGGGGTCATCCGGCGCCCCGTTCGGGCGCTCGCCCGCGCGGGGCACGCATGATTCTCACTGTAGGGTCCCGGTCTGCGCGGACATTTCGCCGCCGTGATGTCGGATTCCCCACAACATGACGCGACAATGTCCGCGCGGGCCGGGTATCACGCCAGGAACGGAACAACCACGGCCTCGAATTCCCGATGACGATCACGATGAATGCTGTGACCGCACGTGAACGCGCGCACGGTGCAGTCCGAGACGGCGGACTGCACGATCGCCAGCTTCTCCGGATCGACCATGCCTCCGGAACCGCCGCGCAGCATCAGCGTGGGCGCGGTGATGTCGGGGAGCCGATCCCACCACTGCGGATCGGGTTTGCGGAACTGTTCGAGCGCGGTCGCGGTCATCGTGCGGTCGAAGGCGAGGACGGCACGGGGATGGCGGATCAGGCTGGACGCGGCATGCCAGAGTTCGGGCACGCTCGGGAATCGGCGGGTCAGCGTCATCTGCTCGGCGCCGGAACGCGCGGGCAGCGGGCATTCCTCGATGACCAGCCTGCGGACCAGATCGGGACGCTGCTGCGCCACGCACGACACCGCGTAACCTCCGAGCGAATGCCCGACCAGATCCACCGACGACTGGCCCAACCCCTCGATCAGCCGCAGCACATCGGTCCCGAAATCGGCGAACAGGTATGAGTCGGAATGTGAGCTGCGCCCGTGACCGCGCAGGTCGGGGATGATCACGCGCCTACCGCTCTCGATCAGGGTGCGCGCGAAACGCTTCCAGGTATGCCCGTCACCCCCCATGCCGTGGACCAGCACGATCGGTACGTCGCTTGGGCCGGGTCGAGCAGTTGATCGGCCGGTCGCCGTCGCGGAATCCCGGTAGGCGATCCGCACATCACCGATCGCCATCCTGGTCACCGACAGATCCACGGTATTGGAGCGTACCGGGAGCGCGGCTCAGTCGTAGAGGCCCTCCGCCCGCCATATCTCGTCGCGGTAGATGAGGAGCAGGACTCTGGCGTCGGTTTCCTTGCCGTCGAGTTGCACCTGGGCGCGGGCGGACGCGGCGGCGGATTCGGGGGTCCACCAGTGTTCGTCCACCGGCCACGGACCCGCCCATCCGGCCAGCTGCCACTGCCTGCTGCCCCAGCGCAGAGCCGCGGGCTCGGCGGAGAACAGGCCGCGGGCGGTGACGCTTACCGGGCTGCCGTCGGCGGCTTCCAACAGCACCGGAGGACGGTTCAGCAGTAGTACGGCGGGGGCGGGCTGGGGCAGACGGCCCGGCCAGGGCAGCGCCGGATCGGTGGCGGGCACCAATTCGTCGCCGAGCACGACCATCGTGATGCGTTCGGCGGGGCCGCGACCGCCGCTGAGAACCCCGACCCGCACCGCTTCGCCGCCGAGCAGACCCTGCACCCGGATCAGGGCGCGCCTGGCACGCTCGTCCTGCTCCCCGACGCCGCCCCACAGTCCGAGTTGCAGCGCGCCCGCCTGCGCGATCTCGACGGGCTCGAGGCGCAGCAGGGTGATCGGCGCGCTCGGGCGGTCGCGCCGGGTCAGCCAGCCGTCCAACTGCCAGCGCACCCGATCTGCCGTACCCTCCGGGGTCAGCGGTTCAGCGCACCGCCAGATACGCGAGAGCCGCTCTCCCGCTTCGGTTTCCGCGAGCACCGAAAGTCTGGTGCAGGATACCGACGCGGCGGCGAGGGCGGCGTGCAGCCGGGTCGCGAGCATGCGGCCCGCGAACGCGGCGGCGTCGACCCGGTCGATCGGCGGATCGCAGCGGTACTCCACGGCCAATTCCGGCGGCGGTCGGCGCGCCGAAGGGGGACGCTCCGGCACCGCCCTGGCGCAGCGATGCGCCAGCACGGCGTCGACGCCGAAGCGCGAAGCGACCTCCACCGGACTCAGTGCGGCGAAATCACCGACGCGTCGCAGGCCGAGGCGGTGCAGCAGATCCACCAGGTCGGCGCGTTGCGGGGCGGCCAGACTCGGTTCGGCGGCCAGTTCGGAAATCGGCAGCGGCGCAAGGAACCGCGCCCCCTCCCCCGGCGGCACCAGCGCGCCCCGTTTGGCGGCGAGCACCGCCGTGGAGAGTTCGTCGGCGATGCCGATCTGCGCTTCCGCACCGAGCGCGGCCACCGCGTCGACGAGACGTTCGGCCGCCGCTTCCTCGGATCCGAAAAACCGTGCGGCTCCGCGTGCCCCGAGAACGAGCAGTCCAGGCCGCAGCACCTCCACCCCCGGCACCGTCGCGTCCACCGCCGACAGCACCGGCTCGAAGAGGCGCGCGTCCCGATCCCTGTCGTCCTGCGCAAGGAACAGACCGGGACATCGCGCCTGCGCCTCCCGCCGCCGTAATCCCCGCCGCACCCCCTCGACCCTGGCCACCGCCGAACACGCCACCACCCGGTTCCCGGACAACACCGCGACCGGTCGCGTCGCGGGCAGTTCCGCCGCCGCTGCCGCCGCCACCGCTGGCCAGTCCTGGCACCACACGGCGAGCACCCGAGCACGCCCCGGCCGAATCACGCGCCGCGCACCGCGACCGGCGTCTCGCCCGTGCCCGCCGGATTCTCCCGCCTGACCCATTCGACGCGTCCCGCGTTCGGGCACAGGTCGATGCGGCCACGACGCGGCGGGCCCGACTTGGCGCGGACTCCGACGTCGAGGCAGAGCGAACGCAGACGGCCGTGGCCTGCGCCGAGCCCGGCATGGCCGCAGACGCGGGCGTCCAGCCGCAGGGTGGGGTTGGGCCAGTGACCGTCGGTGACCACGAGGGTGGCGCCACGGCTGCGGGCACGGGCGGCGATCACCCGGGACCGGGATGGCGCCACCGAGGTCTCACCGAGGCCGAGCACCACCAGATCCAGGCCTTCGAGCAACACCGCGGCGATCTCGACGGGGTCGGGGCCGGGATCGGACACCACGGCGAGTCGCGTCAATTCGGCGCCCATCTCCACCGCGGCGAGCAGACCGAACCGGGGCATCCCCACCACCGCGGCGTGGCCGCCGTGTTCGGTCACCGCGGCGAGCAGACCTGCCAGCAAGGAGCGCGCCCCCGCGTACGCCACGACCGAACCCTTGACCAGACCGCCATCGGGCAACAATTCCGCAAGGGCGCTCGGCACCGGAAGCGCTTCCCTGCGCAGCTCGGTCCCATGGGGAATCCGCGCCGCCGCCGACTCCCCGCGCCCCGGCACCGCGGCCATTCTCCTGCGGAGTTCCTCCAGCTTCCACTGGTGATTCTCATCCCCCACCCGCACGTCCGAACCCATCACAACCACCTACTTCCCACGATGGACCCCGAGGCGAAGCGAGCGGGCCGACTCCCTTTCTCGGCCGAGAAAGAGCAGCCAGCACCGATACAGCTATCGATCGCTATCGAATATACGTTCGATAGATCTCAAGTAGAAACCCGACCCCGTGTTCCGTCAAGAGCGCCGTGCCAGCACCGTTTCACCCCGTCCCCGCGGACCATCTCCGGCCCCAGCCGCCCCAGAAGTATCCGGATATTTGCCAGCGCGCACCCACCCGGCGGCGGGCGAGGAACGATCACACGGGTAGGGTCGCCACTACTGCGGGAGCGGCCTCGGCGAGCACGGCAGCCCGGTCGAGATCGGAGTCACCGTCGGCTCGAATCAGGTCGCCTAGCACAAGATTCGGATACCCTGCACCCATGATCGATCGCCCCCGTCCCATCGTCGGCCCCCAATACCTGGTCGCCGGTCGTTACCGCCTCCAGTCGAAACTCGGCGGCGGCGGTATGGGAGCGGTGTGGCTGGCACACGACCGTCTGCTCGATCGCGATGTCGCCATCAAACAGGTGCTCACCACCGCGGGATTGCCCGAAGAAGAAGCGGAGAAGATCCGCAGCCAGATCCTGCACGAGGGGCGAGTCGCGGCGAAACTGTCGCACGATCACGCCATCGCCGTCTATGACGTGGCGCTGGAGGCCGGTGAGCCCTGGCTGGTCATGGAACACCTACCCTCGCGCAGCGTGGCCGCGGCGCTCGGCATAGCGGGAACCCTGCCCGTGGTCGAGGTCGCGCAGATCGGGGCGCAGGTCGCCGACGCCTTGGCCGCCGCGCATTCGGTCGGCATCGTGCACCGTGACATCAAACCGGGCAATATCCTCGTCGCCGATCGCGGGCCCGCTGCCGGCCTGGCCAAACTCAGCGATTTCGGCATCTCGCGCGGCGCGGGTGATCTCACCGAGGAACCCGACGGCATCATCACCGGAACCCCCGCGTATCTGCCGCCCGAGGTGGCGCGCGGCGCACGGCCGACCGAGGCCAGCGACGTATTCTCCCTCGGCGCGACGCTGTACACCGCGATCGAGGGGCAGCCGCCGTTCGGCCTCGACGAAGACAGCGACGTGTTGGTCGAACGCGCCGCCATGGCCCAGATCATTCCCCCGACCCGCAGCGGCGTTCTCACCAACGTCCTGCTGCACATGCTGGAACCCGCCCCGCAGCGCAGGCCGACGATGGCCGAGGCCAGGGACGAAATCCTCACCGCCGCCTTCGGTCCCGGCACCGGCTCCTATATTCTCGGCGCCCCGATCCGCACCGAGGACGGCACCATCCCGTCCTGGGCCGCCCGCAGTTCCGCCTCCGGCCTGCGCAGTCCGCATGCCGCGCCGCTGCCGCGCCCGCAGCACACCGCACCCGTCAGAACCGCCGCCGCCCCCGTATCGCAGCGCCCGCAGGGAAATCCGCCCAGTAACGCACCGCTCGCCATCGCCGTCGGTCTGCTGATCGGGCTGATCATCCTCATCGCGATCCTCGTCGCGGTGATGTAGTTCCGCTCAGTCGATCCGGCGACGATGCGCCCACCGGGTCAGGGCATTGCGATTGGACTGCTGGGTTTTGCGCAACACATTGGAGGCGTGGGTCTCCACGGTTTTCACCGAGATGAACAGGTTCTCGGCGATTTCGCGATAGGTGTAGCCACGGGCGAGCAGACGGAGCACCTCGAGTTCGCGCGGCGTCAACGAGTCCAGTTCGGGGTCGAGCGGCGGCTCCGGCACCGGTGACCTGCCCGTGAACGAGTCGAGGACGAATCCGGCCAGGCGCGGACTGAATACCGCGTCGCCGCCCGCGACCCGCCGAATACCATCGGCCAGTTCGGATCCCGAGATCGTCTTGGTGACGTAGCCGCGCGCGCCCGCGCGGATCACCGCGATCACGTCCTCCGCGGCATCGGACACGCTCAGCGCCAGACAGACCGGGCCGTCCTCGATTCCCGCCAGCACCGCGACACCCCCGCCGTCCGGCATATGCACATCGAGCAGCACCACATCCGGGCCTGCGGTCTTGATTCCGGCGATCGCCTCGGCCACCCCACCCGCCTCGCCGACCACTTCCATATCGGGTTCACGACTCAACTCCGCCCGCACACCCGACCTGAATACGGCGTGATCATCGACGAGAAAAACCCGCACGCTCACCTGCTCCGCTCCTCCGCCGCTCCGCACCCGCCGCCGGTCGAGAAGAACCCGGCGGCACCGTCGCGGATCGGTGGTCGCATGCCGGGCCGAATTCTGGGCGCACCCGGCGAGTCACCGATATCAGCGCGACATCGGTTGCCCGGATGCCACCCTAACCGCGGCGGCGACTTTGTCACTTCTCCCGTCCGGTCGGTTGCGGAATCCGCGCCGTGACAGCGCCGTCGGAGCCCGCACCGCCGTCGTCGCGACCGGAATCGGTGCGGGGCATGATGATCCGGACCTCGGTGCCGCGGCCGGGGGTGGACAGGATCTCGACCTGCCCGCCGCGGCGCTCGACCCGGCCGCGAATGGATTTCGCCAGACCCTGGCGGTCCTGCGGAACGGCGTCGAGGTCGAAACCCGCGCCGCGATCGCGCACGAAGACGCTCACCTGATGCGGCTCCGCCTCGGCGAACAGATCGATGGCCGGGACGCCCGCGTGTTTGGCGGCATTCACCAGCGCCTCCCGGCTCGCGCCGAGCAGTGCGGTGAAATGTTCCTTCGGCAGGCCGTTTCCGGTGTCACCGATATCCATCGACACATCGCCGACGGTCACCGTGGTGACCTGCACGCCGTGCTGATCTTCCACCTCACCCGCGATGGTGCGCAGCGCCGCGGCCAGACTCGACTGGGGCGGGGCCGAGTCCTCGAACAACCATCGGCGCAACTCACGTTCCTGACTGCGGGCCAGCCTGGTCACTTCCTGGGGATCGTCGGCCTGACGCTGGATCAGGGCCAGCGTCTGCAACACCGAATCGTGCAGGTGGGACGCGATCTCCTCGCGTTCCTCATTGCGTATGCGGGCGGCGCGTTCGGCGTTCAACGCCCGCATCATGCGCAACCACAGCGGCACCGTCAGCAGACCTGCGCCGATCAGCGTGACCGCGACCGCGATCAACGCCGACCCGAGTGAACTCAGATCGATACGGGCCAGCACCACAACGCCGAGTCCGAAGACGACCATGGTGGCGCCCGCGACGATGCGTGCCCATGTCACCACCGAGGGGCGCGCGGGCAGGCCGAGCAGCGAACGCGGGCCGTCGGTGTCGTATTCACGCCACACCAGCGCCGCGCCGACCGTCACCACAACGATCGGGACGATGATCTTCGCCGCGACCGTCCCGTTCATCAGCCACGACACCACGATCGACAGCCCGAGTCCGAGCAGGGCCAGACCGACCGCCTGCCTGCGTTCGGTAGCCGACGGCTTCACCGTATCCGCGCCGCCCGGGGTGAAGACCCACAGCAGTCCATAAGCCGCGATGCCCGCCCCGGCCAGCGCGGACAGCAGCACGAACGCCATCCGCACCTTGAAGACGTCGAGCCCGAGATGGTCGGCGAGACCGCCCGCCACCCCGCCGACGATGCGGCCACCCGAGCGCCTGACCAGCCGCACCTGCGGTTGCGGCCCGAGATCCAGCACCGGCGAGGGGGTGACCCCGCGTACCGGCGCGAACCCGTACCCACCGGCCGGATCGGGTGGATACCCTACCTGTCTGCCGGCAGCGTCGGACGCTGGTTCAGTCGGGTACATATTTCGATACTGGCACGGCACGCCGACAGCGGGCATCAGGAATCACCCTGATGTCCGCATCGGTGTGACGACAGGTTGTAGTTGTCACTTGCAGGTTGTATCTGTCACCTGGTGCGTGGTCGGCGTCCGAGTGGTGGGGTGGGCTTGGGCGGGCCGGCCTCGCCGACGCCAACCAACGGCAACCCCGGCAATGCCCGAACCGGCGCGGTTATCTCACCCGAACGGTGATAGCAGGTCGCCGTCCACCTGCCCGGCCGATCACCATCAAGGCAAGGCGATCGATCATCGTGGTCGTGGGCGTTGAACGCCGCGTACATACTCCGAGCCACCGCCCGCACGTCGTCGGTCACGAGTTCTCCAGTTCGGTTGTATTCGCGCGGATGCGCTCCAGCACATCGAGCACGATCTGTCGTTGTCGCGCGGTGACGCCGTCGAGCAACCGTTGCTGGTATTGCTCGTGAGCTCGCTCGAGGTCGGCAGCTGTCTGCTCGCCGATGGGTGTCAGCGCGGCAAGGTTATAGCGGTTGTCGGTCGGGTCGAGGCGACGGCCGAGCAGTCCCTGGGTTTCCCATGCTTCTCGATTCCCGATCGGTCGCTCACCCGTCCGCTCGCGGACCGTTGGCGTTCCCTCCCGCCACCACACCGGCATTTCCGTTGCCGACACCGTCCGGTCCGGACAGAAAAGTGCCGACCACCAGCGAACTCAGGGAGAACTCAGACAGGCCGGATATATCTGATGCCGAGAACACGGATGTGCGCGAGCCGCCGGACCGGAAACTCGAACTTCGGCTTCTGCCAGTGGGTTTCCGCTCCGAATCAGCAGTGGGGGGCGGTCGCGGCGTGCCGCCGCACACACGTTTCTCACGGGCCGACTCACCGACCGAGCTGGTCCCGTTGGAACACAGGGGAGGAATTTTGTCGTACAAATCCGCACGCATCGTCGTTGCCGCCCTGGCATCGATCCTCGGAGTCTTCGACATCGGGGCGGGGCCCGCCAGTGCTTACGTATTCGCGGCGCACGAGAACCACTACGCCACGCCGACCGGTTTCCAGTTCACCGTCGGCCACACCGATCTCGTGGCCAATCCGGTGGCTCCGCAGAACGGACTGCCGACCACAAGGGAAGTGTTCCTGGACAACACCTCCTACGGATACGTCGACGCTCCGGGTACCGGAACACTGAAAACCGGGTACCTCGTCAGCTGCGCGGTCGGCATCGACCTGACCTTCGGGACACACGTCGGCGCCGGCTTCGACGCGGGTGTCACACTGGGCGTCGGCGCCAGCCCCGACGCACTGGTTCCCGGCCTCAACGCAGACATCGGCCCGGCGATCCACGCGTCGATGGATCTCGACCTGGACATCACCCCCGGCGTCATCAAACAGATCGAGGTCGGCACGAAAACCCTCTCCGGTGGCGCCAAGGGCTACGTGATGAGCCGAGACTTCCACCTGTTGGCCGAAGGCTGCGGCGGACCGCTGACCATCCGGCCCTATACCCGGATCGAGGTCGATTCCCCCGAGACATCGGCCAACGGGGCGGTCTACGGAGACGTCATCGTCCTGTAGACACCGAATTCGCCCGTGGCGGTGCGGATCAGCCCGCACCGCCACAGCACCCGTCTCCGACTCGGCGATCGGCGCGGATCGAAGCGTGCGGCCCGGAGACACGTATGCGCGGCATCAGGTGAACTCTCAGGGTTACCCCCGATGCGCCGTAGGCCGGTTTCGGCCCACCATGGAAACATGACGAAAACGAGCTTCGGCGATCAGCTCCAGCAGATGTGGCTCTCGCGGCCCGTCCGGTTGCCGCGGCAGGGGCCGGTCGCGGGTATCGCGGCAGGTTTCGGCAGGCGCTATCACGTCGATCCGGTGCTCGTGCGGGTCGCTTTCGTGGTGTCGGCGCTGTTCGGCGGAGCCGGGATCGTCCTCTATCTGCTGGCGTGGCTGTTACTCAGCCAGGCGGGCGATGAGACCTCGGCGGCGGAATCGCTGTTCGGCAAGGGCCACAGCTCGCAATCGCCGACCAAGACCATCGTGCTGATCGTGGCGCTGGCCATCGCGGTGAGCACCATGGGACCGGTCGGGGTCGGCATGGCCGGTTCCGGAGTCATCAGCCTCGCACTTATGCTGGCGGGCTGGTGGATGCTGTTCATGCGCACCCCCGAGCCGCCACCGGGCACGAGCCAGCTCGACGAATACGGCTTCGACACCGGACTCACCGCCACCGGATATCCCGGCGCGGCCTTCCCTAGCGGCACGACCGGCAGCTTCTACGCTCCGGAAGCCCCGTCGGCCAGCATGTACACGCCGTATACGAAGCTGCCGGAAACGTACACGCCGGACAACGTCGCTGGTAACGACGATCCGCCCGTCGCGGATGCGGGGCAGGCGGTCGCCGATGCGGACAACGCGACCGTCGTACTCGACAAGTCCCCGGCCCCGACCGGTGCGCAACCGGACGCGGGAACCGACGTCATCGCCGCGAACTCCGGCAGCACGTCGACGGGCACCCCTCCCGACGACAGCGCGGCCGGGGAGAGCGATTCGGCGTCTGCGGGGCAGGGCAGCGGCCACACGAACGCGAAGCCGGCAGCGGCGGCAACACCCGCCGCCGAGAACATCCCCCAGCGCGTCCGGACCGTGACACCCGCCCAGCGGGCCATCATCGGCGGCCCGATGCCGCCGTCCTGGGATCCCCTCGGCGTCGCGCCTCTCGCCTGGGATCTGCCCGATCCCACCCCGGCTCGCCCGGTCATGGCCCCGCCACCGAGACGTCCCCGCTCCAGGCTGACCCCGGTGGTGATCGGTCTGGCAATCCTGGCCGCGGCCGGTGCGGGCGCTGCCGCCGCCTCCGGCGTCGAATGGATGACGCCCGCGCGGATCGGGGCGGTGGCGCTGGCGGTGGTCGGCCTCGGACTGGTGTTGGGCGCATTCCTGCGCCGCGGCTACGGACTGCTGGTCGTCACCGCTCCGCTCGCCGGTTTCGTCCTACTCGCCTCGCTCGTCGGTCCGATCGAATTCGACCAGGCCACCCTGGGCGACCACACCTGGGCGCCTGTTTCGATCAGTGACCTGAAACCGGAATACCACCTGTCCATGGGTTCGGGGACGCTCGATCTGCGCGGGTTGAATCTGACCGAGAACCGCACGGTGGATCTGTCCGTGCAGATGGGCGAGGCACGGGTACTCGTTCCGGCGGGAATGACGGTCCATACCGAATGCACCGTCGCCATGGGCGACCAGTCGTGTCCCACCGGCATCACCGGCCCGAAAACCCCTGGCGCGCCGGTGCTCGATCTGAATGTCGATGTCCGAATGGGAGATGTGGTGGTGGAACGTGGCTGAGCAGACCGATAGCGACAGGACGAGCCAGGGCCGCGGCCCCTCCGCGTCGCTACTGATCGTCGGATTACTCGCACTCGCGCTGAGCGTCTGCGCTCTCGCCGGGCCCGCGACCGTCTCGGCGGCGGGAGCCATCTCCTTCGGCTGGATCATCGTGATCGCCGCCATCGTGGTCGGCATCGTCCTGGTGATCTCACCCCGCAAACGCGGTTGACCCGGCAGCCGATTCGCCACATGACGCGATGGCCCGCCCGACCGGACGGGTCATCGTCTTCGACATCGAGGAGAACCCCATGGCCACACCGCATCTCGACCGTCCCGAACGGGACGAGGATCGCCGCCCCGGCTCGCGTCAGCCGATCACGCCCCCACCGGGGCTCGGGTTCGGTGGCCTACTGCTCGGACAGTTGATACTCGGCCAGGCCCGAACAGGTACCACGCCGAAGTAACCCGCTCACGAGCAACGCGCTCGGAATCGTCCGCGACGAACCGTCACGTGGCGGAAATACTCACCCCGCCACCGGTGACGGTCACTCCCACTCGATCGTGCCCGGCGGCTTGCTGGTCACATCGAGCACGACCCGGTTGACCTCGGGCACCTCGTTGGTGATGCGGGTCGAAATACGTTCGAGTACTTCGTACGGCAGCCGCGTCCAGTCCGCGGTCATGGCATCCTCGCTGGACACCGGGCGCAATACGATCGGATGTCCGTAGGTGCGGCCGTCACCCTGCACGCCGACACTGCGGACATCGGCGAGCAGCACCACCGGGCACTGCCAGATCTGACGATCCAGATCGGCGGCGGTCAGTTCCTCGCGCGCGATGGCATCGGCTTGGCGCAGCGTGTCGAGCCGATCGCCCGTCACTTCGCCGACGATGCGGATCGCCAGGCCTGGACCGGGGAAGGGTTGGCGCGCAACGATTTCCTCGGGCAGGCCGAGTTCGCGGCCGACCGCGCGGACCTCGTCCTTGAACAGCAACCGCAGCGGCTCGACGAGTTCGAATTCCAGATCGTCGGGCAATCCGCCGACATTGTGATGCGACTTGATATTCGCGGTGCCGGTGCCGCCGCCGGATTCGACCACATCGGGATACAGGGTGCCCTGCACAAGGAATTCGACCTCGGGGGCATCGCCGCCTGTGCCTTGTTCGGCGACGACCTCGCTCACCGCGTCCTCGAAGGACCGGATGAACTCCCGGCCGATGATCTTGCGCTTCTCCTCCGGGTCGCTGACGCCTTTCAGCTCACCGAGGAATTTCTCCACCGCGTCGACGGTGACCAGCCTGGCCCCGGTCGCGGCGACGAAATCCTGCTGGACCTGTTCACGCTCCCCCGCCCGCAACAGGCCGTGGTCGACGAATACACAGGTCAGGCGATCACCGATGGCGCGCTGCACCAGCGCGGCGGCGACGGCGCTGTCCACGCCGCCGGAAAGCCCGCAGATGGCGTGCCCGTCACCGATCTGCTCGCGCACCGCGGTGATCAGCGATTCGGCGATATTGGCCGGGGTCCAGGCGGCGGGAATACCCGCGATCTCGTGCAGGAAGCGGCTGAGTACCTGCTGACCGTGCGGGGAGTGCAGCACCTCGGGGTGGTACTGCACCCCGGCCAGGCGACGTGCGCGATCCTCGAAGGCGGCGACCGGCGCGCCCGCGGTGGTGCCGGTGACTTCGAACCCCTCCGGCGCGTCGGTGACCGCGTCGCCGTGGCTCATCCACACCGGCTGAATGGTGGGCAGACCGCCGTGCAGGACACCGCCGTCGATATTGAGTTCGGTCCTGCCGTATTCGCGGGTGCCGGTATGGGTGACGGTGCCGCCGAGCGCCTGCGCCATCGCCTGGAATCCGTAGCAGATGCCGAAGACCGGCACGTCGATATCGAACAGCCGCGCGTCGAGCCGCGGCGCGCCTTCGGCGTACACGCTGGCCGGACCACCGGACAGGATCACCGCGAGGGGCCGCTTGTCCGCGATCTCCTCGACCGTCATGGTGTGTGGGATCACCTCGGAGTAGACACGCGATTCGCGAACCCGCCGTGCGATCAGCTGGGCGTATTGGGCGCCGAAGTCGACGACGAGGACCGGTCTCTGGGATTCTGCCACCGCCGTAGTCTAGTGAGCGGGCACGGCGAGCCGATCAACGGGCACGGCGGCGCATTTCCGACACGCTCGGACGAAACTCGGCCGACGTGGCAAATCCCCCCGCGCGCCACCGCGCCCCTGGCTATCCTCATGGTCGTGCCCTTCGCCCGCGCGATAGATGCCGACATCCACTACGAGGACAGCGGCGGGGACGGCCCGGTAGTGCTATTGGCGCACGAATTCTTCATGGACCGTACGATGTTCGCGTCTCAGATGGCAGCGCTGGCACCGGAATTCCGCATCGTCTCCTGGGACGCGCGCGGACATGGCCGCACCAGGGATCAGGGCCTGCCGTTCACCTACTGGACCGCGGCCCGCGACGCGCTCACCGTGCTGGACCACCTCGGCGCCGAGCGCGCCGTATTCGGCGGCACCGCACAGGGCGGCATCACGGCGCTGCGCACCGCGCTGATCGCACCCGAACGAGTTTCGGCGCTGACACTCATCGGCACCGAAGCGCACGGGCCGACTCCGGAACAGTCGACGGCGACCCAGGAATTCCTGGACAAGTGGTATGACGACGAATCCCGCAGGGGTGCGGTCAATCAGTTGGCGCACTGGCTGATCGGCGACGACGACTGGTACCGCGCCATCTGGACCAAACGCTGGCTGGTGCGCGACCGCGGCGGCATCGAAGTCGCCGCGGGCTGTCTGCTCGGCCGCGAGTCGGTGGTCGGCCGCCTGCGCGAAATCACCTGTCCCGCACTGGTGATCCACGCCACCGACAGCGGTATCCCCGACCACCGCGCCAAACGACTCGCGCAGGATCTGATCGCCGCGACCTACGTCGAGATCGCGGGCGCTCGGCTCGCGGTGACCATGACCCACCCGGAACCGGTGAACCACGCCATCAAGCAATTCCTCCGCGGCTACCGCGCGCCGAGCCACGCGCGCTGAGCTCAGCGCTCACGCGCGGACGCTGAGGTTCACGCACCGACGCTGAGGTTCACGCGCGGACGCTGAGGTTCACGCGCGGACGCTGAGACCGACCCGCTGGAATTCCTTCAGGTCCGAGTAGCCGGCCTTGGCCATGGAACGTCGCAGACCGCCGACCAGATTCAGCGAACCGAACGGGTCGTCGGACGGGCCGTACAGGACACGCTCGAGATTCGGCCGCACCGGTTCCCCGATGGACTCGCCACCGAGATCCCACGGGTCGTCGACATGCAGCATCGAACCGCGCGGCACCGAAGGATGCGCGGCGGCCGACGGCCAGTACCAGCCCCGGCCCGGCGCCTCGGCGGCCGAAGCCAGTGGAACACCGAGCATCGCCGCGTCGGCGCCGCATGCGATGGCCTTGGCCAGATGACCGGACGTGGCGATATCACCGTCGGCGATGACGTGCACGTAGCGTCCGCCGGTCTCGTCGAGATAATCGCGACGCGCCGCGGCGGCGTCGGCGATGGCGGTGGCCATCGGCACCCCGATACCGAGTACCTCGCCGGTGGTCGTTGCGCCCGGGTAGGAGCCGTAGCCGACGATGACACCCGCCGCCCCCGTGCGCATCAGATGCAGCGCGGTGCGGTGATCGCTCACGCCGCCCGCGACCACCGGCACATCGAGTTCGGCGATGAAGGTTTTGAGGTTGAGCGGTTCGCCGTCCCCGACATGTTCGGCGGAGATGATGGTGCCGTGCACGACGAGCAGGTCGATACCCGCTTGCACCAGCGACGGCGTCAGCGCGCGCGCGTTCTGCGGACTCACCCGCACCGCGACCGTCACCCCGGCGGCGCGAACCTCCGCGACCGCCGCCGCGAGCAGATCAGCCTGCATCGGCGCGGCGTGCAATTCCTGCAACAGTGCGACCGCGCGCTCGTACCCGCCCTTGCCGACGAGTTCGAGCAGCTGATCGATCTTCGCCTCGACATCGGCGTGCCTGGCCCACAGCCCCTCGCCGTTGATCACGCCGAGTCCGCCGAGACGGCCCAATTCGATGGCGAACCTCGGCGACACCAGGGCGTCGGTGGGGTGGGCGAGGAACGGGATCTCGAACCGGTAGGCGTCGAGCTGCCAGGCCAGCGACACCTGCTTCGACGAGCGGGTCCGCCGCGAGGGGACGATATCGACATCGTCCAGTTCGTAGGTACGCCGGGCGGTTCGGCCCATGCCGATCTCGACCATGTCGCGCACGTGTCCTCCTGTGATTCGGCCGCGCGGGCGCGGCGGGTTCGCGGCCGGCTCGGGGGGACGGGCGCGGCGTGGCTCGGCGGTGGCCGGGCCGGTACGCGTATCCCCTTCGGGCAGGTCACTCATGCACCGACCGGGTAGGGCCGTGCACGACCGCCGACCCGGTGGCCGCTCGGCGAACTCACGGCCCGGTTATCGCGGCCGGGTTGTCGCGATTCGGCGCGCCGGATTCGGCGCGCCTAGTCCTCATCGTTCGATCAGCCGCGACCAGTGTAGTTCGGGGCCTCCACGGTCATCGTGATGTCGTGCGGGTGGCTCTCCTTCAGACCGGCCGCGGTGATCTGCACGAACTGCGCTTCCTGCAGATGCGCGATCGACTGTGAGCCGGTGTAGCCCATCGCCGCCCGCAGGCCGCCGGTGAGCTGGTGTATCACCTGGTTGACGGGGCCGCGGAACGGCACCCTGCCTTCGATGCCCTCGGGAACCAGCTTGTCCTCGGCCAGGACGTCGTCCTGGAAGTAGCGGTCCTTGGAGTAGGACTTGGCCTGCCCGCGGCCCTGCATCGCCCCGAGCGAACCCATGCCGCGGTAGCTCTTGAACTGCTTGCCGCCTACCAGGATCAGCTCACCGGGCGATTCGGCGGTGCCCGCGAGCAGCGAACCGAGCATCACGGTGGACGCGCCCGCGGCGATCGCCTTGGCGATATCACCGGAGAACTGGATGCCGCCGTCGGCGATCACCGGCACACCGTGCGGCTTGCACGCGGCGACAGCCTCGAGTATCGCGGTGATCTGCGGCGCGCCGACACCGGCGACGACGCGAGTGGTGCAGATGGAGCCGGGACCGACGCCCACCTTCACCGCGTCGGCGCCGGCCTCGACCAGGGCGAGCGCGCCCGCCCTGGTGGCGACATTGCCGCCGACGATCTGGATGCGGTCGCCGACCTCTGTCTTGACCTTGGTCACCATCTGCAACACGCCTGCCTGATGTCCGTGCGCTGTGTCGACGATCAACACGTCGACACCGGCGTCGGCCAAGGTCATGGCACGCGACCAGGAATCCTCGCCGACGCCGATCGCGGCGCCGACCAGCAGGCGGCCGTCGCGATCCTTGGTGGCGTTCGGGTACTGATCGGTCTTGACGAAATCCTTGACGGTGATGAGCCCGCGCAGCCGGCCATTACCGTCGACGATGGGCAGCTTCTCCACCTTGTGGCGGCGCAGCAGCCCGAGCGCGGCCTCCGCGGTCACACCCTCCCGAGCGGTGATGAGCGGCGCCTTGGTCATCACGTCGGCGACACGGCGGTTCTGATCGACCTCGAAGCGCATGTCGCGGTTGGTGATAATGCCCACAAGCGCGCCGGTCTCATCGACCACGGGCAGGCCGGAGATACGGAACCGGGCGCACATCGCGTCCACTTCGGCGAGCGTGTCGGAGGGGCGACAGGTCACCGGATCGGTCACCATGCCCGCCTCGGAGCGCTTCACTGTCTCGACCTGGGCGGCCTGATCGGCGGCGGCCAGATTACGGTGCAGCACACCCATACCGCCCGCCCGCGCCATGGAGATGGCCATCCTGGCCTCGGTGACGGTATCCATCGCCGAACTCACCAACGGGGTGCGCAGACGGATCTCCCGGGTGAGCTGACTCGAGGTCTCGACCGAGCTGGGGATGAGATCCGATGCGGCAGGCAGCAGCAACACGTCGTCGAACGTGAGGCCGAGCATGGCGATCTTGTTCGGATCGTCGCCACCCGTATGGGGGCGGACTGCGATTCGTTCGCCCGTTACGGGACTACTCATTCGGATCGACCCCTCCTGGACATCGAAAGCGACAGACGCCGAATGGACCGGCGTCGCGCACAATTTCTGGGATGAACGGTGACGGCGACGACCAGCGTGTCGGGAACCGGGCGGCGCCTGAACCCATGGTATCTGTCCCGCAAACTCTCCAGTGACCGCGCCTCGATGCCAGCGCGCCGACCGCGCGAACCGACACCGCCCGCGAAACTTGCGGGCCGCATCGCTGGCGCAGACCACCCTGTTCTGCGTACCGTGGGTGTGTGCGTGACCATCTACCACCTGGCTTGCCGCCGGATCCATTCGCCGGAGACCCCTCCGACCCGTCCGCCGCGCTCGATGCCATCGAGCCCGGCGAACCGCTGGATCCCCACGAGCGCCTTGCGGTCGAGGAGGATCTCGCCGATCTCGCTGTCTACGAGGCGCTACTCGCGCACCGCGGGATCCGCGGACTCGTAGTGAGTTGCGAGGACTGTAGGCAGGATCACTACCACGATTGGGACATGCTCCGCGCCAACTTGCTTCAACTGTTGGTCGACGGAACGGTCCGACCGCACGAACCCGCTTACGACCCGACCCCGGAAGCGTATGTCACCTGGGATTACTGCCGGGGATACGCGGACGCCTCGATGAACGAGGCATTCCACGGCGACGGATTCGACGGATTCGACTGAATCCCGCACGTCCCGGTCGACGCTGTTCCGGCGGTTGACGTACCGGAACGACTCGCGGACCCGCTTCGGGCGTGTCCGGCGAGTCGTGGGCGCTTCCACTGTCATTTCTCGCACTGTCATTTCTCGCTCGCGACGCACAGCGGCACGAGAAACGACACACGCGCGACTATCGGGTGGGCACACCGTGAAAAACCGATCGCCGGTCCGGCGATCGGTTTTCGGGTCGAGTGACTTTTCCACGGAGCTACCGGAAAAGCCATCCCCGGTATGCGGGGAGCGAGTCGGAATCCGATCCTTCACGATCAGGGGTCCGGATTACGGCAATCAGCTGGTCGGACGACCCGGAAGTGTGAAAGGCAGGGTCGGTATCGTGATGCCCGGATTCGGGGTCAGATTCGAGGGCTGCGTGGGAATTTGCCCACCACCGGTCGGAGCCGCGGTCGACGGCTCCTGGGTGGGCTGCTGAGCCTGAGTCGGCGGCTCCTGCGTGGGTGAGGCCTGGGTGGGCGGCTCCTGCGTCGCCTGGGGCACCGTGGTCACCGACGGCGGCTCCTGCTGAGTCGGCGCGGTGGGCTGCGTCGCTGTCGGCGGCTTCGGCTCCGAGGTTTCGACCGGAACCTGCATGATCGTGTTGTTCGGCGTGGTCTGGCTCGCGGGCTGCTGACCCGACTGTCCCGGAGTCGACGGCGTATTGCTGCCCGGACCCGTGGTCGGCTTCGGCTCGGCCGGTTTCGTTATCGACTCGATCTGCTCGGCCAGCGCGGGCGAATCCTTGCGCAGCGTTTCGAGCAGTTGCGCCCACTGCGTCTGCAACTGAGCGCGTTTCACCGGATCGCTCACCTGATCGACGTTGGCGAGCGCGGCCTCGAGCTGAGCCTTGGCGGAGGACGGATTATGTTGCGCGAGGGCCTGTTCGGCTTGATCCAGCTGGCTGTCGGCGCGATTGACCACGGTGGTCTGCGCCTGTTCGCTGAACACGACTTCCTTGACCCGCCACAGCGGATTACCCGGCTCGGCGTTATACGAGAACGCCGTCAGACCACCGATGACCAAGGCCAACGCGGCCGCGGTACCGAGGATGGGACGAACCAGCCGCAAACGGCCGTTGGCCTGGGCCCCGACCCGCACCTTGCGCGCGCCGATCTCCTGATTCACCGCTGCGGCCACCACGTCCAGATCGGGGGCGCTCGGTAGCGGGGGCACGATGATCTCCGCCCGCCAATCCGCGAGCAGCGCCGCGAGCTGGAACTCCTCCGTGCTGTCGGTCTGCACCGGCCCACCATGAGAGATGGCGTCGATCAGCGCGTCGTCCCAGCGGACCGCGGCGATATCCACCGGTCCGGAGTCACCAGAAGCCCCGGCGTAGGGACCGCTGTTCCGCGATCCACGTCGCGCCTTCCAGTCGCCCCGACCGCGCTCGCCATCCCTAGCCATACATTTCACCTGCCCTCGCCACTTGTGACTTCAGTTTCGCGAGCGCCCTGTGCTGGGCAACCCGTATCGCACCCGCCGTACTGCCCACGGCGACCGCGGTTTCTTCCGCTGACAAACCCATAACCAAACGCAGGATCAGAATCTCTCGGTGCTTCTCGGGAAGCGTCGATAGCAGGCGGTTCATCTGCCTGCTCGTCTCGGATTCGAGAGCTCGTTGTTCCGGCCCTTGGTCGGTGGATATGACATCTGGTACTTCGGCCATCGCCTCCGCCTTGTTACGGGCGGCGTTTCGATGAGCGTCTGCGACCTTGTGCGAAGCGATTCCGTACACGAAGGCCATGAAGGGCCTGCCCTGGTCCTGATACCTGGGCAAGGCGGTCATCACGGCCAGGCATACCTCCTGCGCGACATCGTCGGCGGAGAGCTGTCCGCGCTCCGCTGCCCCGATCCGCGCGCGGCAGTAACGGACTACCAACGGGCGGATCAGCTCTAGTACCTGAGCTAAAGCGGATCTGTCGCCCTGCGCAGCGGCAGTGACGGCGAGGTCCAACTCTTCGCCCATGTTCGTCATCGTCAGAGAGATTCCTGGCGTTACAAGTGGCACCGGCCAGAGGACCCTGTGCTTCCGCGGAGCTGCGGAACGGGTCTAACAATAGCGATACAACACACACTGCTGGGCAACGCGGTGTGTTGTCGCCACAACGTCCCCGGTCGGCTCAGTCGGCGCCGAAGGGCCGAAAGTGACCGCCGCGCCTGGCAATCGCCGCGCCACACGCTGCGGCCTCGTCGGCGGCGCTCGAATCCGAGAGCCCCGTCCGCAGCATCGCGCACGCCCATCCGAGTGGAAGTAATTCGTGTTCGCGACACCGCGCGGCGACCTCGCCGGCGACCTCCGCCGCCGCGACCTCATCACCCCGGGTCATCGCCGCCGCCGCGACGAGCAGCAGCGACTTGACCCGGTGCCGTGTCGATGGACACTGTTCGGCGAGCGCGAGCGCCGCGTCGGCGTGGATGGTCGCGGATTCCGGCCGCCCCGCTGCCAACGCGGTCTCCGCGCTCACCCAATGCCAGCGGATCATCGCCCTCGGGTGCCGCGCGTCGAGCACCTTCTCGACGCGGCGCAGCAATCGGGTGGCCAGTGCCGTTCGGCCGGTGCCGAGCGCGTCGGCGGCCAGGCCCGTCAGCGCATCGCACAGCGCGGCGACCCGATCGGGTCGGGCAGCGAACTCGGCGAGTGTCCACGGCTCGGACAGCTCGAGTGCGCCAGGTTGCTCAGCTGGGACGGCGGACGTGACCACGGCATCGGGATTCGCCCCGCCGAGCAGCGGCCCGTCCGACAACAACGCGACGGCCCGGCCATCGGCCACGGAGGCTCGCGCATGCCAGCCCAGTTGACGCAAGAGCGATCCTTCGGTGCTCGCCGCCAGCGACAGCAGCACCGGATCGGTGGTCAGCGCACGGATGCGGCGCAGCTGCGCGCGTGCCGCGGCGTAGTGGCCCTGACCGCCCATAACCACCGCTCGCAGCCATGATTCGCCCGCGTCGGCGGCGGCCGGCAACTCGGCAGCGGCGATGCCGGGCCGGTCACCGAAGGCCGCCACAGCGAGTACTTCAGATCGGATATCCACGAGCGGAGCTGGTGCGAACACGGCCGCACTCTATCCCCTGGCGGCGCGGGGACCGCACCGGCGCAAAACCGCGCCGCGCGACCGGCAACTACTCAGCACTTCCAGTACGAAGCAAGTGTTTCCATCAGGTAAATCTCGTTCCGGCTTTGGCGGATCCGCATCGACGCGAATTCACATGCGTTTCGCGCAATTAACCTGCGCGCCCCGCTTCCGCCATCTCTCGCGCGGCAACCGGACACAGCCACCGAGGCGGTCGCGACCACCGATACCTCACCGCTACCGCCCCGACAACCGGCGAATTCACTGAAAAATTCGCTTCTACCAGCGGAAACGAGGCCAGGGAGAGGCCAGATGAGGTCCAGCCACCTACTGGCCAGTCGAACAGTATCACCGGAGTCAACGTAAAAAGTAAACAGCGAGTAGGTTAAATCTCGCGGTTGAAGATTTGGGAAACCAGTGCGTCGAACTATTGACGGAATTTCGCGGCTGGACCTAACGTAACTCATCGCCACGGTCGGCGCCGCGCGAAATTGCAGCGACCGAGAAGGGCGAGCCTCGGGCCACCCGCCAACCCGGCCGCGGTCCGAGAAACTTTGCAGAACAAACTGCTCGACAACGCTGACGAGCTCGCATCACGAGGAGTTCACCATGCCCATGCCGACCCACCTCCCCGGACCGAACGCAGATGTCTGGGATTGGCAGATGCGAGGCTCATGCCGCGGGCAGGATTCCGCGGTGTTCTTCCACCCCGACGGCGAGCGTGGACGCGCTCGGACCGCACGGGAGATGCGCGCCAAGGAAATCTGCCGCAGTTGCCCGGTACTCATGCAGTGCCGCAGTCACGCGCTGAAAGTCAGCGAGCCCTACGGCATCTGGGGCGGTATGTCGGAGACCGAACGCGAGATGCACGCCAGGCGCAATCGGCGCCGTATGGCGGTGTAGCGCCCTTTCGCCGAATCCGTCCCATCCGAACCGTGCGGTGCGCCGAATGCCTAGCGAACAACCGGCCACTGAACAACACACGCACGATCACCGGTCGACCCCCTGACGGTCCATTCGCGTCGGGAGTTCACATCCGGCAATCGGCGCGCAGGCTGCCCGACGGTCACCACCGTCAGCCCGCCGCCGTGGCGGTCAGAAGCCGTCAACTGCCGACCCGGCGTTTCGCGCAACGCATCGGCGAGTCATGGCGCGTCATCCGCGAAACGCCGTTGCGTGCCATCTACGTGCACTCGGTGTCCGGCAGTAGCCGAACCGAAGTCGCTGAGCGACGGGCGGTTTGCCTACACCCACCGAAAGGGAGGCGATAGCGGCCCGCTACGGTAGTGACCGATGACACAGAATGGAGCGTTGTGACAACGCGGCAGCCGGCCGCAGAGGGCGACTCGTTCCGAAGAGAAGCCATCCCACCCCGTGTGGATTCTGCGACGTCGGCACGCGCAGCCGAAAGTATCGAGCTCGCCGCCCTTTTGCATCGTTGCGGCCAGTCCGATCAGAAAGCTTTCGCCGAACTGTACGACCGAACGTGTGCGCGCGTATTCGGTCTGGTGCTCCGGGTTCTCCACGATCCCGGGTACGCGGAAGAGACCACGCAAGAGGTCTATCTCCAAATCTGGCGCACCGCGGCCAGCTACGACCCAGCGAAAGGGTCGGCGGTGACATGGCTGATGACCCTGGCCCACCGACGAGCGGTCGATCGGGTGCGCGCCGAACAGGCCCACACCCAACGTGAAGTCGCTTACGGAATAAGGGTGCTCGGCAACGAATTCGACGAAGTCACCGAAGAGGTCGAGCGCAGGCTCGAACAACAGGCCGTCATCGAAGGGCTCGCGACATTGACCGAGACCCAACGAGAAGCCATCTCGCTCGCCTACTACGGCGGGCGAACCTACGCTGAAGTAGCGGCCTATTTGGGCGTGGGATTACCGACCGTTAAGTCCCGAATTCGGGACGGACTGACACGACTGAAGAAAAGTTTGGGGGTGACGTGAGATGAGCGAAGTCCGGATCGATCTCGCGCACGCCGTCGCGCTCGGATCGATCGACGACGAAGACCATCACGCGGTACAAGAATTGCTCGACAGTGAGGACCCCGCCCTACGCGCCGCGTTCCTCGCGGAAGTGCGCCGGACGAAGGACGCGTTGTCCGCACTCGCGGACATAGCGTCGACCCAGCCGCCGGTCGCCCTGCGCGACCGCCTACTCGCGGCCATCACCGACGAACGGCCCCCGGCCGCATCCTGACGCCGCGATCACCCATCGCCGACTACGGCGCTCCCGCACACGGCGTTCACCCCCTCGCCGACCACGGGCCCCTTCCGCGGCTCACCCCTGCGCGATCGCCACTCGCCTGCCGCGGACCACGCCCCGCCACGGCCCTCGCCATCGTGCGCTCGGCGACTCCCGCGCGGGCTGATTCCAGATATCCGCGCTATGAGCGCCCGAGTTCCCCACCGACGACGAAACCCCCGGACCATGGCGGATCCGAGGGCCTCGTCTGTTATGCGATGCGAGCCGAGCTCAGTGGCTGTGGCCGTGATGACCGTGGTCATCGGCCTGTTCGGCCGGCTTCTCCACGATGGCGCTCTCGGTGGTGAGCACCATGCGCGCCACCGACGCCGCGTTCACGACGGCCGAGCGGGTCACCTTGACCGGGTCGACGACACCGTCGGTGAGCAGATCGCCGTAGGTGAGGGTGGCGGCGTTGAAACCTTCCTTACCCTCCGCGACCTTGCTGACCACCACGGCGCCGTCGAGGCCGGCGTTGCTGGCGATCCAGTACAGCGGCGCGCTCAGCGCGGTCCGAACGACCTCGACCCCGATGGCCTGATCGCCCGACAGCGAATCACGCAGCTCGACGAGTTTCGCGGCGGCGTGCACCAGCGCGGTGCCGCCGCCGGGCACGATGCCCTCGTCGACGGCGGCCTTGGCCGCGCTCACCGCGTCCTCGACCCGGTACTTACGCTCCTTGAGCGCGGTCTCGGTGGCCGCGCCGACCTTGATCACCGCGACGCCGCCGGCCAGCTTCGCCAGCCGCTCCTCGAGCTTCTCCCTATCCCAATCGGATTCGGTCGCCTCGATCTCGCGACGCAGCTGCGCGCTGCGGGCCGCGATGTCCTCGGCGGTGCCCGCTCCGTCGATGATCGTGGTCTCGTCCTTGGTGACCACCACGCGCCTGGCCTTGCCGAGCACCTCGAGGCCCGCTTCGCGCAACGTGATCCCCAGATCGGGGTTGATCACGGTGCCCGCGGTGACGACGGCCAGGTCGTCCAGGAACGCCTTGCGGCGGTCGCCGAAGAACGGCGCCTTGACCGCGACGGCCTTGATCGTCTTACGGATCGAGTTGACCACCAGGGTGGACAGCGCTTCGCCCTCGACGTCCTCGGCGATGATCAGCACGGCCTTGGCGGATTCGGCGATCTTCTCGAGCAGCGGCAGCAGGTCAGGCAGCGAACTGACCTTCTCGCGGTGCAGCAGGATGTAGGCATCCTCGAGCACGGCCTGCTGGCTGTCGCCGTCGGTGACGAAGTACGGCGACAGGTAGCCCTTGTCGAACTGCACACCTTCGGTGACGACCAGTTCGGTCTGCAACGTCGAGGATTCCTCGACGGTGACGACGCCGTCCTTGCCGACGGTGGTCAGTGCCTTGCCGACCATCGCGCCGATTTCCGCGTCGCGCGAGGAGACGGTCGCGACCTGCGCGATGGCTTCCTCACCGGAGACCGGCGTCGCCAGCTCCAGCAGGGCCTGGGAGACCACGTCGACCGCCTTCGCGATGCCGACGCCGAGGCTGATCGGATTCGCGCCAGCGGCGACGTTCTTCAGGCCGGCGCGGATCAGCGCCTGCGCCAGCACGGTGGCGGTGGTGGTGCCGTCACCCGCGACGTCGTTGGTCTTGGTGGCGACACTCTTGACGAGCTGCGCGCCCATGTTCTCGAACGGATCCTCGAGCTCGATCTCGCGCGCGATGGTGACACCGTCGTTGGTGACGGTCGGGCCACCGAAGGCCTTCGCGAGCACCACGTGCCTACCGCGCGGGCCGAGAGTTACCTTGACGGCGTCGGCGAGTTTGTCGACACCGCGTTCCAGAGCCCGGCGAGCCTTCTCGTCGAACTCGATCTGCTTTGGCATATGTCCTTTTCCTTGGATAGGCCTCGAACGACACTGCCCCGGCCCCGCTGTAGGGGAACCGGGGCAGTGTCGTTACGACTCGATCCCGGCCGGACGGCCGGGGAACGCGGTCACTTGCTGACGACAGCCAGCACGTCGCGCGCGGAGAGGATCAGGTATTCCTCGCCCTGGTACTTGATCTCGGTGCCGCCGTACTTGCTGTAGATGACGGTGTCGCCCTCTTGGACGTCCAGCGGAATACGCTTCTCGCCTTCGTCGTCCCAGCGACCGGGTCCGACGGCGACGACGGTGCCTTCCTGCGGCTTCTCCTTCGCCGTGTCCGGAATGACCAGGCCGGAGGCAGTCGTCGTCTCGGCCTCGTTGGCCTGGACGAGGATCTTGTCCTCGAGCGGCTTGATGTTCACGCTCGCCACGTTGAGCCCTCCACTTTCAGGGGATATACGGTCGTCCGAAACCTGTTGTCCCGGACCATCGGTGTCGTGTTGTCTCGAGCGGCCCGCAGGCATTCGCCTACGACCGAACGATCTGACCCTGCGCATAGCCCCGTCGTCGCGGGTGCCGGGACCCCTGCTCAGTGGTCAAAGGCTTGGCACCCACACATCACGCGGTGCCTGCTAGCACTCTATACATGAGAGTGCCAGCGCTCAAGGGCGGGCCGTGCCAATTCCCGTCCGCGCGGCTCGCGGCGCACCGAGAACGGGTCGACACACACTGAACAGGGCACGTTGGCCCACACTCCGTGGGCTTCCTATTAGTTCGCCGAATCTGTAACGTTCGGATAACAGATTGTGACAGTATTGACGACGGTCGCTGTACGCCCGCCTGATTCGTCACGAACCGGCGTCGCAGGGAGCGCGGTCAGTGTCACGAAACACCCAGCCAGAAGACATCACCTGTAACAGCAGCACCACAAAGCTTCACCAGAGAGCAACTCCACACGTGATCGAAGGCCGTTCCCAGCGACCCCACCGGACAACGGGTCGGCCGGATTGTGCGTCCGGATCGTCCGTCATCCACGTGGCGGCCCCGCAGTCCAGTTCGAGATGGTCGGCGACACGGTGACCATCCGCTCGAAGGGAGGTGAAATGCGAACATCACTCGGCATCTCCGCCGGCACCGAGGTCGTGTGCTCCGCGCTGGTCGCCACCGCGCCGAACGGGGCCCAGAGTTTCGACTATCGTGTCGTCTCCGTCGACGCCGCCCAGTCCGATCTCGGCGATCTCGTGTCCTCCTCGATCGAACTGATGACGACCCAGCTGCCCGCCAGTCAGCAGATCACCTACGACGTCGCCTTCCCGGTCGGAGCGCGCTTCACGGGCAGCCATCCCACCGGCCTCGACGCCGTGCCGACCAGTGTCGCAGTCGCCTATCGCAGCAAGGAGCAGGCCCAGCTCATCCGGGCCGCCACCGGCAAGCAGCGCGATCTCCAGCTGATCCCCGAATGCGACGCCGCCCTCACCTATCTGCGCCACACCGGACTACTCGACCGCTATACGACGGTCGCCATCGTCGATCTCGGCGCCTCCGGGCTCACCGTCACCGTCGCCGAACAGGCCGACGGGACCGTCCTCCGGTCCGAACGCACCACCGCGATCTGCGGCAACGCCATCGACGACCTCATCTACCACCACCTGGTCGATCTGCACTACGCCAGGCGCGGAACCAGGCCCAATCGCGGCATGCTGACCAACCGCGGCAGGGCGGCCAAAGAGCACCTCTCGATCGCGCCCGCGGTGACGATCGATCACGTGGCCGGGCGTCCGCTGAAGCTGACCAGGGCAGATTTCGAGGAACTGATCGCCGACCTCCTGCGGGATACGGCTGCTTTCGCCGCCGCGGTCTTCGCGAGAACGTCCACCTACCCGGAAGCGGTGGTGGTAATCGGCGGCGGGGCCAATATTCCCTCGGTGGTGACCACCCTCGCCGACAACCTCGGCCTGCCGGTGCACACGGTGGACGATCCGGAAGCCGTCATCGCCAAAGGCGCGGCGCTGGTGGCCGATTCGGTACAGCCATCGACCTTCCCGGTCGCGACACTCGGCACCGACGCGCCGGTCGGCACCTTCACCAAGGTCATCGGCACCCTCGCGGGCGCGATCGTCGTCGTCGGCCTGGTGATCGGTTACGGCATCAAGACTTTCGCGCCCACCGCGGACGACGAGATCTCCCCCGCGGGCACGACCAGCAGCGCCCAGCAGGTGCCGAACCCGCCGATCAACGTGGCCCCGCCCACCGCAGCGGGCACCGCCACCGGCCGCGACAGCACGAGTCGGCCCGCCATCGGCACCATCCCCTCCACCACGCAGGAGCCCGCGCAACCGCCGAGCAGTAACGGTCCGACCTCACCCCTGCCGACCACCCCGGCCGCGCCGACCCAGCCGACGCTGCGGCCCGACCCGAACCTGCCGTCGATCCCGTTCCCGGAGTTGCTCGCTCCGCCCCTCGGCGACAGCGACGAGCCCGCGCCGGTGCTGCCGGAACACAACGGTTCCGATACCCGAACCCCGTCCCCGACGACCGGCGCGGCGCCGACGCCGGCGCGGACCCCGGCACGGACGCGCATTCCCCTGACGTTCCCGCCGCAT
Organism: Nocardia sp. NPDC005366; assembly: GCF_040606855.1. Classification (NCBI taxonomy): domain Bacteria; kingdom Bacillati; phylum Actinomycetota; class Actinomycetes; order Mycobacteriales; family Nocardiaceae; genus Nocardia; species Nocardia sp. NPDC005366. The sequence goes on from NZ_JBEXFQ010000005.1 coordinate 108,065, forward strand.
TCCGATTCGGGATCATCGACGCCACCTACCGTGGGCGCCCCCCGGTAACGGTCGGCCGCGGCGATGGTCGTCCGGGCTTCAGGCGACCTGGCTGGTCGACACCGGAAGGCCCGGGTCGGTGGCGACAGTCAGCGCGGACGGCGTCGCACCACCCGCGATGACATGCGCGCCCAATGCCGCGATCATGACGCCGTTATCGGTGCACAGCCGGGGTTTCGGCACGCGCAGCGTCAAACCGGCCGCGAGGCAGCGTTCTTCGGCCATGGAACGGATGCGGGAGTTGGCGGTGGCGCCGCCGCCGAGCACGAGGGTGTCCACGCCGACATCGGTGGCCGCCCTGATCGCTTTCATGGTGAGTACATCGGCGACCGACTCCTGGAACGAGGCCGCGATATCCGGAATCGGAAGCCGATCCGGGGTGATGCCCTGACGCTGGGCCGCCTCGACATGCCTGGCCACCGCGGTTTTCAGGCCGGAGAACGAGAAGTCGTAGCGGGGATCACGCGGTCCGGTCATACCGCGTGGGAAGGCGATCGCTTTCGGATCTCCCGCTTGCGCCGCCGAGTCGAGCGCGGGGCCACCGGGATAGCCGAGGCCGAGCAGCCTGGCCACCTTGTCGAAGGCTTCCCCCGCCGCGTCGTCGACGGTGCTGCCGAGTTCCACGATCGGCTCGCCCAGATCGGTGACGTGCAACAGGTGGGTATGACCGCCGGAGACCAGTAGCGCGACGCACGGCGGCATCGGACCGTGTTCGAGAGTGTCCACCGCGACATGTCCGCCGAGGTGATTCAACGCGTAGAACGGCACATCCCACGCCGCCGCATAGGCTTTCGCGGCGGCGACACCGACCAGTAGCGCACCGGCGAGACCCGGCCCGATGGTGACGGCCAGCGCATCGGGTTTGACGACGCCCGCCGCCGACAGCGCCCGCCGCATCGCGGGAACGATCGCCTCCAGGTGCGCGCGCGAGGCGATCTCGGGCACGACACCGCCGAAACGGGCGTGCTGGTCGACGCTGGAGGCGACCTCGTCGGCGAGCAGTTCGCAACCGCCGTCGCCGTTCCAGCGGACGATCCCGACTCCGGTTTCGTCGCAGGAACTTTCGATACCCATCACGATCACGACAGCACCTCGTCCTGCTGGATGCTGCGCCACGCCTGTCCTTGCGCGGTCAATTCCGGCCTGCGCATGGTGTAGGCGTCCGCGCCGCTGGGGTGGTAGTAGTTCTTGCGCAGTCCGATGATGTGGAACCCGTGTTTGGCGTACATCGCGATGGCGGGCTGATTGTCGGTCCGCACCTCGAGGAATACCGGCCCGCCGCGTTTACCCGCCTCGGCCAGCAGCGCCTCTAGCAGCAATGTGCCGACGCCGCCACGGTGGCAGGTCGGGTCGACGCCGATGGTGTGCACTTCGGCCTCGGGGTGTTCGGTGTCACCCAGCAGGGCGATACCCGCGTACCCCACCATGCGCCCCTGTTCGTCGCGGGCCGCGATATAGCGATTGTGCGCAGCGGCGAGTTCCGACCGGAAGGCCACCGCCTGCCAGGGATCGTCCTCGGGGAACAGCAACTGCTCCAGGTCGACGCAGCGCTCGATATCGGCGACGGTCATCGGCTCGATACGGATAACGCCACGGACCGTCTTCTCCTCGGCCGACTGCTCGTGCGACTCCCTTTCCTGATCCACGGGCGTCACGCTCCCGTCCGGTCGAGGGTGCGGAAACTGTTCTCGACCGCGTCGGGTCTGCGCAGATACAGCGGCGTCAGCGGTTGCGGCACCGCGCGCGCGAGCAGATCGGTCGCGGCGACGCGCACCAGTCCGGCAGGCGAGGGTGTCTCGACCGGCACCACGGGAAGATCGAAAAAGTCCACGTGCGATGCCGATCCGGCGATGACCTCCGCCTGCGCCGAATCCAGATCACCGGGTTTGGTCACCTCGGGTCCCGCCACCCGAACGCCGTCGCGGTAGCGAGCCCAGTACACCTCGCGCCTGCGCGCGTCGGTCACCACGAGCAGTTCACAGTCCGGCGTCAGATCCGGCGCGGAATCGGCGGCGATGGCGTCGAGGCTGCACACGCCGTATACCGGAATGCCCAGCGCGTCCCCGAACGCGGCGGCGGTCGCCATGCCGACCCGCAGCCCGGTGAACGGTCCCGGGCCGACGCCGACCACGACCGCGGCGATATCGGTTCTGGAACGGCCTGCCTCGGTGAGGCATTCGAGGATCTGCGGGGTCAGCACCTCCGCGTGCGCCCGGGGATCGACCCGGACACGCGAGGCGACTGTCCGCAGGTCCACCGTGGTGGTCGCATCCGACGCGCCCTGCTCCAGTTCCACCAATCCCGCTGTAACGGCGGGTGTCGCGGTGTCGACAGCTAGTACAAGCATGATTGGCCCAACGATACCGGGTGGTACCTGGCCGTGGCGCGGAGCTACCGGGTAGCAACGAGGAACTGGTCATTTCCCGTTTCGCACGGCGCCGCGACTGTGATCGGCGCTACTGCACCCACTCCCAGACGGCAGTTCGCACATCGGAATCCGGTTCCCGCGACAACCGCACCCGCAGATGCCGGTCGGTCAGATGCTCGACCACCCCGAGTCCCCACTCCACCACCACGACCGCGTGCTGCAGATCGGTGTCCAGATCGAGCGCGTCCAACTCATCCAGATCCCCGCCCAGCCGATACGCGTCGACGTGCACCATCGGCACCGCACCGGCCCCCGTGCCCGCCCGGTGCTGCCTGGCGATGATGAACGTGGGCGAACTCACTCGCCCCTGCACCCCGAGCCCCGCCGCGATCCCTCGCGTCAGCGCAGTCTTGCCAGCACCGAGTGGTCCGTCGAGCACCACCAGATCCCCCGCCGACAATTCGGCCGACAACTCCCGGCCCAGCGCCTCGGTGTCCTCCACCGTCGGCAGCACCCGCTGTCGTAGCGCCACCGCCGCCTCCGATCCGAACGTCCGCTGAACTCGCCCGAGCGTACCGGCGCGGGCTTGGTGAGCAGGCGGGCGGCTCGCCACGCGGGTCGCGACTCGCCCGCGTTCAGCTCCCCGTGGCCTCCGGCGCCGATTCCGAGCGCGCCGAGTCGACGCGCGCACGGGCCGCGCCGAGGAGTCGGTCGATGGCGTCGTTGACGACATCCGGGAATTGCAGGTGCGGCATGTGGGCGGCACCGTCGAGACGGACCAGCGTGCTGCCGGGAAGTTCGCGGTGCAGCGCACGGGAGTTGCGGAACGGAATGACCAGGTCGTGGCCGCCGCCGAGGACGAGAACGGGCATGTCGGCCAGGATCGGCAGCGCACCCGATTCGTCGTGCAGTTCGAACGCTTTCAAGAATTTGACGATCGTCTCGACGGGGGTTCTGTCGATCATGGCCGTGGTGAAACGCGACAGTGTCGGGCTCACCGGACCGTGGTAGGAGCTCACGTGCAGGATCGGGGCGATGATGTGGCGGACCGTACTGCGTCCCGCCTGGACGAGGGTCGGCGCGGTGTGCACGGCCAGCCGGAAACCGTCGATCGCCGGATTGCGCAGCAGTTGGGTGACACCGGCCGCGGTGACCTCGGCGGCCGCGGTGGACAGCAGCCCCACGCCGATCACCCTGTCGGAGAACAGCGTCGGGAACTGCGCCGCCGCGGCCAGCACCGCCATCCCGCCGAGGGAATGACCGATCAGCACGACAAAACCGGTGGGCGCGGTCTGTTCGAGCACCGCCGCCACATCACACCCGAGTTGAGCGATGGTGCACCGGTCGGTGGCCGGGGTGCCGGAACGTCCGTGCCCGCGCAGATCGAAGAAGACCATGCGAACCCCCGCGCCCCAACGTTTTTGCAGATCGCGACGCTGGAAGTGGAAGGACTCCATGCTGTTGCAGAACCCGTGCACGAAGATCACGGTGACCGGCGCGTCCGCAGGTCCGCATTCCCGGGTGGCGAGGCGGACACCGTCGTGGGTGAGCACCGCGCCCGCGCGGTCACGCTCCAGCAGAGTGAAATCCTCGCCGCGATATTCGTCACGGCCCATCGGCCACAGCACCCGCGCCCCCACCCTGCGTAACGCGTGTGCTCCCGCCAGCGCGCCGACCACCCCCGCCGTCGCCATCCCCCCACGCAACATGCGATTCGACCGTCGCGATCCCATCGGAAACCCTCTCAGATAACGGCATGCACACGAGTCGGCCACGCGACGCGAACAAGCGCTGCCACGGTCACCATAATCGCCCCGCGAGCGTGACGTCGACGCTCAGGTTCGCCCGCCCACATGACGACGGATAACCCGACCCTTCGGCGCGCAAACGACTTCGTAGTGAATGGTGTCGAGCAGATCGGCCCAGTCCTGCGCTCCGGGCTCGCCCGCACCGACGCCGAACAGCACCGCGGTATCGCCCTCGATGACGTCGGCCGGGTTGTCACCCAGGTCGACGACGAATTGGTCCATGCAGACGCGGCCGACGCTCGGGTGCCGCGAGCCACCGAGAAAGACCTCGAAACGCCCACTCAGCGAGCGGAAGACGCCGTCGGCGTACCCCGCGGGGACGAGCGCGACCGTGGTGTCGCGCGGGGCGATCCACTGATGCCCGTAGGACACCCCCTCCCCCGCCGCGACCCGCTTGACCAGCGCGACCCGCGCCTGGAATGTCATCGCGGGCCGCAGCCCGAAATCGGGCAGGCCGGGAACGGGAGGAAGCCCGTACACCGCGATGCCGGGACGCACCATATCGAAGGCCAGGTCGGGTCGGGTGAGCGTGGCGGCCGAATTCGCCAGATGCGTCGTTTCCGGATCCAGACCGACCGCCCTCGCGGCGGCGATAGCCCCGATGAAGCGGTCGCGCTGCTCGTCCAGGAAGGGATGTTCGGGCTCGTCGGCATGCGCGAGGTGGGAGAAGATCGCCCGGAACCGCACCACGCCCTCGTCGACCAGCGAGCGCAGCGCCGCGAGGACCACCGGGTACTCGTCGGGCGAGATACCGTTGCGGTTCAGTCCGGTATCGACTTTGAGCGTCACGATGGCGCTGCGTCGCATCCCGCGCGCGGTCGCCGCCACCGCCCGCAGATGCGCCAGCGACGACACCCCGATCTCGATATCGGCCCCGATGGCCGCGGCGTAGTCCGCATCGGCATTGTTGAGCCAGCACAGAATCGGCACGGTGATCCCCGCGGCGCGCAACCGCACCGCCTCCGGCACCGTCGTCACCCCGAGTTCGGCCGCCCCCGCCGCCAACGCGGTGCGGGCCACCTCGACCGCGCCGTGGTTGTATCCGTCGGCCTTCACCACGACCATCACGGCCGCGTCACCGGCGTATTCACGCAGGACACGCACGTTATGGGCGATGGCATCCAGATCGACGACGGTTTCCACTTGGGCGTTCACGGCTAACGATCCTGCCATCCCCGGTTCACTTCGAGAGCGGACTTCGCCCCGGCGCATCCACGTCGCGGCGATTTTTCGGGTCCGCTAGCGGGTCGAACGATCCCACAGGTGATGTGACGCACGCTTATCGTCTATCGGGTGCCAGAGCACGCAGTGTGCCGATCGCGGGACGCAGGTGGTCGAGCAGTGGCGATGCCGAGATGGGGGCCGCGGCGGGACCTGCGCTGGCGGCCAGGTTGGCCGCGAGGCTGTGCGCGCGAGCCGCCGCCGCCGCCGACCAGACCGGATCGCGGCCCGCCGCGAGGAGCGCGCCGATGATTCCGGACAGGACGTCGCCCGCGCCGGCGGTGGCGGCCCATGAACCGCCCGCCTCGTTGACGAGAACCGGGCGACCGGGGGCGGCGATCAGTGTCGCACGGCCTTTCAACAGCACGGTGAGCCGCCAGGATTCGGCCAGTTCGCGTACCGCGGCCACCCGGTCGGGCCCGACGTCATGGCCGGTCAGGCGCGCGTATTCACCGGCATGCGGGGTCAACACGGTGGGTGCGGCGCGGCCACGGATCAGCGCGGGGTCCGCAGCGAGCAGGGTGAGTCCGTCTGCGTCGACGACGACGGGGAGATCCGTCGCGAGGATTTCGGCCAGACGCCCGCGCGCGTCGGAATCCGTGCCCGCTCCCGGACCGAAGACCCAGGACTGCACGCGACCCATCGCCGAGACGGACTCAGCAGCGATCACTTCGGGGAAATGCGTCAGTACCTCACCGGCCCCGGTGCCCGCATAACGCACCATCCCGGAAGTGGCCGCCACCGCCGCACCGGTGCACAGTACGGCCGCGCCCGGATAGGTCGCGCTGCCGGCGCACACACCGGTGACACCCTGCGAATACTTATCGTCGGCGGGGCCGGGCACCGGCCAGTCGGCGCCGACAGCGCCGGACTCCAGCGCCGCCAGCCTCGGTTCGGGCAGCTGTAAACCGATGGGCACCAACTCGATTCGCCCGCAATACGGCGCGGCGAGCGCGTGCACCGGTTTGTACGCGCCGAAGGAGACGGTGACATCGGCACGAACAGCAGGCCCCGTCACCGCGCCGGTATCCGGGTCGACACCACTGGGTAGATCCACGGCGACGATCGGAACATCGATTCCGGCGACGAGTTCCGCCGCACGCGGGCGCAGCGGACCTAGCCCGGAGATGCCGACGATCCCGTCGACGACCAGATCGGGTGAGCCGATCCCGTCTCCGATCCGGCCACCGGTCGCGCGCAGAGCGGCGAGGCCTTTCGCATGCGCGCGTTCGGGATTCAACAGCACCGCCGTCACCGTGACGCCGCGGCGGCGCAATATCGAACCGGCCCACAGCGCGTCGCCGCCGTTATCCCCCGACCCCACCAGCAGCGTCACCGAACGACCCGCCACACCGCCGGTGCGCGCACGCAGTTCCGCCGCGACGACTCTGGCCAACCCGTACGCCGCGCGCCGCATCGGCACGCCATCCGGCACCCGGGTGAACAATTCGGCTTCCGCCGTCCGAACTTCGTCGGCGGTGAAATATCCCCGCTGCGTGGACATCCGCGCATCGCCTCCACTGCGTCGATCCGGCATTGCCTTCCCGCCCCGGTTCGGGGGGCGATCCGACCCTACCCGCCGACGAACGCCGAGGAGGGCGTCGGCCACGGTGCCGGGTGGCCCGGCGGTGACCGCGACTAGGCTTGGCCATCATGTCGATCGGTAGCCACGCCAAAACCGCCCGGGTCGTGACCGGATTCGTCCTGGCCGCCACCGTCCTGCTGTCGAGTTGCGGGTCCGGTGACTCCGATTCGCCCGCGACCTCCACCGCGAAATCCCCGAACGCGGCCACCTCGGCCCCCGCGAACACCGGTGCGCGCAAGACCGCCGCGGTAACCGTCACCGTCGATGATATGAGCTTCTCGCCGGAGAACGTCACCGTCAAAGTCGGCGATACCGTGGCATGGAAGTTCTCCGACCGGTACCCCCATTCCGTGCAGGGGATCGGAGACAAGGCGATGGGTATCAACAGCCCCATATTCACCACCGGCGAATGGAGTTACACCTTCACCGCCCCCGGCACCTACCGCTACCTCTGCTCCCTGCACCCGCAGATGCGCGGGACTGTCACGGTGGAGTAGATCCAGCACCGCGGTGCGCGACGCACGATCTGTTACCGAGTATCAGAGGGCGATCGCCGACCGGTCCCGGATCATGCCGACTCCGGGACCGTTCCTATCGGTGAAACACCGTGCATCACAACAGATTCGGTCGATTCACTCGACGGTGACGGATTTGGCCAGATTCCTCGGTTTGTCCACGTCGTACCCACGCGCCTGCGCCACCTCGGCGGCGAATATCTGCAACGGGACCGTCGACAGCAGCGGCTGGAACAGCGTCGGCGCCGAGGGAATCTCGATGAGATCGTCGGCGAACGGGCGAACCGTGTCGTCACCCTCCTCCGCGATCACGATGGTGCGCGCGCCGCGTGCCTGGATCTCACGGATATTGCTGAGCAGTTTGGAATGCAGCACGGCACGGCCCTTCGGCGATGGCATCACCACGATGACCGGCAGTCCGTCCTCGATCAGCGCGATCGGACCGTGCTTGAGCTCACCCGCCGCGAAACCCTCCGCATGCATGTAGGCGAGTTCCTTGAGTTTGAGCGCACCCTCCAGCGCGACCGGATAGCCGACGTGACGACCGAGGAACAGCACGGTCGGCACGTGAGCCAACTCCCGTGCGATCGCCCGCACCTGCGGACCGGTCTCCAGCACCCGCGCCACCAGCTTCGGCATCGCCTCCAGCTCGGCGAATTCCCTGGCCACCTCGTCCGGATATTTGGTGCCCCTCGCCTGCGCGAGCGCCAGCCCGACCAGATAGTTCGCCGTCACCTGGGCGAGGAACGCCTTGGTGGAGGCGACGCCGATCTCCGGGCCGGTCCTGGTGTAGAGCACCGCGTCGGACTCGCGCGGAATCTGCGCGCCGTTGGTATTGCAGATCGCGAGGACGCGCGCCTTCTGCTCCTTGGCGTGGCGAACCGCTTCCAGCGTGTCGGCGGTCTCACCCGACTGGGAGATCGCCACGACCAGGGTGGACCGGTCGAGCACCGGATCGCGGTAGCGGAATTCGCTGGCCAGCTCGACCTCGACCGGCAGCCGGGTCCAGTGCTCGATCGCGTACTTGGCCAGCAGACCCGCGTGATAGGAGCTGCCGCAGGCCACGACGAAGACCTTGTCGAATTCGCGCAATTCCTGATCGGCGAGGCGCTGCTCGTCGAGCACGATCCGGCCACCGGCCTCGTCCTGGGTGAAATGCCCGATCAAGGTGTCCGCGACACCCGCGGGCTGCTCCTCGATCTCCTTGAGCATGAAGTAGTCGTGGCCGCCCTTCTCGGCGGCGGCCAGATCCCAGTCGATGGTGAACGGGCGGGTCTTACCGCTGACCTCGTTACCGTCGAAATCGGTGACCAGGTAGGAATCCGCGGTGATCACCACGGCCTGATCCTGCCCCAGTTCCACCGCCTCACGCGTGTGCTCGATGAACGCGGTGACATCGGAGGCGACGAACATCTCGCCCTGGCCGACACCCACCACCAACGGGGTGGAGCGGCGGGCGGCGATGATCAGGCCCGGGTGGTCGGCATGGGTGAAGACCAGCGTGAACGCACCCTCGAGCCGCCGCAGCACGGCCAGCGCGCTGGCGACGAAATCACCCGCGGTCGGGCCCGCGGCGTAGGCGAGGCCGACCAGGTGCACCGCGACCTCGGTATCGGTATCGCTGCGCAACTCCACCCCGGCCGCTTCGAGTTCCTTACGCAGCGGCGCGAAGTTCTCGATGATGCCGTTGTGCACCACGGCCACCTTCTCGGTGATATCGCGGTGCGGGTGCGCGTTGCGATCGGTCGGCGCGCCGTGTGTCGCCCACCGGGTATGGCCCATTCCCGTGGTGCCGACGAAGCGCTCGGCCCCCGATTCGGCGAGTTCGGCCTCCAGATTCGCCAGCCGTCCCGCCTTGCGTTCCACGGCCAGAACGCCCGAATCGCTGAGGATCGCGACCCCCGCGGAGTCGTAGCCCCGATATTCCATGCGGCGCAACGCGTCAACGACAACGCCGAGCGCGTCCCGGTACCCGACGTAGCCAACGATTCCGCACATGGCTCCCCAGAGTACTTATCGGATAACGTTCACGTCGTGTCGGCGTCTGTGAAATCCCTTTTGAGCACCCTGACCAGCCGTGGCCCGCACCGCGTGTTGCGCGGCAATCTGGCGATCGCGGGCCAGCCCGGGGTCGTCTATACGCCCGAATCGGGGCGCAACCTGCCCGCTGTCGCCTTCGGCCACGGCTGGCTGACCGGCGCGTCGAAGTATCGACAGCTGATGGAGCATCTAGCTTCCTGGGGTTTCGTCGTCGCCGCCCCCGACACCGAGCGAGGGCCGATTCCGTCACATCTGGGTCTCGCCACCGATCTGCTCACCACCCTGGATATCTGCACCGGCGTTCGACTCGGCGACGGCGACATCAGCGTGCACCCGGATCGCCTGGCCCTCGCCGGGCACGCCATGGGTGCGGGCGCCGCGGTGCTCGCCGCCGGCCAGCGCGAGGTCGCCGCCGTCGCCGCCCTCTTCCCCGCCCCCACCGCGCCGTCCGCCGAAAGCGTCGCACCCGATATCGACTGCCCCGCCCTGATCCTGGCGGCTGCCTCCGGTATCGAATCGGTCAACTCCAACGCCATCCCCCTCGCCACCGTCTGGGGCGGGCAGAGCATCCTGCGCGCCCTCGACGGCGCCTCCAACAACGGCATCGTCGAGGGCCGTCGAGCACTCGGCGCTCTCGGAGTGGGCAAGCACGAACGCAAGACCGCCCGTGCCACCCAGGCCCTGCTCACCGGCTACCTGCTCCACACCCTCCTCGGCGACAAGACCTACGAACCTTTCGCCGATCCCGAAGCCGAAATTCCCCACACCCACGTGATCGACCCCCACGCCCCCCGCGAGGAGGAGAAGCCCAAACTCTCCCTCGGCACTGTCGCCTCCCTGATCCGGAAGTGAGGGGCAGCACCGATCAGCACAGATCGGCGCCGCGGACCACCCCTCCGGTCAGATCAGCCAACTCTTGCGCCGGTAGTACTCGCCTTCGGGATCGTCGTCCTCGTCGATGGGGGTAACGACATCCTTCGATTTGCGGGCGGCGATAGACCGGGCGATCGCTTCTCGCTGCTCGCGCGCCTCGGTCTCGAGCCGCTTCCGTTCATCGGCTTCGAGGCGGGCTTGCGCTTCCCGCTCGGCTTCGACACGCTCGATGGCTTCGAGCAACGCCGCACCGTCGTCCGCGCTGAGGCTTCTCTTCATCTCGTCGTATTCGCTTTGCAGTCGCAGCACACCACGCCGGTATTCTTCGACGACGCACTCGATTTGATATCCGTAATCCATCGCGATCACTTTTCACTCGGGTGTCTCACAGCGGGCCTGCCTCGGCCAATTGCGCACCACTGTCGGGCTGCCGCACCGCCTGCTCGTCTTGTGTCCCCGGTGCCGGAGCGACCGTGGGTGTGTGTTCTCCGTCCTCCCCCCGACGCGCACCGGACGGTACGCCGGGGCTCGCACCCGGCTGACCCGTGTCCTCCTCGGAGGATTTTGCGGCAGGCTGCTCCCGTTTGTCTTCCCCGTTCGCTCCTCGCTGCTTACCTTCCTCTTTCTCACCGCCGCCTTTCTCGCCGTCGCCTTTTTCGCCGCCACCTTTTTCGCCGCCGTCCTTCCCGACTTCGTCGATGGAGATCTGCGGATGACCGTCTTCGTCCAACTTCACGCTGTACTCGTGCGATGTGCCGTCGGCGTCGGTCGCGACTAGCTTCGGCTGACCGTCCGGACCGACTTCGAGCGCGAAATGCTTACCCGCGAGGTCGAACTCGCTCACCTTCTTCTCGCCCTTGGTCTCTTCGCCGGCCTTCTCGTCGTCCGGCTCAGCATTCTTCTGCTCTTCGGCCGCTGCTTCCGCTTTTTCCAGAGCATCCTGGATGCCGTCGGTAATCAACCCGCTGAGCGAACTCAAGCCGGTCTCGAGACTTTGAGTCAACGTGCTTGCCGCCGACGCCAGCGTCTGGGCGGCCTGACCGAGGGAGGCGAGACCAGTCAGAGAGTTGGAAGTGGCCTTGCTGTCACCGGATTTGCCATCACCGGAGTTGCCATCGCCAGATTTGCCATCACCGGATTTGCCATCACCGGACTTGCCATCACCGGACTTCCCATCACCGGACTTCCCATCACCGGACTTCCCATCGCCAGATTTGCCATCGCCAGATTTGCCGTCACCAGATTTGCCGTCACCGGACTTCCCATCACCGGACTTCCCATCACCAGATTTGCCGTCACCGGACTTCCCATCGTCACCGGACGTCTTCTTGCTGTCATCGTTCGGGGTACTGACTTTCGGTGTTTCGACAGGCATCGGATACGCGGCCGTATCAACGCCGTTCAGCGCTGCAACCAGATCGTCGTATATTTGCCTTACCGTCGTCTCGGTGTCGGCGCACAGTTTTTCGAAGTTGGCTACCGTGGCTTCGACGTGAGGGACGAATGTTCCTTCCAACCACCGCTTGGCCTCTCGCCCTTCGGCCGATTCACCGTCGTTCCACGCGACCACGATGAATTTGTCGATATTCTCCCTGCCTTGCCCGTTCGCATCGGGAATATCCGGCAAAGTCGGATGCCAATAGTTCTTGACCGCTTGAGCTTTGGCCTTGACGACTACACGTAAACCAGTGGCGGCCTTGGTCAACACCGAGGACAAGGTCGAAACATCCGTATAGTCTGCTTCTGCTCGCTTGATCTGAGCGTCCAACATCTGCCATGCCGCATCGCCAGCCTGCCCCTGCCAGACAGACGGTAAAGCCGTCCGCTGTTTGGCTTGTTTATCGAGTTCCTCCTTGGCGGTGGTGACCACCCGCCCCATCGCCACGGCCATACAGTCCAATGCCGCGATATCCATACCACGCTCGACATCGTACTTAGCGTAAATCGTATTCATCTGCGTCATCGAAATATCGCTTCGGCCGAAACCGAAAGAGTCGAAGCATGTGCTGTACCGCGGCAGATACTCCTCGAAATACATCAGACCGGTAGCACCGTCGTTCAATAGATCGTCCGCCGATGCGTCGGCGCGCGCCGACAACGTAGTCGATTCATTTCCGGCCACTTGGTACACCCCCCAATCGACGGCACTCTGGTGTGCCTACGGCGTGGAATATCGCGAAGCTCATCCGAGGTCGACCGCCGCTGCGGCTATCCGCTTCACGTTGCTGTCGTCGACGGAGGCATAGGTGCCGGCACTCGAACTCAGCTGAGCTCCGGTCTTATCGACAGCCGTCTGCCAACTCTTCAGCCATGTCGCGACGCGACCGATTCCCCCGGCGACCTTCGTACCTTCGGCGGCGTACGCTCGACCGGCCTGTCCCGGCCCGAACGTCCAACCTTCGACATCGGCCGTCTTACCTCCGACGATGGCGGCCGATGTCTGGAGGTTGCTACCGATCTTCCCCAGCGTGGTCGGGTCCACCGTTACCTGTCCGCCAGTCGACACGAGAATCCTCCATCCGTCTCGCAAAACCGTCCGTCATCGGGCAGCTCTGACGGCCGGGAGCCGCCATACCATTTGGACGTCCCCGAGAAGAGTTCGGTTCCCTCGAATCCCGATCCGTCGGCCGCTCATCGGCAATTCGGAAGCGACCGACACCGCCGAGCGACGCCTACTTTCCGAGTTTTCCCTGGTCCGTGCGAACCCACCCCGAAGTCCCATCCGGATGGTGATGGAACTCCCAGGCGGCGTAATCGCCGTCTTTCTCGACGACGGTGACGTGATCGGCGATGCCGTCGTGGTCGTAGTCCGTCCAGACCTGCATGGCATCGTCACCGGTGGTCGTCTCGGTGTCGAGGATGCCGTCGCCGTTGATGTCCTGGGTGGGGTGGTTCAGTTCGACGGGGCCGAGCCCGTCCAGCGAAGACGAGATATCGATGTCGGGTAGATCCAGGCCTGCGAACTCGCCCGATGTGATCATGACTCCTCCTCGACGAACTCGTGTGACGACGCTGTGGACTTCGCCATGCGGTGGACTCCCCCTGCGCGATGAGACCACACCATCCTGTCATCCACGAGTCCACGGCGCAGCCCCTTACCGGGTCGGGGTAGTCACTTTTTCGGGATGATCAGCCACAACACCAGATACAGGATGAACTGCGGGCCGGGAAGCAGACAGGACAGGACGAACAGCAGACGCACGACATTGGCGTTCCAGCCGAAGTATTCGGCGATGCCGCCGCAGACTCCTGCGATCCAACTGTCGCCGGTAGAACGGGTGAGGCGGCGAACGGGTGCGGTCATCGGAATCCCTTTCGGAGTCGGTCGGTACGACAACAACTCTGCTCCGTGCGGGAGCGCGGCGCATCGGTCCGATAACCGATCTCGACCCTGATTTCCGTGACGTCGGACTCAGGGTGCGACCCCGACAACCCCGACAACGCGGAAGCGCGGCGACAGCGAGTCCGCTCGCCCGGACCGACCGGGTGCGGAGGCCCCGGACGAACACGGCAGACTTCTTGCGGTGAGCACCACTCTGCATGCGCGCGGGCTGTCGGCGGGACACGGCGAACGCACCCTGTTCGACGATCTCGATCTGATCCTCGCGCCCGGTGACGTGATCGGCCTTGTCGGCGTGAACGGCGCGGGAAAATCGACTCTGCTGCGTATGCTCGCCGACCGCGACGCTCCTGCGGGCACCATCGCCTTGAGCCCTCCCGATGCGACGGTGGGCTACCTCGCGCAAGAACCTGAGCGCGTGCCAGGGGAAACGGTGCTCGAATTTCTCGGCCGCCGTACCGGCGTAACCGAAGCCCAGCACGCCATGGACGCGGCGGCGCAGCGACTGGCCGAGGGCGGCGACGATGATTACACGCCCGCCCTGGAGCGGTGGCTGGCCCTCGGCGGCGCCGACCTGGAACAGCGGGCCGAGGAAGTCGCGGCCGATCTCGGTCTGACCGAATCGCTGGCCGGCGGCCTCGATACCCCGATGACCGGTCTGTCGGGCGGACAGGCCGCTCGAGCCGGATTGGCGTCGGTATTGCTGTCGCGCTTCGACATTCTGCTGCTGGACGAGCCGACCAACGATCTGGATCTGGACGGGTTGGCCCGGCTCGAGCAGTTCGTGAACGGTCTTCGGGTGCCGCTGATGGTGATCAGTCACGACCGAGAGTTCCTGGCACGCACCGTGAACGGGATCGTGGAGCTGGATCTGGCGCAGCGACAGGTCGGCATCTACGACGGCACTTACGACTCGTACCTGGCCGAGCGAGCGATCGCCCGCCAGCACGCCCGTGAGGCCTACGACGAGTTCGCGGATACCAAATCCGGTCTGGAGGCGCGGGCTCAGATGCAACGCAACTGGCTCGAGCACGGGGTGCGCAACGCGCGGCGCAAGGGCAAAACCGATTCGGATAAGGCCGGACGCAAGATGCGCGCCGAATCCACCGAGAAGCAGGCGGCCAAGGCCCGCCAGACCCAGCGCCGGATCGAACGCCTCGACGTCGTCGAGGAACCGCGCAAGGAATGGGAACTGCGGATGTCGATCGCCGCGGCCCCGCGCAGTGGCGCGGTGGTCGCCACGCTGACGAATGCTGTCGTCACGCGCGGAGATTTCACCCTCGGCCCTCTCACGACCCAGGTCGACTGGGCCGATCGGATCGTACTCACCGGCGCGAACGGCTCGGGTAAATCCACGCTGCTCGCGCTGCTGCTCGGCAAGCTGGGCCCGGATAGCGGGACGGCCGCGCTCGGCTCCGGCGTCGAAATCGGCGAGGTCGATCAGGCACGCGAACTGTTTCGCGGCGGCGCCCCGCTCGCCGAGACTTTCGGCACCGAGATGCCGGACTGGCCCGATGCCGAGGTACGGACGTTGCTGGCGAAATTCGGCCTTCGCGGACAGCATGTCACCCGCGCCTGTGAAACCCTCTCCCCCGGTGAACGCACCCGCGCCGCGCTCGCGCTCTTGCAGGCGCGCGGGGTGAATCTGCTGGTGTTGGACGAGCCGACGAACCATCTCGACCTGGTTGCCATCGAACAGTTGGAGCAGGCTGTCGAATCCTTCACCGGCACACTGCTGCTCGTCACCCACGATCGCCGCATGCTCGATGCGGTCAGTTCCACCCGCCGTTGGCGCATGGACAACGGGCAGCTCATCGAGGACCGATAGCAAGGCGCAGGCCGTCGCCGAGTCCGGATACTCCGTGTTCGCCATCGGGAACACCGGGCTCACTCGCCGCCGACGGCGGCCGAGACCGCCCGCGTCGGGACGCAGCGCAACCACTCCGCGCCGGGCAGTACGCCCACCGGCGTTCCCGAACGCAGCAGGCCGATCAATTCCGCCGCCTGCCCATACCCGCGCCGCCCGCGGTGCCTGCACACTTCCTGCGCCAACTCACGCAGTGAAATACCCCGCTCGACAGCAGCTTCCAGCGTCGCCGAGGCGACCGCCGGGCTGGTAGTCCTTGCGACGTCGACGGCGGTGCGCGCCGCGGTGGTGGTCAGCGTTCCCCTGATCAGTTCGAGCTCTGCGGCATCGGCGTGATCGCGGTGGACGAACAACTGCGCCGACCGTGCCGCGCGGGCGCCGAGCACATGTGTTGTCCGCGTGTCGGACACCGAGAATCCGTGTAGTTGCGCCGCGGTCTCGTAGGCAGCGGTCACCGATACGAGCCCGGTCGTCAATCGCGCGGCTTCCACCCGCAATTCCGGCACGGGCGGCGTGCCCGCCTCGCGGTAGACGCCGCGGAAGACCCGCACCCACTCCCCGCGGTCGACCAGCCTGCGCATTTCGCCCCTGGTGTACTCGCAGAGCACCTGCCACACGGCGAATGCCCCGAATTGCATATCTCGTGCCTGTTCCAGTCCTGGTCGCATGGGCCGAGTCTGGCCCTCGGCCGCGCCGCCGCCGTCGGACCGACCTGCGCGAACAACAGGTCTGTGGATAACTCGGGACCTGTGGATTACCGGCCGGTCCCTCACGGGGGGCCGACGGCGACCGGGGCGATCGGGCGATGCTTCGGACGCTCTCGCCGAGGGCGATACCGAGTGCGGCCGGTCGGCGTGCGTCGAAATCGCCCGGTCGCGCTACATGCCGACGCAGTCGATGATCGGTGCGGGATAGCCTGTGGTGCTACTGTTTTCACGCCAGGGCCGATGCGCCGACGCGCCTGGCAATTCGGCGACCTCCGGCACCCACCTGCGCACGTACACGCCGTCGGGATCGAAGCGTTCGGCTTGCCGCAATGGATTCAACACCCGGTTCGGCCTGGTGTCGGTGCCCGTTCCAGCCACCCACTGCCAGTTCAGCTGATTATTCGCGATATCCGCGTCCACCAGCCAACGCAGAAAATGCGCCGCTCCTATCCGCCAGTCCACCCGCAGTGATTTCGCCAGGAAACTGGCCGCTATCAACCGCGCCCGCCCCGGCATCCACCCCTGCTCCCGCAATTGGCGCATGCCCGCGTCGATGATCGGATAACCGGTGCGGCCGTCGCACCACGCCTCGACGGCCCCCGGATCGTCGCGCCACCGGATCGACCTGTCGCGGTAGTCCTTCCACGCGACGGAAGGACGGGCCGCGAGCAGTTGGTGATGAAAGTCCCGCCAGGCCAATTGGCGTGCGAACGCCAATCCGCCTTCATCGGACACATCCGTCCGATGCAATACCTCCGACGCCGAGAGACAGCCGAAATGCAGATACGGCGACAGGTGCGAGGTGGCGTCCGCGACGAGGTCGTCACTGCGCCCGGCGTAGCCCTCGATGGGTCCGGCCAGCCACTGCCGCAGCAGTTCGCGCCCCGTCGTCTCGCCACCGACGGCCAGTTCGGGCGATGGTGCGCCCGCACAGATCGAGCCCGCCACCGGCACGTTCCCGGCCGCGATCCTCGGCAACGTCATCGCCGACGGCCGCGAGAGCGGGGCCCGCCGGTGCACGTCTATCCACCTGCGGAAATACGGTGTGAACACCGCGAAATGATCACGACCTGTTGACGGCGCCACCGCCTCGGGTTCCACCGTCATGATGGAGGCCTCGTGCACACGCAGCTCACATCCGCGCCGCGCCAAGCGCTCTCGCAGCGCGCTTTCACGACGCCGGCTGTATCCGCTGACATCGGCCGCGATATGCACGACGCCCGCGCCGACCTGCTCGACGACCCGATCGACCTCCTCGGCCACCACACCCCGGCGCACCACCAGTCGGCCGCCCATTCCCCGCAGTTCGCCATCGAGTTCGGCGAGGGCGGCGGCCAGGAAGGCGGCACGATTGGGGGTAGCCGCCCGGCCCGAGAGGATCGTCTCATCGAGGACGAACAGCGGAACCACCCGCTCGCCGCGGCATCCGGCGGTCAGGGCGGGATTGTCGTGCACTCGCAGATCCCGGGTGAACAGCACGATACTCACGGTCATCGGATATCGACCATGCCGTCGCACCTCTTTCACTGGAAAGTGTCATCGCAGAACGCATTTCGCGCGACGACCACGAGGGTCGCGCCGCGACAGCAGTGGGCGGCTCAGCTTCTACCGGTACGGCGCGACCCTCGCGGGCGTCGCGCTGCGGAACGCGCGATCCCCTGGGGCAAGCCCATGGTAGCCGATGAACGATGCATATTCGATGCACAAGACGAAAGAGGCCGCGCGCAACCCTCGAGGCCGCCGATCACAGTCACCCACTCGACGTTCTGACGAATCAGAGCTACGGCCTCTGCGACACCTCGAGGTCGCAAGCGCGACCCGGCCGGTTCGGCGGTAAGGCCCCGACGCCTCCTCGCCGAATCGACACAAGCAATTCGAGGCGTAATCGATGCGTCTGTCAGGCGTGACGTATAGCCCAGGCGCAATCCGCCCCGCATCCGGACACCGAAATCCGGCGACGCGTCAGACCCGGCCTACACCGAAGCGACACGCTTGGCCAGATCATCGGCCAACTGCCGCGCCTGCACCGGATCGGTCGCCTCGACCATCACCCGAACCAGTTGTTCGGTTCCGCTGGGCCGCAACAGCACTCGGCCGGAATCCCCGAGAATCCGCTCCGCTTCCCGCACCGCGTCCAGCACCTCGGGCGCGCGAGCTACCAGGGATTTATCTGTCACCGGCACATTCACCAGCACCTGCGGCACGGTCTGCAGCACAGCGGCAAGGTCCGACAGCGTGCGGTGGGTCTGCGCCATCCTCGACATCAGCGTGAGCCCGGTGAGGATGCCGTCACCGGTGGTGCCGAATCGGGGCAGCACCGTATGCCCGGACTGCTCGCCGCCGAGGGTGTAGTTGCCGCGGCGCAATTCCTCCAGCACGTAACGGTCGCCGACGGCGGTGGTGCGCAACGTGATTCCGGCCTCACGCATCGCGATATGCAGGCCGAGATTACTCATGACGGTGGCGACCAGCGTGTTGTCGGCCAGTTCACCCGATTCCCGCATGGCGATGGCGATGATCGCCATGATGGCGTCACCGTCGACGATCTCTCCGCTCGCGTCCACCGCGAGACAGCGATCGGCGTCTCCGTCGAGCGCCAGACCGAGATCGGCTCCGTGTTCGCGTACCGCGTGCTGGACCTGCTCCAGATGCGTGGATCCGCAGCCGTCGTTGATATTGAGGCCGTCGGGTTCGGCGTTGATGGCGATCACGGTCGCGCCCGCCTCGCGGAAGGCCGCCGGGCCCACCTCGGATGCCGCGCCGTGCGCGCAGTCCAGGACGACGGTCAATCCGGTCAGATCCTGCCCGGTCGCCTCGACCAGGTGCTCGACATACCGTTCGTGCGTGCCCTCGAGGCTGTATTGACCTGGGATGGCCAGACCGTGGTCGCGTGCGCCGGAGGCATTGAGCACCCGCCCGATACCCGCGCCGGTCGGCCGATTCGGCGCGCCGTCGGCGATCAACGCCTCGATCTTGTTCTCGACCGCGTCATCGAGTTTGCGCCCGCCCGCGGCGAAGATCTTGATGCCGTTGTCCGGCATGGGGTTGTGCGAGGCGGAGATCATCACACCGAGGCACGCGTCGTAGAGCCCGGTGAGGTAGGCGACGGCGGGCGTCGGCAGCACCCCCACCGAGAGCACGTGCACCCCGGCTGCGGTCAGCCCCGCGGTCACCGCGGCTTCGAGCATCTCACCCGAGGCACGCGGATCGCGGCCGACGACGGCGAGCGCCCGTTTCTTTCCCCTGCTCAGGATATGCGCCGCCGCTCCCGAAACCGCGAGCGCCAGCTCCGGACTCAACGACTCATTGGCCAGCCCACGGACTCCGTCGGTGCCGAACAAACGTCCCATAGTCGTGTCCCTCGTTCCCCTTCATCGGGAATACAGCACGAGAGCAGGCAACCAGCGGTGCTGGAAACCTGCTCTCATACAGCTGCCGCGCCGACCATACCGCCACCGGCAGCCCGAAGGCGCCGGATGACGGAGGCCGACGATGCCAAAATCAGCGCTTCGAGTACTGGGGCGCCTTACGCGCCTTCTTCAGACCGTACTTCTTGCGCTCGGTGGCACGCGGGTCACGCGTCAGGAAGCCCGCCCGCTTCAGGGCGGGGCGATCGTCCGGGGTGACCTCGATCAGCGCGCGGGCGATCGCCAGACGCAGGGCGCCTGCCTGACCGGACGGGCCGCCGCCGTGGAGGCGGGCGTGGATGTCGAAGTTCTCGGTGCGCTCGACGGTCACCAGCGGGGACTTGACCAGCTGCTGGTGCACCTTGTTCGGGAAGTAATCCTCGATGGTGCGGCCGTTGAGCACGAAGTTGCCGGAGCCGGGGGTCAGCCGCACGCGGACGACGGCTTCCTTACGACGGCCGACGGTCTGCACCGGACGGTCGATGAGGGCCGGGGCGTAGGTGGCGGGCTCGGCCTCGTAGCCGTACTCCTCCTCGACGACCTCGACGGTGCCATCGGCGTCGAAGGTCTCCTCGACGGCCTCTTCGGTGTATTCCTCGGGCGCGGTCACTGGGCCACCTGCTTGATCTCGAACGGAATGGGCTGCTGAGCGGTATGCGGATGCGTCGGGCCCGCGTAGACCTTCAGCTTGCTCGCGATCGCGTTGCCGAGCTTGTTCTTCGGGATCATGCCCTTGACGGCCTTCTCGACCAGCCGGTCGGGGCGGCTCTCCAACACCTGACCGACAGTGCGCGACTTGAGGCCGCCCGGATGCCCGGAGTGGTGGTGGATCAGCTTGTCCGCCTTCTTGTTGCCGGAGATGGCAACCTTGTCGGCGTTGATGATGACGACGAAATCGCCACCGTCGAAGTTCGGGGCGTAGGTCGGCTTCGTCTTGCCACGCAGCAGATTCGCTGCCTGGACGGCGAGACGGCCGAGCACTACGTCAGTGGCGTCGATGACGTACCACTGACGGGTCACGTCACCCGCCTTGGGGCTGTACGTAGGCACAGTGCTTCCCTGTCTGTAGTCGGTGTTGCCGGCCACGGCGCGCGATCGAGGCTGTTCCCGGCGGCCGGTGGAGACCCGGGCCTCGGTGATGCCGCACGCCGACGAGCCACGATACCAGGAAGGTATGGCTCCCGAAGAATCGCCTCAGATCTCGACCGGTGGCCCGGGATCGCTCGCGCCCGGCCTGCCGGGGACCACGAACCGCAGGTTGTCCACGCTCGGTTGGGCGCATTCGGAATCGGCGTCACGAGCCCGCGCTACGCCCGAACCGGGCTCCGCGCCCACGTACGGAGTCGTCGCGCACGCGAGCGGATCGGACGAATTCGCCAGTTCGACATCGTCCCGATGCTGCGGGAACGCGACCACCGCCAGCACCACCGCGCCGACTACGGCGTGAGCGCCGAAGAGATTGTCCCTGATCTTGTTCCACCGCTTGCCCTTGCGGGCGCCGGACTCGTCGTCCTCATCACCGGCGGGCGGGCGGGCCTGCCACTGCTCGAGACGAGCCTGCTCCGGTGTCGGATAGGGCGATCGGGGTTCGGACGGCGGCGTGGTCCGCTGCTCGTCGGGAGCATCCGGCGGCCGTGTGAAACGACTGCCGAGTTCGGCGAGATCGGGCGGAAGACCGCGTGACAAATCCTCACGGGTGACCCTGGTCGTCGGTTCCTCGCTCGGCGCGGGCTCGGGCGGCACCGTCGGATATCCGGGACCGTAGACGACCGCGGGCGGTGTACGTGGTTCGGTCGCCCGCTGCGGGGGCTCGACCGGTCGCTGCGCGGGCATCGCCTGCTGCCGCGCGGCCTCGGCCTGCTGGCGCGCCACCATCGGCGGCGGTGCGTCGTGGCGCGCGGACGGCGGATCGGTATGCCCCGGCTCCGGCGCGGCCGATTCGGCATCGGTCACCAGCAGATGAGTGGCCCCGAGTACCAGGGCGTGCATGGGATGGTCGGCCACCTGCAATCGGTGTCCGAGGTGGTTCTGGAACGCGAGCCGCAGCGCGTCGTTGAAGCACACATTGCCGCAGAGCAGCACCGTCGAGGTGTCCGCGCCGATCGCGCGGGCCGCGGCCATCACCTCGATCACCACGTTGTCGGCCGAGCGCGCGTCGCGCATGGCTTCGGCGGTGACCGGGACGTCCACCGATTCGGTCGGCTGCTCGTCGTCCCCGTGCACCGCGACGACGAGCATGGTGCGGCCGTCGGAGTACACGCCGGTGGCGCCCACCCCCCTGGGATTGCGATCGTCGGGCGCGCGGACCAACCCCAGCGCCCGCACGTAACCCGACAGCGCCACACTTTCCGGCAGTGGCTCGACCGCCACATCGAGTTGTTCCACCAACTCGGCGTAGATGTCGATCCTCTCGTCCGGCCAGCCGTCCGGGTACGGCAGCGCCACCACGTCGGGCTTGCCGCGCAGGTATTGGCCGATGGCCGCGAGCGGGTTGTACATCCGCGCGCGAAACACCAGTTCCGCAGGCCATGTCGCGCCCGCGACCACGATCTGCGGATGCCCGAGAATGTCACGCACATCGGCGATGGCCATCCCCAGATCCGGCCGTTGCCGCTCCACACCGGCGGTATGCAACCGACCGGAAGAGTCGGCCAGCAGATAGGCGGGCGGCGTATACGTCCCTTCCACCTGAACAGGGCGGATCGGTGTCCCCGCACCGCCCGCAGCCACCGACACCACATCCCAGCCGAGATGCACTGCCCCTACTCGCACCGTCACAGGCATAAGTGTGCCTGGTACGTGAACGTCGTGCTCGCGATCCCCGCCATCGCGACATCGCCGAACCGATCGAATCCACTCACGTCGTCGACTTCTTCAATCGCAGCCTGCTCCAGGTGAATACGGCAAGTATCACGGTGATCACCACCAGCAACGAGATATCGAGGATCCAGGTTCCCGCCGTGTGATCCCACAGCCCGTCCGGTTGCGCGTTGAGGAAGATTTCCCTGATGTTCACCGTCGACGCACCTGCCGCGTAACCCCATCGGGAGGGGAACAGCCAGGAAGCCTGTTCCAGCCCCGGCCGGTCGGTCACCGGGATCAGTCCGCCCGCCATGACCAACTGGACCATGATCATCACCACGAGCATCGGCATGACCTGTTCGCTGGACTTCGCCAGACTCGACAGCAGCAGACCGAAGACCACACAGCAGACCGCGGTCAGCGCGATATCGACATACAGCTCGACGCTGCCGGAGGGAATCACCGATCCGGCGCCCGGCGGTTTCTTGCCGATCAGCGTGATCACGACGAGCACGGCGGCCTGTAGGAAGGCCGTCACGCTGAAGATGGCGATCTTGGCCAGCAGGTACGCGGAAGGCAACAGCCCGACCGCACGCTCCCGATAGAAGATGGTGCGCTCGCCGACCAGGTCTCGCACCGTGAGAGTGGCTCCCATGAAACAGGCCCCGAGTATCAGCACGACCAGTAGTTGCTGGGCCTCGGCGCCACCGGAGGGGGTAATGGCGCCGCTGACCGGATCCTGGACCAATCCGCCGGCGGTGAACCCGTTCTTGCCGGGAACAACCAGCGAAAGCACGCCGAGAATGAACGGCAACACCAGGAGGAAGGTCAGATACCCCCGATCGGCGAAGATCAGGCGCACCTGTCGGCGCATCAGCGTGGAGAACTGTTTGAAACCGCTGGCGCGCGGCGGACGGCCCGCTGCCCCCGCTCGGGCGGGCGCGGGGGGAGGCGGCGGTGGAGTGAATGCCTGACGGGACCGATAGGCGGCGAACGCCTGGTCCGGATTGGCCGCCACATTCGCGAAGATCTCGGCCCAGTCGCTGGTGCCGAGCGCTCCACCGACACCGGCGGGATGGCCGCAGAACGCGGTCTTGCCGCCCGGTGCGAGCAGCAGGACCTGATCGCACATATCGAGGCAGGCGACCGAATGCGTCACCACGATGACGACGCGACCCGCGTCGGCCAGTTCGCGCAGCATCACCATGACCTGACGGTCCAGCGCCGGGTCGAGGCCCGAGGTCGGCTCGTCCAGAATCAACAGCGAAGGGCCGGTGAGCAGTTCGAGCGCTACCGACGCGCGTTTACGCTGACCGCCCGAGAGTCGGTCGACCCTGGTGTCGGCGTGTTCGGTGAGCGACAGTTCCTTCAGCACACCGTCGATCACCTTCTGGCGATCGGCCTTGCTGTTGTCGGGCGGCAGCCGTAGTTCCGCGGCGTAGCCGAGGGCCTGACGGACGGTGAGTTGGCGATGCAGCACATCGTCCTGCGGGACCATGCCGATCCGGGAACGCAGGGCCTCGTATTCGGCGTGCAGGTTGCGACCCTCGAAACTCACCACGCCACCGGAGGGCTGGGTGCTGCCCGCGATGAGTTTCGACAGTGTCGACTTGCCCGCGCCGGACGGTCCGATCAGCGCGGTCAGGGTGCCGCGCCCGGCCTGCATATTCACGTCGACGAGCAGTTGTTTGTTGTTCTCGACGGTGAATCCGACACCGTGCACATTCAGACCCTGCTCGGCGACGGGCTTCTGCCGATGCGCCAGCGCGCCCTGCTGGACGACGAAGTCGACATTGCCGATCGTGACGATGTCGCGCTCGCGCAACACGGTGCGCTGCTGGCGGGTGCCGTTGACGAAGGTGCCGTTGGCGGACCCGAGGTCCTCGATGGTCAGCCCCTCCGGGGCGGCGACCAGCCTGGCGTGTTTACGCGACGCGAGCGGATCGTTGACGACGATCTGGTTGTCGGTGGTGCGGCCGATGGCGAGCCCACCGGGCGGCAGGCGATCGGCGCGCGCGATCGGCGAGGTCGACGGCCTGGCACGTAACGGCGGCAGCGCCGAGGTGTCCGCCTTGGTCGTCATATTGAAATTCGGCTGCGGGGGAACCGGCGGCTGCGCCGCGGACTGGGGCGGCTGGGGCGGGGACTGCTGCGGTATCGGTGGCTGCGACGCCGACTGCGGCGGCACCGGAGGCTGCTGCGCCTGGCGTTGGGGCTGGCCGGTACCGGGCCGGTTCGGATGCTGATAATTCGGCCGCTGCGCCTGCTGCGGCTGCGAGACGGGAGGCGTCATCGGGCGCTGCTGATGAACTGGCGGCGCCGAAGGCAGCAGATGCAGCAGCGGGCCGCTGATCGCGTCGCCGAGCCGAACCTGGGTCGGGCGATCGACCGATACCGGCTGACTCAACCGCCTCGCGTCGACGAACACGCCGTTGGTACTGCCGTTATCGGTGAGAACCCAGCCGCTCCCCTGCCAGGCGAGAGTCGCGTGCACCCGCGAAACCAGTGGACTGTCCACGAACAAGGTGACCTCTGGTGCGCGGCCCATGGTGATCTTCTGACTCGAATCGAAGACCCGTTCGGTTCCATCATGGCGCACGGTGATGGTCTGCGCCCCCGGTGAAGACATGCAGCGGATACTATGCCATCACCCGGACATCGGCGGTGCCCCCGACGCGCCTTTTCGTCCCGATCCGGCGCCCGACGCGAACGTTACACCGGCCGACTTAGGGGGAGCCTTGCCGAAACTCCTGGCGAACGCGGTCATGACAGCACTGCTCTGCGCGACAGTGCTGCTGGCGGGCTGCACACATCTCGTGGCCGGACGCGCGGTTTCGGTCTACGACGATCCGTTCAAGGTGGCCGGACTGCCGACGACGAGCGGCCCCAGCGGCCCGCGGGCGAATGTTCCCGACACCACTCTCACCGCGGCCAACGGCGACGGCGGGGCCGCGGACACCCTCGCCCTCAACGCCGTCGACGATATCCAGACGTTCTGGCGCGCCGAATACCCCAAATACTTCGACGGCGAATTCGTTCCGGTGGACCGACTGCTGTCGTGGAACGCCAAGGCGCCGCGCAGTCAGGCCAAGGAGTTCTGCAAGGAGACCACCTACCACCTGGTCAACGCCGCCTACTGCCGACTCGACAATTCCATCGGGTGGGACCGCGAAGTGCTGTTGCCGAGTATGGAGGAGACCTTCGGCAAAATGGCCGTGGTCATGGTGCTCGCCCACGAGTACGGCCACGCGATCCAGAACATGGCCAAAATCGTCGACTCCAAGGATCCGGTGATCGTCAAGGAACAGCAGGCCGACTGCTTCGCGGGCGCGTTCATGCGTCACACCGCCGAGGGCAAATCTCAGCATTTCACCATCAACACCTCCGATGGCCTGAACTCGGTGCTGGCCGCGACCGTGGCCATCCGTGACTCCGACCCCGACGATCCGGAAAGCGTGCACGGCTCGGCCTTCGAGCGGGTCACCGCCGTGCAGATCGGTTTCACCGACGGCGCCGAGGCCTGTAGAGGCATCGACATCGACGAGATCAATTCGCGGCGCGGCAATCTCCCCCAGTCGTTCAACGGCGACTACAACCGCGGCGAGTATCCGATCGACAAGACCACTTTGATCGAGCTCAGCAAGGCGCTCGCCGCGATTCTCCCGGTGAAGAACACCCCGACCTACGATTACAGTGGCGCGAAGATCGACTGCCGCGACGGTGTCACGACCGAGCCGGTGTCCTATTGCCCGATGAGCAACACCATCGCCACCGATATTCCCGCCTTGGCCGAGCGCGGGACCGCCGATACCGAGGAAGCCGACAATCCGTTGCCGCTGAAAGTGACCGGCGACTACAACGGCTACGTGGTGTTCATCGCGCGCTACACCCTGGCGGTGCAACTCGGACACGGCCAATCGCTGGTCGGCGCCAAGGCCGGACTCCGCGCCGCATGCCTGGCAGGCGTCGTCACCGGCAAGCTGGCCAACCCCGATCGCACACGTGCGGACGGCGACATCACACTCGCGGCGGGTGACCTCGACGAGGCGGTGTCCGGCCTGCTCACCGACGGTTTGGCGGCCAGCGACGTCCAGGGCAAGACCGTGCCGAGCGGTTTCGCCCGCGTCGACGCCTTCCGCGCGGGCGTCCTCAACGGCGAGAACACCTGCATATCGAGGTATTCGTAGTCCGAGGACCGGCCCCGTCAGCCGCCGAACGGCGGGGGCGCGGCGGGCTCGTAACGCAGCACCCGGTTGCCGATCATCACCTCGGTGCCCTGGACCAGGATCATCGGCTGGTTCGGGGTGAGCCTGACCCAGTCGCGGTAGCCGGGCAGTCGGGTGCGGGTGCCGTTGGTCGACCCCCGATCCACCACGGTCACATCCCAATTCACCAGGTGGATCTCGGCATGCGCCCGTGACATCCCGCCCGAGGAGTCGTCCACTTTCAGAGGGATCAATCCGCGCTGCGCGGCATCGGAATGCTCGGGATCGCGCCCGATCACCGCGTCCGCGGCCAGCATGTAGGTCATGCCGTCATCGAGGACGAGCATGCCGAGCGGCGGTCGGACCACCTCGATCAAATGCTGCGTCTGGTCGACCGGCATTCCGCAGACGGTGCAGAACGCGGAACGGGGATCGCTGGGATGGGCTCGCGCGCACTTGAATCCCAGCACTTTGACGGTGAGCGCGGTCGCCTTCGCCGTCGCCTCCAGACGGCGCTGCAGATCCGGGTCGGGACGTGGCGCCGGATTGGTTCCGCCGAGCTGGGTCAGCGCCTGATGCGGATCGGGCTGGTCGGCCACCGAATCCAGCATCGACGTCGCCGCCTGGGTAGCGGTGATATGCGGCGTGGGCTCCGGAGTCGGTTCCGGTCGCGGCTGCCGACGAGGTTCGGGATCAATCCGCGCGGTCGGCAACGGCGTCCTCGGATGTCGCGCACCCGCGCCCGCCCCGACGTGCTCGCCACCGCCGGAACGACTTCCGTCCGACCACACGATCGCGCCCCCCGCCTGCGCGATGCCCTCGACCAGCCAGCCGATCCCCCGGCCCGCGGGCAACTCGGGGATACGGCCATCGGCGTCATCGATGAACAACGCGACCGCGCGGGACGGAATCGAGGCGACCCGATCGACGGTGAAAGCCGCATCGCTGCCGCGGAACCGCTCGGTGCGACCGGAATCCTCGAGCACCGCCGTCACCGCGCCGTGCAAGAAGATCGCCATCCCGCCGCCCTCGGCCGAGGACAGGATGCCGAAATCGATCGGCACCCCCGGGCTTATCTGCTCCGCGTACTTCATCAACCAGCGCGTCGCCTGACGCGCCACGATCGCGCCCGGACCTTCCGGCTGCTGCTCGACGGCATCACGCACCAGTCCGGCCAGCGATTCCACGGCGAGGGCGGTGGGCGATTCCGGGGTGAGCTCCTCGCTGCCCCGATGCGCGACCAGCACCACCGCGCCCGCGACCCGGGCGACCGCGTGATTTCCGACGACGACTTCGACCTGCCGATCCTTCAACGGAATCCGCCTCGAACGCGGGCCGGGGTCGTCGCCATACCAACCAGGGTAGTGCGCTCCCGGCGGTGAAGTACGCGTTGGTCGCGATCGGCCACGGCACGCCCGGGCAGATCGCGATCGGGCGGTATCGGTCGCTCTCCCCGGCATCGGTCCGGTAACTTCGAGGGCATATACGGGAGGAACGAGGGGCCTGTCATGGTTCGGACTTCGCGCATCGCACTGGCGGCGACATGCGTGCTGGTGACGGGGGTGCTGAGCGCGTGCGGCGGCATATCCGGAACCGCCGTTCCCGGGGAATTGGACGTGCGGAAACTGGAAGTCGGCACCTACCCGGTCGACGCCCACGACTACGACCAGGACTCCTCGGGCAAGGGCCCACTGCTGGAGGGCATGCGGATGGCCGACGCCGTCGTGCCGACCGTCCAGATCGACTCGTCACTGAAATTCGGCCGCGGCAGCACGGTGCTCGCCGACGCCGCCGAAGCACTCGACTTTCTCGCCGACGAATCGGCGCCGGTGCTCAGCAACCGCAAATACGTCACCGGCTTCGTCGCGCTCGGCGCCGACAAACCCGACCTGGTGGGCGAGACCCACCCACCGGCGGACGCCACCATCGTGACCACCGCTGTACTCCGCTTCCCCGACGAGGCCTCCGCCAAACTGGCAGCGCGCGAACTCGAGGACGCCGACCTCAGCGTCTCCCCCGACAATCGCAAACTGCCCTCGACCAAATACCCGGACGCGTACGTGCATTGGCGACCGGGCGTAGCGGATGTCGGAGCGTTCCACGCGCACAGGGAATTCGTGATCTCGCTGTACATCCAGCGTCCCCGCGCCGACAGCACCGACCTGCTCAACTGGGTCGACCGCACCCTCGCCGCGCAGGTACCCGCCCTCGACACCTTCCGCCCGACACCGGTCGACCAGCTCGACACCCTGAAAGTCGACCCGGAAGGAATGCTCGCCCGCGTCGCCGTCGCCGACCGCAAGGGCCGCTCCCCCGACGCCGACTCCTTCGCCGTCTACGGCCCGAACCACGGAATCCACTCCGCCGACGACGAATCCGTCATCCAGAAATTGTTGCAGGACACCGGAGTCGAGAAAATCGCGATAGTCGACGCGGGCACGGTCATCCGAGTTCGCGATCTCGACGCGGCCCGAGAACTCATCGACGGCCTCATCAGCGCCATCGGCGACGATTTCGACCCCATCACCGCACCCACCGACGTGCCCGGCGCCAAATGCCTGCAGCTCAACAGCCAAGGGGATCTGGAACGCAACTTCAAGTACCGCTGCTATGTCCCGTACAAACGGTATGTCGGGTTGGTGACCAGCGATAAGGAGCCGGACGTTCGTCAGAAGGTGGCGGCGCAGTACGCATTGCTGGCCAATAGTCTCTGAGAACCAGGCGCGGGCGTGCGACCTGTCGGTGCAGTAGGATCCGCCGGGAAGTACGGAAACGGAGGGGGGAGCGGAAGGGCGCCGAGTGAGCGCCCGAGGTGGCTTCGCCAGACGCGACGCTGACCGACCGCGCCCGAACGGGGGGGACATGAAATTTTCAGTCGGGGCTGGAGCACTGCTCGCCGCCACGATCGTGGTGACCGCCGGTTGTTCGGCGAGTATCGCCGGAAGCCCGCGACCTGGACTGACACCGGTCGACGTCGCGACATTGAAGACCGGGGGGTATACGCCGGAACCGTTGGAATTCGAACCTGATCTCAGTACGCCTGCCGATCTGTATTTGATCGAATCGAGGCGAATGCTCGGATATCTCGTACATCCCGCGGATATCGACAAAGAGCTGTCGGTGGCGGGAAATGTTCGTTTCTTCTCCCACCCCGAGGCTCCGTTCACCTACGAACTGCTTCCAGACAAGTACCGACCCGCTACGGTCGACAACAATTTGCTGGCCGGAGTGTATGTCTCCCGAATCAACGACAACCTGCGGAGCAGGAAGAAGTTGATCGTCTCCGTCTTGCGCTACTCGACCGACGCGGTCGCGACGAAGGCCGCAGAGGATTTCGAGCGCATCACCTACGAGGAGGCTGGCAGGCATGCGATCCCGATCGCGGGCAATCCTGCCGCACGAGCATCCTCAGCCGACGATGTCACCGCCGTGTCCTTCATCGCCCGAGGGCCGTTCGTCGTCATCACGAACGCGGGTGTGCCACAGCCCGATCAGAGTGCCCTCGCGCGCGTCATCGAGGCAACCATCGACCGCCAGTTCACACTGCTCGATCAGCTGAAACCCACCCCATGGGACGATATTCTCGATATTCCGCTCGATCCCGACGGCATCATGCGACGCGCCCTGCCCAAAGCACCGGATTACAGCGACCCGTTCGTGTTCGACCAGGACTTCGGGGCCCACTCCCCCGCAGGCGAATTGCATTTCGAGCGCAACCCGGTCGAGGTGAAGAAGGCCTTCGAGGAAAGCGGCGTTGATCTGGTCGGCCGACGCGGCGGAATCGTCTACCGCACGCGGGATCTGCCTGCCGCGTTCCGCCTCCAGTCGGCGCTGGTCATCGCCGGAAAGAACGACGAGGTGCTGGATCCACCACCGGGGTTACCCGATGTTCGTTGTCTACGCCTCGATTCAGCGGATCTCGTGCGGTCATTCGATGGGCTCTGCGCTGTGGTCTACGGACGATACGTCGCCGTGGTGATGTCCAAGTCGCCGATGACCAGCCGGATCGACCACCCTCTGTATCAGCGTGCGGCTGCTCAATATGCGATCCTGGCCAAGAGTGAGTGAGGTAGCCGTGCGAGTCCGATACAGCCTGCTACTCAGCCTTGTCACCGCCGCTGTCACTGCGACAACAGGCTGCGGTGACGCGCAGTCGCCGACACCGGCCGTCGACCTCTCGAAACTGGACTCCGGCAACTACCAGGCGGTTCCACGCGAACGGCAGGAGTTGCGGGCGCCGAAGTATGGACCGCTGCTGGAAGCCGTCAGAATCGGCGGCGCGACGCCGCTGATCCTCGAGTCGGACGACAAGTTCTCGTTCCAGCGGTACTCCAGCCCCGAACGACGAGTCGTGCCGGACTCGCTGCCCGCCCTCTATTCCATGAACGCCGCCGAATTCACCGAACTCACCCAGGGGTTCATCACTGGGTGGACCACCAGTGCCGAACGGCGCAAACAACCGTTCCTCGGGCGCATGCTCACCGTGCAAACCCTGCGGTTCACCGACGCGAGCGCGGCCGAGACCGCAGGGCGGAGACTTGCCGAACGGCAGGCCCAGAACCTGCCTGGTGAGTCCGTGTCGATCACCGGCTTCCCCCAGGCGCGTGCCAAATGGTCGCCGACCAAGAAATACGTCGACGCGTGGCTCGTGCACGAATCTCTGGTGCTCTATGTACATATGGACGATCCGGTCAGCGAGCCCGCCGAGCCGGCGCCTCTGATCGAAACGGTGCACGCGGTCCTCGGCAACCAGGTCGAGGCGCTGAAGAGCTACACCCCCACGCCGGTGGATCAATTCGGGTCTCTGCCGATCGACGTAGACGGCCTACTCAGCCGGACTCTCCCTTTGGAAGACAGTCAGAAGGCGAAAGGCTACGACCAGTCGACGGTGCTGCCGGGGCGAGCGGCACTGCACTACGAAACCAGTCCGGCGTCCTCGAAGATCGCGTTCGAAGACGCCGGCGTCGACCTCGTCTCGTATTCGGGTGCGCAGGTATACCGCGCACGGGACAGCGCGGGCGGAGCACGCCTGATGGCAGCCATGATCGCTCAGAACTCCCGTGGCTGGCAGCAGGTGGAGAGCCCGCCCGGCCTGCCCACTGTCGAATGCTTCGAAACCAAGGACAAGAAGGTGAATTCGAGTCGGTACCCCCCGACATGCTTTATCCCCTATGACAGGTTCGTCGCCCGGATCACCGGCACGAACGTCCAGGAAATGCGTCAAAAGGCCGCAGCCCAGTACAAGCTGCTGGCATTCAAGTGACGGGAGTCGGCACGATGAGATCGCGACCGATTCGCATCGGCTGCGCGTTGTCCACCGCAGTAGCTATGGCCATCGGCATCGCGGCCTGTGGTTCGGAGATATCCGGCACCCCGGTTCGGGTCCAGCCGGATATGTCGCGGCTCGACGTCGGCAACTATCAGAGCCGACCGCGTACCGTCGGCAACGCCAGAAGCGAAAAACAGGCCCGCGCGCGGGAATCCCAGCGACTCGGCGATTTCGTCGCGCTCCCCTTCGAGGCCGATCCCGCCTATGTCGAGGACGCGTGGTTCGTCCGTCCTCATATCGTGCTGAACCGGAAGACGCTGGGCAACCTGGTTATCAATGACACCTTCGATGACGTCGCCGCCGATCTGGTCGCCGGATGGGTCAACGCGTGGTCTACGGGCGGCGATATCGAGGCCCCTCGGCGCACACTCGATATCGCGGTCCTCATGTTTCCCGACGCCGCCACCGCGAAATCGGTCGGTCCCACACTCGAGCACGACGATTCCACCTACAACCGCGACAACGAACCGGTGACACTGACTCGTCACCCCGATAGCGCCGCGCACTGGCGGCCGGGCATCGGATCCATCGGATCCTGGACCGTGCACGACCGATACGTCATCTTCATCAAGGTCGTCGACGACATCTCCGGCCCCGACCTGCCCGCGCTCACAGATCAGGTCGAGCGCATGCTCGACGTTCAGATTCCACTGCTGGACAAGTTCCAGCCGACACCAGCGGGTGAGCTCTCGCGGATACCACTCGACCCGCCCGGACTACTAGGGCGCACGCTGCCGAGCGATCCCGAATCGCCGTTCCGGCCCGAACCGGACGGCCTGTATGGCGGCCGTGGCGCACTGTCGCTGTTGCGGCAGAGTTCCGAGAACACTTTGTCGCTGTTGGAGAAGAGCGAGATCGATCTCGTGTCGTTCGGCGACGCCGTGGTCTTCCGCAGCAGGTCCGCGAAGGGCGCTGATGCGCTGTGGCAGGAGTGGCGGCTGTCCAAGGATCTCGAATCGAACACCAAGATTGTCGATGCCCCCGCCGGTCTCACCGACAACACCGAATGTATGGCGGAATACATCGGTTCCGGCGACAACCAGACTCTCGTCGGCAATCTGTGCATGATGCGTGTCGACCGATACATCGTGCAGTCTCGGAGTAAACAGTTGCCGGACCTGCATCAGAAAATGTCGGCTCAATACGCCCTTTTGACAAGCGGATGAGCGGCATAGTGCGATCGGCTGATCGTGTGGCGCCGCCACACGGACCGAACGCGAAGCACGGGAGCGTGGACGGCGCTACGCGGTCGAATACTCAGCGACGGCTTGCTAGATTCTCCCCGAAGGCTCGTATGCCGGGCATTCGACATCGTTGAGGAGGACCGAATGGCGTTGCGGCCCGGCGCGATCGTAGGCGGATACCGGGTGCTGCAGACTTTGGGTAGCGGCGGGATGGGCACGGTATACCTGGCGCAGAATCCGATTCTCCCGCGCCGTGACGCGCTGAAAGTGCTCAGTTCCGACCTGTCGACCGACCCCGAGTTCCGTGCTCGTTTCGAGCGAGAGGCCAATCTCGCCTCCGGACTCGACCATCCGAATATCGTCGCGGTCTACAACCGCGGCGAGGAGGACGGCCAACTCTGGATAGCCATGCAGTACGTCGACGGCACCGACGCCGCGGAGGAGGCCAGGAGAGGGCCTGCGGCGATGCCCCCAGAACGCGCGTTGCGCATCGTCTCCGAGGTCGGCAAAGGGCTCGACTACGCGCATCGGCGTGGGCTTCTGCATCGAGATGTGAAACCAGCCAACTTCCTGATCTCTGCTCCCGACGGAGCCGATGAGGAGCGCGTGCTGCTGACCGATTTCGGTGTCGCCAAATCGTCGGACGACGGTCAAGATCTCACGGCGACGGGCAATTTCATGGCAACGGTCGCCTACGCGCCGCCCGAACAACTGGTCGGTTCCAGCCTCGACCCGCGCTCCGATATCTATAGCCTCGGCTGCGCGTTCTTCCGACTGCTCACCGGCCAGAATCCGTACCCGTCGACGTTACCCGCCGTGGTCATGATGGGGCACCTGCACGAACCACCGCCGAAGCTCAGCGCGGTTAGGCCCGGCCTCCCCGCAGCTCTCGACAAGGTGATCGAGAAGGTGATGGCCAAGGATCCCGCAGACCGCTACCCCACCTGCCGTGAATTCGTCCAGGACGCCGAAGCGGCGTTATACGGTGCCGCACAACATCTCCGGGCTCCCGTCTCGTATCCGGCCACCGATCCACAGAATTGGTATACCCCACCGGTCACCGACGCCGGAACACCCTTCCTCCCACCGAATACGGATCCGCGTTCGCAGCTCGTGCGGCATCCGACCGAATCCGGCGCGCCTATCACGCAACACAGTCAGGCGGAACCCACTGACCAGAGTCTGGTGGCCACGGTCCGCCGTGGAAGCCGATCGCGAGCGCGCGGACTACTGGTGCCGGTGGTACTCGCCCTCGTCCTCGCGGTGGCCGTCGCCACGGGCACCTTCCTGTTCGTCACCCGAAATTCCGATACATCGAAATCCGGCGGCACTCAACTGGCCGATGTTCGTGAAGCTCATCCGCAGTTCGACGGAAAAACCATCACCGCACTGAATTTCGGAAATGGAACACTAACCGCAGTTCTGACTCCCAGCTCGCAAGCCGAATTCCTCCACAATATCGGCTTTCGCTACAGCACCAAGTACAAGGCCGTCGGTGACGAGAAGTCGCCGCGCCCACTGTCGCCCAATGGAAATTCCTCGGATATCGATTCCGAGATAGTCATCGTGCTGCGCACGGACAAGGCCGCCGGCAACGGCGGCTTCCGAGGATTGCCCACAGGTATCGCGAACAGTTCGGCGAAAATCGTTGTGGTCGACAAACTCTCGACCATCCAGGCGTTCCAGGTGTGGACCGATCAATCGACCGGGGTGTTGATCGACGAACTGGTTCCTGTCATCGCCGAGGTCGTCACGGGCTAGCGCTCACGGATGCGCTTGCGCGGCATCGCCGATGGGTTTGACCTGCTGACGACCGTTGTCGCCGGGTGAATAGCTGGTAGCGCGACACGACACCATTCGGTAGGGTGATGCCCAGCCAGCCCACTCGCCAGTTCAGGTGGTAGCGAGCAGGGGGAAGGAGGGGAGCGATAGCGCTGGCGCGACCGTCGCAACGGCACCGCGGTCGAGACGTTCGGGGGGAACTCATCCTTACCCTCCCCGTCGGTGCAGCCGGTCGACTACGCGCAGGCTTCGCGCCGCGAGGGTTCCAGCAGATTCTCAGAACTCGATGGAACCGATCCGGCATAGGGCGCGTCCAACCATATGAACAGGGTCAGCTCTGACTTCGGGCACCGACCATGAGCAGGAGGAGGAAGCCGCAATGGCGGACAATGTGAAGGCCGATAGTACAGTCATCGCGCAAAAGGCCAAGGAGTTCCAGGAGCAGCACAACAACCTGATGATCGCCATCAGGACGCTCAAGGCCGACGAAGACAACGTCACCAACGGCGCCAATTGGCAGGGTCAGGCCCGCGATGCCTTCAACGCGTTCATGGAGCGCTACTACTTCCAGGCCGACAAAATGAACGACAAGCTGATGGAGACCTCCGAGAAGCTCGTCAAGATGAGCGGCTCGTTCCAGGATCAGGACGACTCCTTCTCCTCGAAGGTGAACGCCCAGATGTCCAGCCTCGACCTGCCGCCGGTCTAAATCCGAACCACTCGTAAGGAGTCCGAATCATGAGCAAGCCCATCTCCGCTAATTTCTCGGGTGTCGAGTCCGGAGCGCAGCAGATCATCAAGCGCGCCGAGGGCATCGGTCAGGAACTCGACGCCTTCCACAAGAAGGTCGAAGAGTACGTGGCCACCTACGGCGCCGGTGCCGCCAACGATGCGTTCAGCGAACTGCAGCGCACCTGGCAGACTCACGTCCAGCAGCTGAACGACACCCTGACCGGTGCCGCCCAGCTTGTCAGCACCGGCAACTCGGAGCTGCAGAGCACCGACTCCGCGCTCGCGGGTCTCTTCTGAGTTTCGACTCGAAACCGCTCGTGCCCCCGACGATTTCGTCGGGGGCACGAGCCTTTTGGGGGACCGATGGGGTGCGCTGCCGACTACGGGGTGATGTGCACCGACGCGGCGAATTTATCGCAGATCGTCGCCACAGCGTCCCAGCCGTTGCCGAGATACTGGCACCCGATACTCACCTGGGTGCCATGCTCGACCAGCACATGCCAGTTGACGGTGGACCCGCCTTCGGGACGTTCGGTATAGGCCAGCATCGAACGACCACCGAAGACCACATCGCGCCGCAGGTCGCTGATCGTCGGCTTCTGTTTCATCTGCTCGGACAGCTCGGTGGCGATCTGCTCGTATCCGGCGCTTGGGGCGACCGAGATCTGGGTGACGGTGATCCGCAGTCTGGTGCCGTCGACCGGTGCGAGGTCGACGCGGGAATTGCCGGTCGCGGATGTCGCCTTCCAGCCTTCCGGAACTTGAAAACGTATGCGTCCGAGTACTTCTGGTGCGGGGCCTGGAAGGCCGTCTGGCACGACGGCCCGGGTCGTCGACGGCGGAGTGACTGTCGCCGGGACGGTGGTGGGCGGGAGCGCTACCGCGGCCCCATCGTCGGAACCGCCGACGGCGACCACCGCGCCGACCGCCGCGGCGGCGAGCACGATGACAGCACCGACACCGGCGAGGATATACATCGTCCTGCGCTGGCCGGGGTCTCGCTGCGCGGCGGCGCGTTCGCGCAGCGGCTGCAACCATTCGTTCGAGGGCAGCGTTGGCGCCGGACGGTATTCGGGTTCGGGTTGCGGCTTCTCGCCGCGCACCAGGTCCGGCCCGGAGATCGGACGCACGTCGGTGTCGTCTCCGCACAGCTGCCGCACCGACGAGCGGATCTCGTCCAACCCGGCCCGAGTCGAAATTCCCACTACCTGAACGATATCCACCGGGCGGCCGTCGAGCAGCGTGCCGAGCAGTGACGAGAGGGTGTCCGCCGCGCGTGGATCGACACCGAGATCCGCGCCTGCGAGATCCGGTTCGAATTCGCAGGACTCGAGCTGGATGCCCTGCGGCCCCGGCACCACCGAGGTCGCGGTAGTGGTGATCGGGCCGAATTCCAGCACCACGGTGCGCCTGGCGCGCGCGGCGGATGCGTCGGTGGTCACCGAACGAATCGCCATCTCCTCGAACACCACATCGGCGGCGAAGCGGCGGACGGCGGAATCGACCACCGACCTTCTGCGCCCGCCCCATTCGGTCGGGCAGACCACTGTGACACGTTCGGCGGGCGAGGCGACCCCGAGGTTCTCGAAGACGGCGTCGACGACGGCGGCCATCGCTTCGACGACCGTGGGTACCAGGGGCAGTAACGCGATCCGATCGGCCGGGATGAACTGAACGGCGGAACTGACCTGGGTCGGCGGGGTGAGCGACTCCCCCACCACCAGATTTCCGTTGCTGCCCAGCACAACCGAGGGCGGCGCCTCCCAGTGGGTGACGGGACCGACGGCCCAGACCCGGGTATCGGTCAGGACCAGTTCGATGGTGGACATCACTCCGCCGCCGGCATCCAGGCCAACTGGATCAGCTCCTGCGCGTTGCGGGTGATGTAGTGGCCGCGGCCCGGCGGCAGCGGGCTCGGGCGCACGGTGCCCATCAGCACACCCTCGTCCTTGTTGCAGCTCATGATCAGACCCGCGGAACCGAGATCCTTCATACGCGCCAGGGTCGCCTCGTACATGGCCCTGGCCGCGCCGCCCGAACGCCGCGCGATGATCAGGTGGAAGCCGAGGTCGCGTGCGTGCGGAAGGTGTTCGACCAGAACCGAGGTCGGGTTGCCCATCGAGGTGGCGACCAGGTCGTAGTCATCGATGATGACGTAGAGCTCGGGACCGCTCCACCAGGATCGATCGCGCAATTGCTGCGGTGTCACATCGGCACCGGGAGTGCGTTGGCTGACGTAGGCGGCGAGGTCGGCCATATTCTGGGTGAACTGCGGCGCGGTCGATCCGTACCCCGCGAGATAGCCGTCGGGCACGAGTCCGAGCATGGAACGCCGGTAGTCGCCGAGAATGATCCGTGCCTGATTCGGCGTATTCGACGCGGCGATACCGTCGATGATCGAACGCAGCAGGGTCGTCTTCCCGGATTCGGTATCGCCGATGATGATGAAATGCGGGCTCTCGTTGAAATCGATGAAGACCGGTGCCAGCTCGGATTCATTGATGCCGAGCGGAATTCGCATGGTCTTGACGGCGGGATCGACCTGCGATGGCCAGTTGCCCACGTGCTGGAGCAGTTGTTCGCGCGGCAGTACCTCGGGCAGCATGCGGGCGGCGGGAGCGGCCCGGCCGGGGGTGAGCCTGGCGATGGTCGACACCGCCTCGGAGACGGCCTGACCCAGATTCGTCGGATCGGAGCTGCCATCGATGCGCGGTAGACCGGTCAGCATATGCAGGCAGTCCGGCGTCATACCTCGACCGGGACGGCCCTGCGGCACCAGAGCGGCGAATTTGCGACCGAGGTCGGAATCCATCGGGTCACCGAGGCGCAATTCGATACGGGTGCCGATCTGATCCTTGAGAGCGGGACGCGCCTCCGCCCAGCGGTTCAGCGCGATCACCACGTGCACGCCGTAGGACAGACCCTGCACCGCGAGATTCATGATCGGCTGTTCGAGCGGATCGAAATCCTGACGGATCGAGCTGAATCCGTCCACCACGAGGAATACGTCGCCGAACGGGTCCTCGTGCGCGCCCGCGGCAGCCGGACTGCTGGACGGATCCACCGACCGCAGACGCCGGAATTCGGCCATGGATTCGATGCCGAGAGCGCGGAAACGACCCTCGCGCTGGCGGACGATGGTCAGCATCTCGGCGATCGTGCGCCGGACCTTGTCCTCGTCCAGACGGCTCGCCACCGAACCTACGTGCGGCAGACCCTCGAGACTGCCGAGGGTGCCGCCGCCGAAATCGAGGCAGTAGAACTGCACCTGCTCGGCGGTGTGGGTCATCGCCATCGCCATGATCAGGGTGCGCAACGCTGTCGACTTACCCGATTGCGGGCCGCCGACCACCGCGACATTGCCGCGCGAGCCGGATAGATCCACTACGAGCGGATCGCGTCGCTGATCGTAGGGCCGGTCGACGAGGCCGATGGGGGCGCGCAGGGTGGCCGGCGAGGAGTACTCGCCGGTGAGAACCGAACGCGGGATGAGTTGATCCAGGGTGGGCGCCTCGTCGAGCGGAGGCAGCCAGATCTCGTGCGCGGGGCGGCCGTGCCCGCGAATGCGGGAGACGAGCATATTCAGATTGGAGATCTGATCGCCCTCGTCGGAATGCTGATCCTCGAGCTCGCGAGCGGGTTCCTGCGGCATCGGAATCCGGTCGACGGCACGGAAATCGACGTGATGGGCGGTGAAAGGCCGAGCCTTGACATCGATTTCGCCGCCGGCGATACCGGCGCTGGTGACCTCGCGCTGGGAGCCGCCGCCGATATAGGGGCCGGACACGTAGGACGCCTGGAAGCGCTGGATCTCACCGGAATCCGATTTCAGGTAACCGCCACCGGGGATGCCGGGCAGGTTGTAGGCGTCGGGCACGCCGAGCACCTGGCGGGATTCGTTGGCGGAGAACGTCTTCAGGCCGATGCGATAGGACAGGTGGCTCTCCAGGCCCTTCAGCTTGCCTTCTTCGAGGCGCTGCGAGGCCAGCAGCAGATGCACGTGCAGGGACCGGCCGAGGCGACCGATCATGACGAACAACTCGGCGAAATCCGGATGCTGGGTGAGCAGTTCGGAGAATTCGTCGAGCACGACGAACAGCGCGGGCAACGGGTCCAGATCCGCGCCGGCGGCGCGCGCCTTCTCGTATTCGGAGACGTTGGCGAAATTGCCCGCCTGGCGCAGCACTTCCTGGCGGCGGTTCATCTCACCGGCCAGCGCGTCGCGCATACGGTCGACGAGATCGGCTTCCTCTTCGAGGTTGGTGATGACGGCGGCCACGTGCGGCACCCCGTCGAGGCCGAGGAAGGTCGCGCCGCCCTTGAAGTCGACGAGGACGAGATTGAGCTGATCCGGTGAATGCGTGGCGAGCAGGCTCAGCACCAGGGTGCGCAGGAATTCCGATTTACCCGAGCCGGTCGCGCCGATGCACAGGCCGTGCGGGCCCATACCGCTTTCGGCGGCCTCCTTGATATCGAGTTCGACGGGCAGGCCGTCGGCGCCGATGCCGAAGGGCACCCGCAGCCGCTCCCTGCCGTATCGGGGACGCCAGGCGTGTTCGGGGTTGAAGGTGCCGATATCGCCGAGGTTCATCAGCTGCGACCAGGTCGAGATCACTTCGCTGTCATCGGTTTCCACATCGCTGCTGCGCTGGGTGGCGGCGCGGTAGGGCGCGAGCCTGCGCGCCACCTGCTGGGCCTGCTGACTGCTGATCCGGTCGATCAGCGCGAAACGCTCCTGGTTACCGGTGGCGCCGCGACCGATGCACTCGCCGTTCTCGATGACCATCTTGATACCGCGCGAGACCGCGAGCCGGGGCGCGTATCCGCAGAGGTCGATGATGGTGACGCCCTCGAACCCGGATTCGCGCAACTGATCGTCTTCGGCCTCCAGCAGGCCGCCGTCGACCACGATGACGATATGGACCAGATTGGCGTTGGCCGGTTGGTTACGGGAGTAGCGGACGCGGTTGGCCAGCAACGGATGCAGACTCGTCATCGCCTCGCGGATCGAGCCGTAGAACATGCGCTGGGTGCCGATGCCGTCCTGGGCGTCCGGATGCTGGGTGTGCGGAAGCCATTTGGTCCACTCCCATTCCCGCGCCGTGTCCGGACCCGCCACCACGGCGACAAGAACCTGATCGGGCGCCTGGAACATGCACAGCTGCAACAACATCGCGCGCGTCATGTCGCGCGCCTCGACCCGGTCGCCGTCGAGGGCGATCGTCGCGAAACCCTTGACCGCGATGGCCGTCGGCAGATCCGGCACCGTCGAATGGGCGCGCACGAAGCGGCGCAGCGATACCGCCGCGATCGGTTCCAGTTCCTCGACGGGGCCGGTTTCCGGCGCGACGAGCCGGGTGGCGAGGCGTTGGCCGCCGATGCCGATGCGGGCGTGGCAGAAATCCTTGTCGCCCGCGCGCCGCTCCCACATGCGGCTGGTGCCTGCGAGCATCCAGATCAGCGCGGGTTCGGGATGACTCCATTCGACCGAAGCGCGCTGCTGGCTTGCGGTTTCGTCGACATCCCTGCGCACCTGATCCAGGTATCGCAGGTAATCCTTGCGGTCCTCGTTGGCCTCGGCCGCCTTCGCGCCCTTACCCCCACCCTGGCCTGCGAACATGCCGACCATCGAGAAC
The DNA here is from genome assembly GCF_040606855.1 of Nocardia sp. NPDC005366. Classification (NCBI taxonomy): domain Bacteria; kingdom Bacillati; phylum Actinomycetota; class Actinomycetes; order Mycobacteriales; family Nocardiaceae; genus Nocardia; species Nocardia sp. NPDC005366. Next base: position 149,505 of record NZ_JBEXFQ010000005.1, read on the forward strand.
ACCATCATGAGCGGGAACATCATGCTCATCGGATTGGACGCGATACCGCCGCCCTGGGTGAACATCAGCGCCATCATGCCGACCATGCCGATCACCATGACCACCGGCATCATCTTCGACAACAGGTTGCCGGGTGTCACCCTCGGGATTTCGGGCGGCGGCTGTAGGGTGACCTCGCCACCGGGGGTGCGCGGCATCTCCCGACGGGCACGGCGCTGGAACCGGACAGTACTCATCGGACGAGAAATCCCCCTTTTGCGTGCTGCAACTTCCGGCTCAGTGTAGAGCCCGCAGCCGACATGTCGTACAGTTCGACCAGCATTCTGCTGTCAGGCCGCCGGGGTTCGCAACCTCGCCGCCTCGGGCGCGCGTCAGCGGAAATACGAGGTAGAACACGAAGTTGGGGGAAGTTTGACGCACGCGCGCCTTGACCACATCGACGAAGACTCCTCCCGCGGGATCGTCCGCGCGCCGGATCTGGCGCGAGTCACCATCCTGGCCAAGCACACCCAGGTGGATATGGCCATCCCGGTCGACGTACCGGTCGCGCTGGTCATCCCGAGCGTCGTCGACATGGTCGCTCAGCACAGCCGCACCAACGATTTCGACAACGAGGGCGAACGCTACGAACCCGCCGAATGGGTACTGGCCCGCATCGGCCATCCGCCGTTCTCCAATTCGCTGAGCCTCGGGGAGCACGGCGTACGCGACGGTGAACTGCTGATGCTGGAAAGCGCGTCGCATATCGCGCCGACGCCGCTGTTCGACGACATCATGTACAACGTCGCGATCGCCGACGCCGACCACTACCGGAGCTGGACACCGAAGACCGCGCGACTAACCGGTTCGGTGCTCGCCGCGATCACGATGATCGTCGGCTGCCTCGGCCTGCTGCTGTCGCCGAGCGAACTGCCGGTGTGGGTGAGCGGTTCGATCGCTCTCGGCGTCGCGATCCTGCTCGTGGTCGCGGGCATGGTGCTGAGCCGGATGTACGGCGACACCGCGACCGCGCTCGTCCTCGGCGGATGCGCCCTGCCCGCCGCCTTCTCGGCCGGAATGCTCTACGTCCCAGACGATTACGGGTGGGCGCACCTGCTGCTCGGCTCGGTACTGCTCGGCGCGACCGCGATACTCGCGTGGCGCGTCACCGGCGTCGGACTCGCGCTGTTCATCGGCACCGCGACGCTGTCGGTATACGCCGTCCCCGCGGCCATGGTCGGATTGCTCACCGCCCAGCCGGAAAAGGCGATCGGCGCGGTCGCGGCGGCACTCGGTCTGGCCGGACTGTCTCTCTCGCCGCGGATTTCGATGCTGCTGGCGAAACTTCCGCTGCCGCCGGTGCCCTCCCCCGGCACCCCGATCGACCCGACCGAGGACGATCCGGACGACCACCGCGCACTGCCGACCATGGACGCGCTGCGGGTGAAATCCGAGCGGGCCAGGATGTACCTCGCCGGTCTGGTCGCGGCGACGACGCTGGTCACCGTGGTCGGCGCGTTGGCGGCCACCGACCCCGCGTCCGGGGAACCGTACTGGCAGGGCATCGCGCTCGCACTGGTCTGCGCCGCGGTACTGATGTTCCGCAGCCGCACCTACGCGGGCGCCGAGCAGGCGGTCGTCCTGATCGCCGGTGGCGCGTCGATCGTGCTGATCATGCTGGTGGGAGCCAGTTTCGAAATGGATATGCCGCTGGGCGTCTTCGGCGCGGCCGTGCTCATCGTGATCGCGTCGCTGATCCTTGGCATCATCATCCCGAACCAGTCGGCCACACCGCCGATGCGCCGCGGGGTGGAACTTCTCGAATACGCGTTCGTCGCCGCCGTCCTGCCGCTGGTGTTCTGGGTGGCCTCGCTCTACTCCCTCGTTCGCGGGCTATGAGTGCGCACGACGAGCCGAACGGCATGACGATCAGCGAGGCGCTGTGGTGAATGTGCGTCTGCGAGTCGTCACCGTCGCGCTCACGCTCGGTCTGAGCGCATCACTCGGCCTCGGATCAGGTCACCCGACCGCGCACGCCGAGCACCCGCCCACGGTGAATCCCGCGCTACGGCCCGCGGGTGATCCCGCCGTGCCGCCGGACAAGACCGAACGACCCTCGAATTCCAATTGCGCGGATATCGTCACCGGCGGAAGCGGTTCGACGATTCCGGCCGCGCAGCGATCGCTGGATCTGGAACACGCCTGGAAGTTCTCCAGGGGTGAGGGGCAGGTCGTGGCGGTGATCGACACCGGTGTGGCACGACACCCCCGACTGCCCGGGTTGGAGGCCGCGGGCGACTACGTGGCCCAGGTCGGCGACGGCACGGAAGACTGCGACGGCCATGGCACCTTCGTCGCCGGACTGATCGCCGCGTCGCGCGTCGACGGCCAGGGCTTCGCGGGCGTCGCTCCGGAGGCGCGGATCATGACCATCCGCCAGACCAGCAAGATGTATCAGAAGGAGGGCGCGGGCCGGAACAAGTCGCCCGACGATCTGCCGGAAGGCTACGGCAATCTGGGCACCATGGCTTCGGCGATCGTGCGCGCGGTCGATCGAGGCGCGACCGTGATCAATATTTCCGAGGTCTGGTGCGGGTCGGAGAACAACGTCGATGGATCGATCGGCGCGGCGTTGGAGTACGCCGTCGATCGGAACGTGGTCGTCGTGGTGGCGGCGGGCAATACCGACACCTGCAAAACCGAGAACACGGTGATCGATCCGCTCGATCCGACGGCGGACCCGTGGAGCAAAGTCTCCATGAACGTGGTCCCGGCACGCTGGGACGATTACGTCCTCTCGGTCGGCTCCATCGATTCGAACGGGGCTCCGTCGAAATTCACCGTGCCCGGCCCGTGGTTGAGTGTCGCCGCGCCCGGCGAGAATATGGTCTCGCTCGATCCGCGCGGTGACAGCACGGCCCTCGGCGCGATCAACCAGCGCGGCGAGCAGGGGACGATCTCCGGGACCAGTTTCGCGACACCGATCGTGTCCGGCGTCGTCGCGCTGGTACGAGCGCGTTTTCCCGAACTGAGCGCCCGCGAGGTGATGCGGCGGATTCAGGCGACCGCGCACGCGCCGGCCGAGGGATGGAACAAGTACATCGGATACGGAGCGGTGGATCCGATCGCCGCACTGACCGATGAGGTGACCGGTTCACTGCCGCCCAAGACCCCGTCCCCGCCCAAGAGCCGCCAGCTCGCGGTGCCCGCCGCGGCGCCGCCACCGGATAATCGCGCGCGCGACGCCGCACTGATCGGCACCGGGATCATCGCGGGCGCCCTGATACTGGGTTACCTCGCGTCATTCCCGATCCGCCGTCGCTTCGGCATCACCGGCGACGATATGTGACGGTGGGAAGGCCCCACCACGACTGCGTCGCCGCCCCGCGCGGACAGCAGGTAGCCTCAGCGGCCTAACCTGCGGTGACACCTCTGCCGCAGCCGACCGACACAGGTAGTCCCGATGGCCCACACGCAGTCCGAGTTCACCCGCAGGGAATCCTGGGAGCGGATGACCGCCGTCCCCATGATGGTGCTGGCCGTCCTCTTCCTCGGCGTCTACGCCTGGCAGGTGCTCGATACCGGGGCCTCACCCCGTCTCGATTCGTGGCTCACCCGGGTCGATGTGGCGATCTGGGTGACGTTCGCCCTGGATTTCGTGGCGCGGCTGTGGCTGTCCGGGAACAGGTGGCGGTTCCTGCGCACCCATCCGGTCGACCTGTTGATCGTGGTGCTGCCGCCGTTCCGTCCGCTGCGGCTGTTACGGGCCGCCGTCCTCGTGATCGGCACGCTGAACCGCAACACCACGACCAGGGCCAGGCTCGCGGTATTCGTCGGGGCCAGTTCGATACTCGTGCTCGTGCTGTGCAGTCTGGCGTTCTTCGACGCCGAATACGGCGCCGTCGACAGCAAGATCCACAATTTCGGTGACGCGCTGTGGTGGTCGATGGTGTCGGTGACCACGGTCGGCTACGGCGATGTGTACCCGGTGACGACGGAAGGCCGTCTGATCTCGCTGATCCTGATGACCCTCGGCATCGGCCTGATCAGTTTCGCGATCGGCACCACCACCAGTTGGGTGATGGATCAGTTGAAGAATGTCGAGGCGAATGTCGAGAGCACCGATCGGGAGATCACCGTGCTCGTCACCGAGATCAGAGCGCTGCGCGACGAAGTGGCCGCGCTGCGCTCCGCGACAGCCGCATCGAAAGCGGCCGACGTACCGGGCGAATGATTTCGCCTATTTCGAACCGACCGTTTGTTTCGCCGGTGACGGGTCAGGGGAAACGCCGTCGTGGGCGACCATCGCCTCTTCCCGGCCCAGAGTCGGTCCCGAGGCGAGCAGACCGACGATCGGCCACGGCGCGGGTTCGGGTTCGACGCCGGATTCGGAGTCGAGGCCGAGCGCCTTCTGCGCGTCCGCGTTCTTGATGCCGTACCTGACGCCGGTGTCGGCGATGTAGAACATGCTGTCCTTGCGGCGACTGTCCGGTTCGATGCCGGTGGTCTGCACGAAGGCTCCGGTGCCCGGCGGCACGTACACCGAATCGGCATTGGGGCCGGAACCGTCGGACTGGGCCAGCGGCACGAGTTTGGCGCTGTCCGGAATCGGCAGGGCGACACCGGTGATCACCGAGAGTTCGGCCCGCCTGCCGCCGTCCTTGTTCTCGGCCGCGGCCGAGATCGGCTTCCAGGACATGCAACTGACAGGATGATCCTTCACCTCGATGATGGACGGGGCGCGCAGCGGGTAATCGTCGACCTTCAACGCCCGCGAGACGTCGGCGTGGGTTCGATCCGATTGGCTGATGCGCAGATCATCCGACAGCGTGGGATTCGCGTTGCGGATGATGTCGGCGGTCAGCTTCGAGACTTCCTGCAAGCCGTCCCGCAGCACCACGTAGTACTTGTCCGGCTCCGTCGGCACCTGCACCACATCGGCGATGCGATGGTTGTTGACCTGGTAGCCCACCGAACCGCCGGGATTGTCGATCTTCGGCGAGATGATCGGCAGCACTTCGGGAATGGTGTTGACCAGACCCTCGCCGACCGGGCGCGGGGTGGCTCCGGTGATACCGAGCGCGTCGGTGACCGCGCGATCGTTCATGTCGACGCGCGCCCGCTTCTTGTCGAAGACCAGGTACACGGTGTCCTTGGCCTTGACCAGCAGTGCCTGGTCGCTGCCGAGTACCGATGCCTTCTCCCCCAACTGCGGGGCGCCCGCCAGCACCGACGTGGTGAGATCCTTACTGCCGTCGACCTTCAGCACATCGCAGACGGTCCAGGCCCTGCCGCCGCCGTCCTTGTCGTAGCGCAGCGCCGCGGGCGCGCCGGGGATGCCGATCAGCTGACCGCGCGGCTTCTTGCCGAGTTCGGATTCCTTGACGATGACGGCCTTTCCGGATTCCCCCGAGGCCAGCCGAGCCGAGGCCAGGTTCAGCGCCGGATGCACGACACCGTCGATCTGCACGTAGACGCCGCCGGACTCCTTGCCGATCAGCAGGACGTTCGAACCGATCTTGTCCTGCGGACGCAGCAGCGCGAGAATTCCGCAACCGGCCAGCACTACCAGACCGAGTACCAATCCCACCGCGTACGCGCGCGACTGCGACCGCATCGGGTCGTGCAGCATACGAACATCCCTGCGCACCAAGGCATGTTCCATCCGGCGGACCAGGAAGCGATAGCCGCTGACCTGCCAGCGTGTAGTGGGTTTCGACGGCATTCTCACTCCCCCGGACAGTGCTCACCTTCGCGGAACACAGTACAGTTCGCGGGGACTGTTGTTCAGCTCGGCCGGTAGGAAGCGGTCGAGACCGGGTACTTGGGGGACGATCATGGCCGAAGCAGCCGGAGCCGGGCCACGCCCACTCTTTGGTCGCATCTCACTGCAGAATCTGCTGATAGCACAGGTTATCGGACTGTCCGCGGGCATGATCGCGCTGCTGGCCGGACTCGGCAGGTGGCCCGCGCTCGGCGTCGCGGCGCTCGTCGCGCTGATTCCGGTGATCCCGATCGCCAAACGCACCGTGCTGGATTGGATCGTGACCTGGTGGCGCTATCTCAGCAGGCGCGACTACGAGATCGGCGACACCGTCGATTTCCGCGGCCCTGACGACCGCTCACTCGGCCTGTATTGGGACGGCAGTCGCGTCGTCACGGTCGTCGAGGTACTGCCGCCGCGCGGCGGACTCACCAGAATCTCCAGCAGCACCGTGCACGCGTCGCATCTGCTGCCGCTGCCGGAACTCGCGAAATGCCTGAACCAGCACGACATTCTGCTCAGCGGTATCGACATCATCAGCCACGGACACCGCAGCCGGTCGGGCACACCCGCGGGCACGATCTACGAATCCCTGCTCGGGCCGCTTCCCGCCACCGCCCACCGCGCGGTATGGCTCGCCATCAGTTTCGACGCGATCGCCTGCCCGGAGGCCGCGGCCCGGCGCGGCGGCGGCAGTGATGGCGCGTCACGCGCGGTGACGATCGCGACGCAGCGGATCATGCGCGCGCTCGAGGACGCCGATTGCAGCGCGCGTATCCTCACCGCGCCCGAAATCCGCAAGGCCGTCCTCCAGATCACCGCGGGCTACGACCCCCGCACCCTGACTCAGCGCTGGCGCTATGCCGAAATCGGCAACGCGGTCAATATCGGCAGCGCCGTCGATCCCAAACAGCTCGGTTCGGACCTGCTCGCCCAACTGTGGGTGGCGCCGTCACGCGGTACGACGGTGTCGGTACGGCTGCGACCGGGCAGTTCCGCCGATTCGGTGAGTATCGGGGCGGCCTGGCGTCTCACGGCTCGGGAACTGCCGGAACGCGGCAAACTCGCGGGCATGGTGTCGATGGCCGGTCGGCACCGCGACGGTCTGCTTGCCCACCTCCCGCTTGCCGTCCCCGGCGTCGACGACACCGTGCCGATGACCGAATATCCGATCGATGTGATCGCCGCGCTGCACCTTCCGTCCTCGGGCTGCGGTCAGCTGATCGGCTCGGACGAGGAGAATCAGGGCGTCGCGGTCCGCATCGTCGGCACCGGTATTTCCACCGTGTACGTGGCGGGCGAGCTGTATCTGGCCCAGCAACTCGTCTTCCGGGCGCTCGCCGTCGGCGAACGGATTCTGATCCGCACCGATCGCGCGCACGCCTGGGACAACCTGGTGCAGACCATCGGGAATCCGGAGCGTTTGACCATCGCGGTCGAAACCCACCAGTCCGACGCCGGTTTCACCGCGACCGTGGTGGACGGGGTGCTCGCTCCCGCACCGCACGCGGGCGTCACGACCATCTACGTCACCGGCGATCCGATGGGCTGGCCCGCGACGCGGCCCGACCTGTCGATCCATCAGCCGGGGGCCATCGGCAATCACGTGGTGCTGCGCACCGGAACCGCGCAGGTCGATCTGACGCTGGTCTCCATTCCGCGCGAGGCCACCTATATCGGGCAGCCGCGCGGGCGACGGGTCATGCAGCACCAGTGACCGCCGGATCCGGCATTCCTCAGCCGGGGTAGGGGTCGTCGCTCCGGGCGGCGCGCAGTGCGCGCGCCCACCATGCCAATTGACGCAGCATGCGCGCCGAGGCGTCGATCGCCGCGCCGTCGCGGGTCTCGCCCTCGGGGTCGAACGCGCGCTTGGCCTGGTGGAAGCTGACGGTTTCGCGGACCGAGACCATATGGATCTCTGCCACGACCTGACGCAACTGTTCCACCGCGCGCAGCCCGCCGGAGAGCCCGCCGTAGGACACGAATCCGATGGGTTTGGCCCGCCATTCGCGTTTCGCACTGTCGAAGGCCGTCTTCAGCGAGGCCGGATATCCGTGGTTGTACTCCGAGGTGATCGCGACGAAGGCATCGGCGGCGGCCAGACGCGTCCGGAAGGCCTCGACCTGCGGCGTCTCGGTGAGATCCACCGGGAGCGGGGTATCGATCAGATCGATGACGCCGGTATCGAATTCGGGTTCCGCACGCACGGTGCGCAGAAACCAGTCGGCGACGACGGGGGCGAACCGTTCCGGACGCACACTGGCGACGATGACTTCGAGCCGAAGCGGGGTGTCCACGTCGCGAGCCTAGCCCGCGATCGCGGCCGAACCCGGTACCAGCGCGGCGAGTTCGAGGTGGACGCATACCATCGACTCGATCGACGGATTCTCAGGTATCCGCGGATTCCGTGGTCGGGGCGGCGAATTCGGCGAGTCCGAGGGCGGGGGTCACGGTGGCGGTGAAGCCGATGGCGCGTTTCGCGCGTGTGGGGTCGCCGACGAAGTGGCGGACGTCGGCCACCCGATATTGACCGGTCACGATGGGGTCGGGGCCGCCGCGGGCCCGCGACATGATCGAGGCGACCTGATAGAGCGTGACCGGGTGACCCGAGGCGATATTGAGGGGGACGAATCCGGGTATCGCACGTTCCACGGCGGCGACGGTAGCGGCGGCAGCGTCGTCGACGTGCACGAAATCCCTTACCTGCCCGCCATCTTCGAAAACACGTACGGCTGCGCCCGCGACGAGAGCATCGCGGAACACCGCGGCCACACCGAAATGCGCTCCGGGGCCGTAGATCTGGTGATACCGCAGCACGGTCACCGCGTTGCCGGTGGCGAAACCCCAGGAAAGGGCGTAGTTCTCCTGCGCCGCTTTACTCGTCGCGCAGAACCCGCGCGGACGCGACGGCGCGTCCTCCCCGACCGGTTCCCACGTCAGCACCTCACCGGTGCGCGGCGCGCGATGGTCGAACATGCCGCGATCCAGATCGGCGCGCAGCCGCACCGTGGGTGAGAACGACCCGCCGTGCACCATTCGGTACCGGCCCTCACCGTAGACGCTCGCCGACGAGGCCAGCACCAGACGCCGGACCCCGGCCCGGCTCATGGACGCGAGCAGCACCGCCGTTCCGAGATCGTTGTGCGCCGCGAACTCGGCGGGGGCCAGTCCGGACTCGACGAATCCCTCCGGTGCGTCACCCTGCCTTTTCGCCGCGCCGCTCACCCCCGTGACCGCCGCGAGATGACACACCACGTCCACTCCGCGGAGCAGCGATTCCATCGCCGCCCCGTCGCGGATATCGACACGCGCAACGCCCTCCGGCGCTCGCGCATCCGGGCCGTGCACGCAGGTGTGCATGACATCGACGGCGACGACGTCGTGATCCGCCGCGATCAGCGCACGCCGCACATGCGATCCGAGGAAACCGGCCGCCCCGGTCACCAGCACCTTCATATCGGTACCCCGCGTTCTACTACCGCATCGAGTTCTCGGCGATTCGGCCCAGGAACCCGCCTCTCACGGTAATTCGAACGGCAGTGATACTCCCGCATGAACACGGCATCGGTCACAGGTGTCGGTACCGGTGACCGCGGATACCGAACGGCGGATCAATTCCTTGAAGGGTCCGAGGTTGCGTTCGAATTCGGCGAAGACGTCGACCGCGTGCACGCCCGTGCCCTCTTCGAGTCCCGCGTCCAGATCGGTCACCAAAGCGACAGCGGCGTAGCACATTTCCAGTTCTCTGGCGAGGACGGCCTCCGGATGACCGGTCATATTCACCAGATCCCAGCCCTGCCCGGCGAACCAGCGGCTTTCGGCGCGAGTGGAGAAGCGCGGGCCCTGGACGACGACCATCGTGCCGCCCGCCTTCAACGGCAGCTGCTCGATTTCGGATTTGATCGCCGCGGACCGCAATTCGTCGCAGTAGGGGTCGGCGAAGGAGATGTGCACACCGCCGCCTTCGAAGAAGGTCTGCGGACGTCCCGAGGTCCGATCGACGAGTTGATCCGGGACGCCGACGGTGCCCGGCCCCCAGTCGGCGCGCAGACTGCCGACCGCACACGGCGCGAAGATCCTGCGCACCCCCAGTGCACGCAGCGCCCACATATTTGCCAGGTACGGCAGGGTATGCGGCGCGTACTCGTGCTGTCGGCCGTGCCGGGGCAGGAATGCGACCGCCCGGCCCTCGACCTCGCCGATCGCGATCGGCGCACTCGGCGTGCCGTACGGGGTGTCGACCACCACGTCGGTGGAGTCGTCGTCGAAGAAATCGTAGAAGCCACTGCCGCCGATAACGGCGAGCGCGGGCCGGGGAAGCGAACTCATGACTGCGTATTCTCCCGTCCCGCGAACCGTCGGGCGAACCCGGTACCCGGTCGGCGTCGCGCGTCGCCTCGGCGACGACCACGAGGCGGAATGACGGGATGAGCGCAGAGGCGCAGGCCACCGACGTCAGTACGACGACGATCTGACAATTCGGCCCGGCGAATGTACCCTAGGGGGGTATCGACATGTCGATACGATACCCGGCGGGCAGCGAGGAGAGATTCGGTGACATCCCCCGAAACGAGCACCACCCAGGATCAGTCCTGCCATGACGAGCACGCGCCCCACGGCTACATCACCGCCAAGGACGACTACCTCAAACGTCTGCGCCGCATCGAAGGCCAGGCACGCGGTCTCCAGCGGATGGTCGAAGAGGAGAAGTACTGCATCGATATCCTGACGCAGGTTTCCGCGATGACCAAGGCGTTGCAGGCGGTGGCGATGGGATTGCTCGAGGACCATATCAGCCACTGTGTGGTGGACGCCGCGGTCGCGGGCGGTCCCGAGGCCGACGCGAAGATCAAAGAGGCCACCGACGCCATCGCCCGACTGGTGCGCTCCTGACCCCTGCCCGAGTGCGAGCGTCGTGCCTTCGGCAGCCGGGACGCCGAGCGTGCCCGGACCATCGATCGATGGTCAGGGCACAGTCTCACCGCGCGAACGGCAATACCGGCGCCAGCACGCGCAGCGCCTCCAGATAGTCCTCGTTCAATACCTGGATCGCGACGTGATCCGCGCCCGCGTCCAGATGCGCGACCAGCCCTGCCGAGACTTCCGAGGGTGTGCCGTGAACCGCGAGGACGTCGACCAGCCGATCGCTGCCCGGCTTGGTCACATCCTCCTCGGAGAATCCGAGACGGCGCAGGTTGCCGACATAGTTCACCAGCCCCAGGTACATGGACACCATGCCCCTGGCGACCGCGCGTGCCCGCTCCGGGTCGTCGTCCAGGACTACTTTCTGCTCGGCGACGAGCAGCGAATCCGCGCCGAGCGTCTCGCGGGCGATCCGCGTATGTTCCGGCGGCGCGAGATAGGGCAGTGCGCCGGCGGTGCGGTCGCGCGCCAGTTTCAGCACGCGCGGACCGAGTGCCGCCAACGCCCTGCCTTCCTTGGGCACGCCCGCCGCATCGAGTTCATCCAGGTAGGCCACGAGCGCGTCGTACGGTTTGACGGCGTCACTGCCATTGGCCTCCGGATGGCCGACGCCGATGCCGAGCAGAAAGCGCCCCGGGAACCGCTGCTCGATCCGATGGTAGGACTCGGCCACCGCCTCGGCCTTCGCCGTCCAGATATTCACGATGCTGGTGCCGACGGTCAGCGACTCCGTCGCCTCCAGCAGCGATTCGACCACCGGCAACTCCGCCGGCGGCGAACCACCGAGCCATAACGCGCCGAATCCCAGTTCTTCCAGTTCCCGCGCCGCCTCCGGGGTGAACCCCCGGTATCCGCGCCACACACCGAATTTCCCGAGATCATCTTTGGTCATGTCGGAGGCAACCAGGGCCCGACCCGCATCTATTCCGTCGCGGCGAACGAACCGCCGTTCAACTACCGCAGCAACCCGCGTCGCCGGTAGGAACCGTACGCGTTTCCCTGGTCTGGGCATTGCGAGCGGCGAGATCGGCGTCGGCCGGGTAGTCGACGGCGATCAGGCTCAGCCCGTGCGCGGGGGCGACGGTGACCGAACTGGAGCGCTCGGATTCCCCGAGCAGCGCGCCCACCCACTCCGGGGTGCGTCTGCCCTCGCCCACCGCGAGAACAGCGCCGACGAGACTGCGCACCATCGACCAGCAGAAGGCGTCCGCGCTGACGTGGGCGACCAGCAGCTCGCCGTCACGCTCCCAGTCGAAACGCTGCAACTCGCGCACCGTGGTCGCGCCCTCACGACGGCGGCAGAAGGCCGCGAAATCGTGCAGACCGAGGAGTTTCGCCGAGGCTTCGCGCATGGCGGCGATATCGACCGTGGCGCGACACGGGACAACTGAGCGCGCCGACAGCGGGTCGGCGCCGTAGGGGGCGGTGGTGAGCCGGTAGGCGTAATGCCTGCGGATCGCGGAGAAACGGGCGTCGAATTCCGGCGGCGCGAGGCGCGCCTGCTTGATGCGCACATCCTTCGGCAGGAATTTCGCCATCCGGTGCACCAGCGCGGGCCCGTCGAATGCGGCCGCGGTGTCGAAATGGGCGACCTGGCCTTCGGCATGGACCCCCGCGTCGGTACGACCGGCCACGGTGAGCTGGATCGGCTCGCGGAACACCTTGCTCAGCGATTCCTCGAGGACGCCCTGCACGGTGCGCAGTCCCGGCTGTTTGGCCCAGCCGATGAAATCCGTTCCGTCATACGCGATATCGAGGCGAATCCGGACGGCCGGACGTTCGGGCTCCCCGGCCGTCGCCGGAATACCCACCGGCTCGCCGGAATCCGACGACATATCGATCGGAACCATCGAATCCTCCACGCTCTCCGCTCGTCGATGGACGAGAGTCAACTCGTGCGAACGCATCCCGGCGGAAAGCGAACAAGCCCGCCGACCCGGAAACGGGTGGCGGGCTCGTTCGAGAACTCCGACCGAGGTCAGGCGTCTGAATCATCCCCGCGTGGGCGGGGGATACAGCCGTCAGGCCTTCTCGTCCTCAGCGGCCTCGTCGGCAGCCGGGGCGTCGGCCTCGGCGGTCTCGGTGACGGCCTCGTCGGTGACAGCCTGCTCGGCGGCGTCCTCGACAACCTCGGCAGCCGGAGCGGCCTCGGTCTTCTGCGACGCGGCAACACGACGGGCGCGGTCGGCCTCGTTGGTCACGGTCTTCTCCCGGACCAGCTCGATAACCGCCATCGGCGCGTTGTCACCCTTGCGGGGCATCGTCTTGGTGATGCGGGTGTAGCCGCCCTCACGACCCTCGAACGAGGGACCGATCGAGGCGAAGAGCTCGTGCACCACATCCTTGTTGCGGATGACCTTGAGCACCTCGCGACGGTCGGCAAGGGTGCCGGCCTTCGCCTTGGTGACAAGCTTCTCGGCGTAGGGGCGCAGCGCCTTGGCCTTGGATTCGGTGGTCGTGATCCGACCGTGCTCGAAGAGCGCCGTCGCCAGATTGGCGAAGATCGCCTTCTGGTGCGACGCCGACCCGCCGAAGCGAGCACCCTTCTTGGGCTTGGGCATTGTTGTCTCCTTGTGTGAGGCCGAACCGGGGCGCCTACCCCAGCGGCCTAAAGCTGTTCGGTCTCGGCGTAGTCCTGCTCGCCGCCGTCGGTGTCGCTGAACGTGCCGCTGTCGCTCCACGTTCCGGTGCTCGCGTCGTAACCCACCACGGAGGACGGGTCGAACGACGCCGGGCTGTCCTTGAGCGAGAGGCCGAGCGCGTGCAGCTTGACCTTGACCTCGTCGATGGACTTCTGGCCGAAGTTACGGATGTCGAGCAGATCCGACTCGGTGCGGGCGACGAGCTCGCCCACCGTGTGCACACCCTCGCGCTTGAGGCAGTTGTAGGACCGGACGGTGAGGTCCAGATCCTCGATCGGCAGACCGAACGAGGCGATGTGATCCGCCTCGGCCGGCGAGGGGCCGATCTCGATACCTTCGGCTTCGACGTTCAGCTCACGGGCCAGGCCGAAGAGTTCGACCAGGGTCTTGCCCGCCGAGGCGAGCGCGTCCCGCGCGCTGATGGAGTTCTTGGTCTCCACGTCGAGGATGAGACGGTCGAAGTCGGTGCGCTGCTCGACACGGGTGGCCTCGACCTTGTAGGTCACCTTGAGCACCGGGGAGTAGATCGAATCCACCGGAATCCGGCCGATTTCCGCGCCGGACGCCTTGTTCTGCACCGCCGGGACGTAACCGCGACCGCGCTCGACGACGAGCTCGATCTCCAGCTTGCCCTTGTCGTTCAGGGTGGCGATATGCATATCCGGGTTGTGCACGACAACACCCGTCGGCGGCACGATGTCACCGGCGGTGACGGTGCCCGGCCCCTGCTTGCGCACGTACATCGTGACCGGCTCGTCCTCCTCAGAGGACACGACCAGACCCTTGAGGTTCAGGATGATGTCGGTGACATCTTCCTTCACACCGGGGACGGTGGTGAACTCGTGCAGAACGCCGTCGATACGAATGCTCGTGACCGCGGCCCCCGGAATCGAGGACAGCAGGGTACGCCGCAGCGAGTTGCCGAGCGTGTAACCGAAGCCGGGCTCGAGAGGTTCGATGGTGAACTTCGAACGGTTCTCGGCGACGACCTCTTCGGTCAACGTCGGACGCTGGGAAATCAGCATTGGGATCATCCTCCTGTACGGGCGCCCACTATTTGACGCCCACGTTGTGGGATTTCCCTCCCGCCGCCGAAGCGGTGAATCCGCCCGGGCGGGGAAGGAACAGCAGCGCGAAAGCCGTTACTTCGAGTAGTACTCGACGATCAGCTGTTCCTGCAGCGGCACATCGATCTGGGCGCGCTCGGGAACCTGGTGCACCAGGATCCGCAGACGGCCGGGGATCACCTGCAGCCAACCCGGAACCGGGCGGTCGCCGACGGTCTCGCGCGCCACCTGGAACGGCAACGTGCCCAGCGACTTCTCCTTGACATCGATGATGTCGTACTGGGAGACCTGGAAGCTGGGGACGTTCACCTTGCGGTTGTTCACCGTGAAGTGACCGTGGCTGACCAGCTGACGCGCCTGGCGGCGGGTACGCGCCAGACCGGCGCGGTACACGACGTTGTCGAGACGGGTCTCGAGCAGGCGGAGCAGGTTGTCACCGGTCTTGCCCTTGAGGCGGTTGGCCTCTTCGTAGTACCGGCGGAACTGCTTCTCCATGACGCCGTAGGAGAAGCGAGCCTTCTGCTTCTCCTGCAGCTGGAGCAGGTACTCGCTCTCCTTGATCCGCGCGCGGCCGTGCTGGCCGGGCGGGTAGGGACGACGCTCGAACGCCTGGTCGCCTCCTACCAGATCAACACGGAGTCGACGGCTTTTGCGGGTGATAGGGCCTGTATAACGAGCCATTTTTCGCTATTCCTTTCCCGCTAGACGCGACGCCGCTTGGGCGGACGGCAGCCGTTGTGCGGCTGCGGGGTGACATCGGAGATCGTGCCCACCTCGAGGCCAGCGGCCTGCAGCGAGCGGATCGCGGTCTCGCGGCCCGAACCCGGGCCCTTCACGAAGACGTCGACCTTCTTGACGCCGTTCTCCTGCGCCTTGCGGGCAGCGTTCTCGGCGGCGAGCTGCGCGGCGAACGGGGTCGACTTGCGCGAACCCTTGAAGCCGACGTGACCCGACGACGCCCAGGAGATGACGTTGCCGCTCGGGTCGGTGATCGACACGATCGTGTTGTTGAACGTGCTCTTGATATGCGCGTGGCCGTGCGGGACGTTCTTCTTTTCCCTGCGACGCGACTTCTGGGTCTTCTTGGGGCCGGAGGCCCTGCTCTTCGGAGGCATGCGCTATCCCTACTTCTTCTTGCCTGCGACGGTGCGCTTCGGGCCCTTGCGGGTGCGCGCATTGGTCTTGGTCCGCTGGCCGCGTACGGGCAGGCCACGACGGTGACGCAGGCCCTGGTAGCAGCCGATCTCGATCTTGCGACGGATATCGGCCTGCACCTCGCGGCGCAGGTCGCCCTCGACCTTGAGAGCCGAGCCTTCGATGTAGTCACGCAGTTGCGTGACCTGCTCGTCGCTGAGATCCTTCGACCGCAGATCCGGGCTGATGCCGGTGGCGTCCAGGATCTCCTTCGACCGGGTACGGCCGATGCCGAAGATGTAGGTCAACGCGATCTCCATGCGCTTTTCGCGCGGGAGATCTACGCCCATGAGACGTGCCATGGTGGCAGTTCCTTAATTGTCGCGGAGGTCTGCTCCCTGTCCGTTCCCCTCGTCTTGGCGGGGCACCGGCCTCCGTACCGGTGGTTGGCTCGCACGCCTCGGGGTGAACCCGAATAACCGCAGCGTGCGGCTGGATCTGGGAGTTCTTCGCAGGACGAGTGCTTGCAGCTCGTCCCATTCACTTCTGTGCCAATCCGAACCGCGTTCGGTGCTCGGCAGGTGACCTACCGGGGTTACCCCCGGCGTCGATCAGCCCTGGCGCTGCTTGTGACGCAGGTTGTCGCAGATCACCATGACCCGGCCGTGACGGCGGATCACCTTGCACTTCTCGCAGATCTTCTTGACGCTCGGCTGAACCTTCACGTCCGTCCAATCTTGTTGTGGTTCACATGGGTGTGAACACAGTTTTTCCCCAGTCGACGACTGGGGAAGTCTGTGGTGACGGGCTCGCGCCCGTCGAGTCGATCGCGCCGGAGCGCGGTCACTTGTACCGGTAAACGATCCGGCCGCGAGACAGGTCGTAGGGCGACAGCTCGACGACCACCCGGTCCTCGGGAAGGATACGAATGTAGTGCTGCCGCATCTTTCCGCTGATGTGCGCGAGAACCTTGTGTCCGTTCTCGAGCTCGATCCGGAACATCGCATTGGGCAGCGGCTCGACAACTCGACCCTCGACCTCGATGGCCCCGTCTTTCTTCGCCATGTCCTCCGCGATCCCGGTTCACCGAACGGCAGCGCCGCTCGAACCTGGTTTGATTGCCTGGGTGTCTGCTTGTATGGATCCGGTGAACGATCGAACCGGCGACACGCAAGCAGTCGGCGCATAGGTGCACCGCCGCTCAAGCCTACCGGGCGGGTCGGGATCCGGCAAAAACGCATCGCCGGTCGCGGGGTTCACCAGGGTACTCGCCGAGGCCCCCGAGCGCTCGCGGACGGTAGCTCCCCGGTACATCCCACTGCCCACGTGGGGCCGGTGGGGGTCGCGTAAACTGACCTCGGTCGAGAATCGGTCGAGCAGATCCCAGGGGGATGTCCGTGAGCCAGCGCAGTGACCGAGCCGCGCGCGCAACACCCTCGGCCACGGCGGGGGCGCGACGGCGCCGGGTCGGGGGCAATATCCTCCGCGCTTTCCACGGCGGCGCGGTCGGCATCCGGCGGGGGCGTGAATGCGGCGAAGCCGGGTACCTTGTGGACGAGCGCGCTGTACGGATCGCGAATACCGCGGTTCAGTGTGCTGCCGGATCGAACCTTCAGCGGGGTGGCGTGTGAGTCGGAACGACGACGGCCTGCCCATGCTGCCGCCGTGGCTGTCCGAAAGCGATGTCAGCGGTGGGTACGAGGCCCCCGTTCAGAATCTGCCACACGACGAGACGATCGATGACCCGGCGCCCTCGCGACGCAGGCGCGGCCGTTCGGCCGCGCCGGACAGCGGTCGCCAGGACCCCAATTCGACCCCTGCGCGCAAGGATAAGAAGCGTCGCCTCTTCGGCGGTCGCGACAAGGACGAACACTCCGATATAGGCGCACCCGGTGATATAGGCGCACCCGGTTCGAGTTCGGACGAGCGCGACTACGGGCACGACCAGCGGCACGCGGATTCGCGCGATATCGGTCAGCAGCCCTGGTCGCAGCAGCCGGACGCGCACTCCGGTGGGCAGCAGCCGGTTCCCCGATCGGACGGGCCGCCACCCGGCGCACGATCCGGCGGGCCGTTCGACCCGCATTCCGGCGGGCCTCAGCCCGAGCCACAGGCCGGTGGACCGCAGTACGACCCGCGCGCCGCCGGACAGCAGGCCGACCCGTATCAGGGGCGGCCTCGGCCGGATATGCCGTCGGGCTCGTCGCATCCCGGCGGGCAACCACTCGATTCGAGGTCGCAGCAGCGCCCGGACGCACCGCCGCACGGTGTCATCGGCACCCCGCCCGCCGGGCCCGACAACGCGCCGTCGACTCCTCAGCGGCGTGATGCCGCGCAAGGTTTGCCGACGCGTCAACCGAGCACACCTTCCGAGGGATTTCAGCCGCTCCGAAGTCCCGCGGTGCCCCCGCATGAGCCGCTCGACCAGAGCCCGCCCCTGTCCGAAGCGGCGACGACCAGGTACCAGCAGGTCCGGCCCGATCTTCCGGCCCCGCCCACCGCGTCGGCCGCACCCTCGGTGCCGTCTATACCGCCGGTACCGCCTGCGCCCGAGAATCTCCGAGCACCCGGCGGCGCTCCCGGCGAGCTCGGTGAACTGCCGTCGCCGCCGCCTCCTTCGCGGCCTCCCCTGCCCGCCCCGCCGCCTGCCGGATTCGACGGCCGACGCGACGATCGCGAGCCCGTACCCCCGGCGTTCGACGGTGCACCCACGCCGGCGGCGGTGGAGCGTCTTCCGCTGCCGGATTCGCCGGTTCGCGCGGACACTTCCGACGACGCGTCCGCGAGCCGGCACGAAGCGGTATCCGAACAACAGGGAACCGACGGTCCGCCACCGTGGCTGACCCCGCCTGCGGATCCCCCGGAACGACCGGAAGAATCCGCGGCGTCCGCCGATTGGTCGGCACCGAGCGAGCACGCCGAACCGGTCGGTGAACAGCCCCGGTACGAACCGATCCCGCCCGACCAGATCCCGAGTACGCCCACGCCCCGCTCGCCGTACGCCGATCCGGTGCCGCCACCGGATTCCGGTGCCGGCGGCCCGTCCGGTTCCTCGCCCGACACGACCTCGCGCGGGGAGTACTACGGCACACCGGGTTACGCCGACGCTCGCCCCGGCGAGCGGGAAGCTCACCCGGCTTCGGAGGCCGAATCCTTGCCGGAGTCAACGGGTTACACCGCCCCGCCAGGCCCCGGCTACCCGCCGCCGATCCCGACCGGCCCACCCGGATACGGGCCGGGCCCCACGCCGCCGCCCGCACCAACCGGTGACCCGAACCCCCAGGGACCCGGCGCCCCGTGGGGATCCGCACCGGCACAGGCATCCGACGCCGCATGGGATTCCACCGCGGGATCTCTTTCGAATCCTGGTGGCCGTCATCGCCTTTCGCCGCCCGGTGGAGCCGTCACTCCCGGACACCGCGCACCGGTCAGCGACCAGCCCTCCCCCGGCATGCTCGGCCGCGATCCGAACGTCTTCGCGCAGCCGCCCGCCGATCCGTCCGCGCCGGGATGGACCCGGCCCCCGCAACCGGCCCCGCTGGCCGGTGTTCCCACCGAGTCCCCCGGCTATGCGACACCTCCGGTCGGACCGCCGCCGGGCGCCTACGACGCACCCGGCCACCCGCCGCTGCCCGGCCCTGCCGACACGTTCGCGCGGAAGCCCGACCAGCAGATGCCGCATACCGCGCCAGGGCACCACCCGCAGCACCAGAACCCGAACACGCCGCCGCCCGCTCCGATGGGCCCGGCATCGGGCTGGGGACAGGTCCCTCCCTCCTCGGGACCGCGACCCCACGGCGCGCCGTCGCTGGACGATGTGCCGTTGCGCCGAGCCACCCGCGCGCCGGGCGGTGGGTGGCGCAAGGCCGTCCACCACATGTCCGGTGGGGCGATCAATCCGGGCATGTCGGCCGAGGAGCGGCGTCTCCAGGAGTTGGTGGCGCGCATCAGGCAGCCGGTTCGCGGTGATTATCGAATCGCGGTGCTGTCGTTGAAGGGCGGTGTCGGCAAGACGACGACCACGATGGGTCTCGGCTCGATTTTCGCGTCGGTTCGAGGCGATCGGGTGATCGCGGTCGACGCCAACCCCGACTTCGGCACCCTCTCCCAGCGTGTGCCGCTGCAGACCCGGTCGACGGTGCGCGATCTGTTGCTCGATCCGTCGATCGAGCGCTACTCCGACGTGCGCAGGCACACCTCCCAGGCCACCAGCAGGCTGGAAGTACTCGCGAGTGAGCGGGATCCTGCGGCATCCGAGTCGTTCAACGACGAGGAATATCGCGCGGTCGCACGGATTCTGCAGCGCTACTACAACATCATCCTGACCGACTGCGGCACCGGTTTGATGCATTCGGCCATGTCGGGCGTGCTCGATCTCGCGCATTCGCTGGTACTGGTCTCCTCCGCGGCGATCGATGGCGCCCGCAGCGCGGCGGCCACTTTGGACTGGCTGTCCCTGCACGGCCACGATCACCTGGTCGTCAACGCGGTCGTCGTCATCAACCTGCCGCGCGAGGGGTCACCGAATGTCGGGGTGCAGCAGCTGCGCGAGTACTTCTTGTCACGCTGCCGCGCCGTCCACATCATCCCGTACGACCAGCACCTGTCCGAGGGCGCCGAAATAGATCTGCATCGGCTGAGCAAACAAGCGAAACGCGCGTATGTGGAATTGGCCGCTACCGTCGCCGACGAGTTCGGGGCGGATCACCGCCGGTACCACTGACCGGCCGCGCGAACGCGCGGCCATGGGTCACCGGGTCATGACCTCGGCCCGAAGGAGACGGGTACCGCTCACCACGCGGGCAGCCGCCTGCGACCAGCGAGCACGTCGCGCACCAGATCGTCGTAACCGTCCGCGAGTTCGGCGAGGTGGTACCAGGCCGCGTGCAACTGCTCGTCGTTGGCGTCGAGCGTCTCCAGCGCGTGATGTGCGCGCACCGCGGATTGGGCGAGACGGTCGATCACCGCGCCGACGGTTTCGGTGTGCAAGGTGGCGCCGAGCCGGTGCTGGGGTATCGCGCGCAGCACCCAATCATCGATAGCCATGACCAATTCGCCTCGGCGACAGTCATTTTCGAGGATATGCGCGGGATCTGTGTCCACCGAGCCGCCACGACCGATCCACCGCCGCTCGTGGAGCACGGCGAGATCGCGCGCGAACCACAACAGCGGGCCACCGACGACCCGGTGCCCGCGGCACGCGCGAACCAGCACACCGGAAGAAGGTAGTGCGCCGAGCGTTCCGGACTGTACTGCCGGGTCGAGGCATCGCCGTGCCTCGGGAACCGCCATCACGACCGTAGATGAATCCGAACCTGCCACGTTGCCTCGCCGTTCATAGCCGCACAACACCGGATCAGGACGTTCTTACAGTAAACCTCTGAGGGGACCTGTCAAGCACTACACGGCCCCGTGAGTGCACTGTAATCGGTGCCGTTCGCCCGTGTACGGACTTTGGCCGGCGAACTCACAGCACGACGTGATCCGTAGGGCGCGGCGAATTCCGGGCGACCGCATATCCCGGCCCGGGGTGTCGATCACCGCCGCAACGCCATTCAGGCGCTCGTGCTCGATGAGGCGCCGACGGTGGGTGTGTCAGAGGGGCGGCAGGTCGGCGATGTGGACCAGCTCGACGCCCTGGCTGCGGGAGATGAGGGTGCCACGGCCGGGGGGCATCCTGCTCGGCCGCACCTCGCCGATGATCTTGCCCTCGTCGCGGGAGCCGCTCATGACCAACGCGGGCACCGACAGGTTCTTCATCGCGCCGAGGATCGGGTCGTAGAGCGCACGGGAGACGCCGCCGATGCGACGGGTGACGATCAGGTGCATACCGATATCGCGGGCCTGCGGCAGGAATTCGAGCAGCGGCGCGAACGGGTTGATCGAACCGGTGGCGACCATGTCGTAGTCGTCGACCACGATGTAGATCTCCGGGCCCGACCACCAGCTGCGCTCGCGCAGCTGCTGCTGGGTGATGTCGGCACCGGGGATGCGCTTGGACAGGTAGGTCGCCACTTCCTGGATCATCGGTCCACAGGTCTGCGACGACGTCGAGTATCCGGCGAGTTGGTCGCCCTCTAGCACGCCGAGCATGGTGCGCCGGTAGTCGATGAGAATCACCCGCGCCTCGGCGGCGGTGGAGTTCTCGGCGATGCCCATCACGATATTGCGCAACAGCGTGGTCTTGCCGCACTCCACATCGGCGAAGGCCATGAAATGCGGTTCGGCGCCGAAATCCAGTGCCAGCGGCTGCAATTCGGATTCACCCAAGCCGACGGCGATACGGGTCGGACCGAGTTCGATGCCCTGTTCCCTTGCGGCGCTGAGCACTTGCTCGCGCGGGAAGCGCAGCGGCAGCATCCGCACCTCGGGCGCGCGGCGGTCGCCGTGGAGTTCGATCAGCCCCTCCTTGGCGCGAGTGACACCGTCGGCGATCGAGGACGGATCGGAGTCGGAATCCAGGCGCGGCAGGGCGATCAGCATATGCAGCCGATCGGGTGTCAGGCCGCGGCCCGGCCTTCCGACAGGCACCTGGTGCGCGGTGCGGCGATCCATCTCCGAGTCGCCGGGATCACCCAGGCGCAACTCGAGCCTGGTGCCGACCTGGTCCTTGACGACGGGCCGGATCTCGGCCCAACGGGAGGCACCGATAATCAGGTGGATGCCGTAGGACAGCCCCTGGGTGGCGATGGCGTTGATCTGGCCTTCGAGCACGTCGAACTCTTCGCGGATGGCGGCCCAGCCGTCGACGACCAGGAACACGTCGCCGAACAGGTCGGCGGCCAGCAGATCACCGGGCTCGGGGGCGGTGCCGTTGATGCGCCGTGCCTCCTGCGAGGCGAACTTGCGGCGGCGGAACTCCGCCATCGACTCGATGCCGAGTTCGGCGAAGCGCTCCTCGCGTTGGCGCATGAGGGTGGTCAACTCGGCGACGGTGCGACGCACCCGGTCGCCGTCGAGACGGCCCGCGACCGAACCCACATGCGGAATCCCGACCAGACCCGCCATGGAACCACCGCCGAAGTCGAGGCAGTAGAACTGCACCTGTTCGGGCGTGTGGGTGGCGGCGGCAGCCATGATGATGGTGCGCAGCGTCGTCGACTTGCCCGACTGCGGACCACCGACGACCGCGACATTGCCCTGTGCGCCAGCGAGACTGATGGTGAGCACGTCGCGGCGCTGCTCGTACGGCTTGTCCACGACACCGATCGGCATCCACAACTGTCCGTGCCGGTTCACCGGCGAGGTCCACTCCGGGTTCGGCAGCAGCATGTCGACGGACGGCGACTCGTCCAGCGGCGGCAGCCACACCTCGTGCGCGGGCCTGCCGTGCCCGGTCAGCCGTTCGACGACGACATCGAGCAGCGAGTCGGGAATGCCTTCATCGGCAACGGATCCCGCCGTCGGGGGCGGCGGCAGTTCGGGCAGCCCGCGTACCGTCGGCTCGCTCGGTTCGCCCTCGGCGCCGGGTTCGGCGATCTCGACGGGCGCGGCGGTGAACACCACAGGGCGCTGGCCGCCGACCGGCTCGCTGTCGGTGCCGGTACCCGTGCCCGCGGGGGCGACATAGGGCCCCGAGACGTAACTCGCGTTGAACCGCAACGGTTCGGACGCGTCGCTCTTGAGGTACCCCGCGCCGGGCACGCTTGGCAGGTGATAGGCGTCGGTGATGCCGAGCACCGCGCGGGATTCGTTGGCCGAGAAGGTACGCAGGCCGATCCGGTAGGACAGGTGCGACTCGAGGCCGCGCAGTTTGTTCTCCTCCAGCCGCTGCGAGGCAAGCAGCAGGTGCACGTGCAGCGACCGGCCGAGCCTGCCGATCATCACGAACAGCTCCGCGAAATCCGGCTTCTGCGAGAGCAGTTCGGAGAACTCGTCGACCACGATGAACATCGCGGGCAGCGGGTCCAGCGGCACACCGGCCGCACGCGCCTTCTCGTAGTCGGTGACATTGGCGTAGTTGCCCGCCGAACGCAGCAGTTCCTGCCGCCGGTTCATCTCACCGGCGAGCGCGTCCTTCATGCGGTCGACGAGGGACAGCTCCTCCTCGAGGTTGGTGATAACCGCCGCGACATGCGGCAACGAATCCAGGCCGAGGAAGGTCGCGCCGCCCTTGAAATCGACCAGCACCAGGTTCAGCGCGTCCGGCGAGTGCGTGGTGACCATCGACAGCACCAGCGTGCGCAGGAATTCCGACTTGCCCGATCCGGTCGCGCCGATACACAGGCCGTGCGGGCCCATTCCGTTCTCGGCGGATTCCTTGATGTCGATCTCGACGGGGGTGCCGTCCGGGGTGATACCGATGGGCACGCGCAGGCGTTCACGCGCGGTACGGGGACGCCAGACGCGGGCGGGGTCGATCTGGGCGGCGTCGGGGATGCGCAGCAGGGCCATCAGACCCGGGTCGGTGGCGGCGCCGTCGCCGAGGCTGACGATCTGCGCGGCGGTGGCCAGCCGGTACCTGGCCAGTTTCCTGGCGAAGGCCTCCGCCTCGGCGGCGCAGACGGTGTCCGCGGTGGCGAAGCGTTCGATGCCCGCGGCACTGCGGGCCGAAACCACGCCGTCGCCGACCACCAGCTGCAATCCGCGCCGTGCGGCCAGCCCGTGCTCGGGCGCGGTCAGGTCGAGCACGGTGACCGAGTCGAGGCCGGATTCGCTGATGAGCCGTTCGTTGCCACTGACGTAGCCGTCGTCGATGACGACGACCAGGTGCACCCGTCCCGCGGTCGGCTGCGGGTTGCGCATGAACCGGCCGCGTTCGAGAAGTTCGGCCGACAGCGCGGATTCGAACTCGCCGAGCGAGGTGTAGATCATGCGGGCCGAGCCCATGCCATCGCGCAGTGTCGAATGCTGCACGTGCGGCAGCCATTTGGTCCACGCCCATTGCGCGTCGGGGTCGGCGCAGACCAGGGCGACCGCGAGATTGTCCGGGCCGTGGAAGGTGGTGAGCTCCATCAGCATGGCGCACACCAGCTCTCGCGCCTGCTCGAGGTCGCCGCCGAGGTTGATCGCGGGGAAGGCGCGCAGCGACACCGCGGTCGGCAGTTCGTGGACTACCGAGTGGGTGCGGACGAAGCGACGTAGCGCCACCGTCGACACCGGCTCCAGGTCCTCCAGGGGACCGGTCTCCGGCCTGGCCAGTTTGGTGGCCAGCCGGTGACTGCCGACGCCGACGCGCACATTCCCGAAGTCGGGATCGTTGGGGCGGCGTTCCCACATGCGCCTGGTGCCGATCAGGGCGGGCAGATCGGCGGGTTCCGGGTGACTCCAGATCAGTGACTCGAGCTGTCTGCGGCCGGTGGTGCGCACATCCTTGCGCACCTGGCCCAGGTACCGGAAGTAGTCCTTGCGTTCCTCGTTGAGTTCCACCGCGCGCTTGGGCCCGCCACCGCGCATGCCTGTCATCATTCCGACCATCGACATGAGCATCATCATGGGGAACATCAGCATCATCGGATTGGCCAGCAGGTTGCGACCCATCGTCGCCATCATCGCGATCATTCCGACGACGGCCACCACCATGATCACCGGCATGATCTTCATCATCAGCGGCGACGGGATGGCCCGCTGGATCTCCGGCGGGGGCGTGAGCGCGACTTCACCACCGGGCGCGCGAGGCGGCGCGATCCGGGGACGGCGGACGAAACCTTCGGTAGCCATCACAAGCCTCTAGTCGAATTCCGAGTTCAGGTCGGCCCGGCGGGTGCGGAACGGAAAACCCAGTGCGGCAACAATACCGAGCGCCGCCAGCAGAGTCACCGATCCGATCGCCGCGACCCGGCGCGGGCGCGGATCCGGTTCGGCCGGCGACGCCGGCGCCGCCAGCGGACGACCGCGGTCGGCGCCCGTGCTGATCGGCGCGGTGGGCAGGGGTGCGGTGAGCGCCGCCAGCGGGTCGATGAGCCCGGCGCCGATGGCGTCGTCGCGACCTCGACCGGGTGCGTGCGCCGTGCGGGTGATCCGGTCGATCACCTGCCCGGCGGTCAGCTCCGGGAACTTCGCCCGCACCAGCGCCGCCAGGCCCGCGACATACGGTGCGGCGAAACTGGTTCCGTCGACCGGTTGGAGGCCGTCGTTGGTCTGCACGCCGTCGACCAGACCCGTACCGCCCGGTTTGGAGTCGAGCGAGACGATATTGCGCCCGATGGCCGCCGCGCCGATCCACGGCCCGTGCAGCGACAGCGCCGACGGGGTGCCGTCGGGGTCGACCGAGGCGACCGACAGCACGTACGGGGTGAACCACGCAGGGGTGGCGACGGTGCTCACCGCACCCCAGCCCGAACCGGAGTTCTGGGTCTCGCACGGCCCGCCCGTTTCGACATTGCCCGCGGCGGCCACCACCACGACATTGCGTTCGTAGGCGTACTTGACCGCGGCGCCGAGGGCGCCGTCCGCGGTGGCGGATCCGGCGGAGCTGCACGCCACTTCGGAGATGTTGATGACGGTGGCGCCGAGGTCGACCCCACGCACCACGGCGGCGGCGAGGGTCAGCACGCTGCCGTATCCGTCGCTGCGCAGCTGATCGGCCGATTTGTCGGCGCCGCGGCGGTCCTTGGGCTCGTAGGCGAGGCTGAGCTGCCGGATCGTGAGGATCTCCGCCTCCGGCGCCACACCGACGAACGCGTCGTCCGGGGACGGCCGGGCGGCGATGATGCCTGCCACCAGGGTTCCGTGGCCGTCGCAGTCGAGCGTGCCGTCGGAGTCGCTGACGTAGTCGCCGCCCGCCTCCAGGGCGGGCAGGCGCGGATGCCGGTTCACCCCGGTGTCGATCACCGCGACCTTCTGGCCGGCGCCGCGGCTGAACCGCCAGGCCGACGGGAGATCCAGCACCCGTTGCGACACCGGCGCCTCGGTCGGCGGCGCACCGCGCAGGACCGGTTCGGCGCACAGCTGCCGCTGCTCGGTCGGTTCCAGCGGGGCGGGCCTGCCGCTGAGCGCGAGGGCGGCGCCGAGCGCGCCGTCGTCGATCCTCGGCGGCGCTACCGCCAGGGCGGGCGCGGGCACGGCGGCCAGCACTGCCGCGGCACAGGTGAGCCGCAGCAGCGTGCGCCGAAAGACTGTGCGGGTCATATGTTCCGGGCGGTCGAGTACACGTCCATGACCCATAGAGCCAGCGGGATCAGCACGATGATGAGCAGGTATTCGAAGATCTCGATACCGCGCCTGGTCACCGGGGTCACCTCGATGTGCGGACCGATCACACCGAAGCCGACCACCGCGACCGCGGTGACGAGCAGGACCGCGACCGCGGCGAATTCGAATGCGCTGTGGCCGAGTCCGAGGCCGGTCACCACGGCGAGCAGCGTCAGCGCGCCCGTGGCGATCAGGGTGGCCGCCTGGACCAGGTCGGCGTAGGAGCGCCCGCGCAGGCACAGCACGATCGCACCGATCACCGCCAGCGCCACTCCACCGGAGTGGATGGGCCCGAACGGGTCCGCGGCGCCGAACGCACCGATAGCCACCGCCACCGCGCACGCGGCGACAAGTCCGGTCTGCACCTGGTTGGCGGTGCGAGCACGCTCCCCCAGACCGGCTCCGGACGGCAGCGCGATCGCGCCGATCGCACCGATGCCCTCGATCGTCGGGCGCTGTTCGTGGTCGGCCGGGTCGATCGCCCCACCGGCGGTCGGCACGGGCGGAATCGGCAGGCGCGCAACCACGGCCGCCATCCGCGCCACCGACGACAACAGGACGAAACCGGCGACGAGGACCGCGGCGAACAGCTTCGGCAATCCCGGATGCCAGATCAGATACACCACCGCGGTCACCGCGGCGACGACGCTCATCAGGACCGCCGCGGCGAACAGCCCCGCCGCCGAGCCGATGATCCGGTGACCGACCACGCCCGCGACCAGCACCGTGACACTCCCGAGCAGCACGTGGGCTGCGCCGAGCGCTCCGGGCACCAGCAGCGCGCCACCACCGAACAGCAGCGCGAGCGCGTCGAGAGACAGGTATCTGGCGGTCAGCTCGTCGAAGTACTTGCGTGCGGCGAGACCGGCCGCCGCAAGCGCGAGAATGCCGGTGCCCAGCAGCGCGAAGGCCGGTGTCAGCGGATCGCCGCCGGAGCGGGACACCGCCAGCACCGCCAGCGCGGCGACGACGGCGACCATCGCGACCACCAGCCCGGTCCAGCGGGCCGCCGCCCCGGACCAGGACCGGAATTCCCCTGCGGTGAGCCGGGATACGGCGTCGATCACATCGTCGAACAGCGCCGGGGATTCCTTGCGCAGGACCGGGCTGAGCACCAGCAGTTCCCCGTCGTGGACCTCGGCCTCGGTCAGCGTGCGGTTCGGCGCGAGCGGATCCTGCCCCAGACGGGCCAGGGTCCAGTGCTGGGCGCGGACCGGCGCCGAATCCTCCTCGCCGTCCGGCAGGCGCGGGTCACGCGAGCGAATCAGCGCGACCAGATCGCCGATGAACGCGGCGATCGGGACGGTGGCGGGCAGGCCGATGTCCAGCTGTGTGTCACCGCCGATCACCGAAACCCGGCACAGTTCGGGCTCATTGCCTAACAACGTCGACACCAGTGATGAACTCTCAGTCGTAGCTGACAACTTCCGTTGCGACCACACGGCAGCATTACCTAATCTAACGGACAGACCCATCCGGCGCGATGTAGGTCTGCCACAGCCTGATTGAACGTAACCTGTACATCAGTCAAAGATTTCGGGGTCCGACACCACATGCCTGACATTCGCCAAGCCCAGCGTGCCTTCGACGCAGGCGTACTGTCACTCGGGCTGCCCATCGACGGCCAGGAGTCCCAGCGCGACCAGGAATACGCCAAATTGGCGTTCCAGCGCGCGACCGAATGGGATACCTCGATGTGCGATGCCTGGTTGGGTCGCGCCGCCGCCGGTGAGGTGACCCGTGAGGTCCTGTTCAATCTGCACCGGACCAGTGTCGACTCACTGGGCCGGGAACAGCGCAGGGTCGGGCTGGCGCCGCGGGCGCTGGCCGGGGTGTTCCTGCCCGGCCTCTACATCAACTATCCGCTGTCGAACATCGCCGAGATCTGGCTCGCCTGGGCCGCGCAACTGATCGCCGACAAGGACTACGCCCAAGCGGAGAAGGTTCTCGATGAACTCGCCGAGCTGCGCCGGGGCCTCGCCGACACGCCGGACAAGCAGATCGATGACCGGATCAGCGCCTACGTCCGCGGGATCCTGCACTACAACACCCAGCGCTGGCCGGACGTGATGACGGTGCTGGCCGGTTCGGCGGACTGGAAGGATCCCTACCTCGCCACCGGCGCGCATGTCATGGTCGGCACCGCCTGCGCGCAGCTCGGCCTGTTCGGCGAGGCGATCCGGCGCATGGAAGCCGCTGAGGCGGGCCCGATTCCGTCGGCCCGGTTCACCGCCATGTACAACCGCGGCCTGTGCCTGCGCGAAGCGGGCAACGAGGCCGAGGCCCATGCCCTGTTCGAGCAGGTGTATTCGCAGCTGCCCGACTTCACGGCCAACACCACGGCCATGCGCGACCGCACCTTCCGCATCGTGGTGACCAGCCGCGAGTCCATCGACGCGCGCACAGACAAGTGGGATCCCGCCTCGGCGCCGAGCCTCGCCCAGCTCGACCAGGACCAGGCCGAGGACCGGGCCAAGGACATTCTGGCCAAGGCCCGCGCCCAGCTCGACAAGCAGGTCGGCCTCGCCTCGGTGAAAACCCAGGTGGCCAAACTGCAATCATCGGCCCAGCTGGCGAAGATCCGTGCCGGGAAGGGCCTGTCGAGCCAGTCACGCGGTCAGCACCTGGCCTTCACCGGGCCGCCCGGCACCGGCAAGACCACGATCGCCCGGATCGTCGCCCAGATCTACTGCGGTGTCGGCTTGTTGAAGACCGACAAGGTGGTTGAGGCCAAGCGCGTCGACTTCGTCTCGCAGAACCTCGGCGGCACGGCGATCAAGACCGAGGCCCTGATCGACAGCGCGATGGACGGCGTCCTGTTCATCGACGAGGCCTACACCTTGATCCAGACCGGCCTGTCCGGTGGTGACGCGTTCGGCCGCGAGGCGGTCGACACCCTGCTGGCGCGGATGGAGAACGACCGCGACCGGCTCGTGGTCATCATCGCGGGCTATGACGGGGAGATCGATCGCCTGCTCGCCGCCAACGACGGTCTCGCCTCACGTTTCGCCAAGCGCCTGCAATTCCCGTCCTACACCCCCGAGGAACTCGGGCAGATCGGCGAGATCATCGCGGGCAGCCGCGATTCGACGATGTCGGAGGCGGCGCTGGCCGCCCTCATCGAATCCTGCCGGTTCCTCTACGACCTGGAGAGCACCGACCAGAGCGGCGCGGCGCGGCGCGGTGTCGACCTGGCCGGAAACGGCCGCTTCATCCGCAATGTCATCGAGGCGGCGGAGGAGGAACGGGAGTTCCGCCTGGCCAACGACGCCGAGCTCGATCTGTCCGAGGTCGACGACGAGGTGCTGATGCGGATCGAGGAATCCGATATGCGCACGGCGCTGGCCGCCATTATCGCCACCCTGAACGTGCGGCTGCCCCCGAACTGATCGCGCGATGCGGCTATTTCGCGGTCGGCAGGGAATCGTAGCTGGTCAGCGCGTCCTTGGCCGATAGCGTCGGGCCGGGGACCAACTGGCCGATGATCGACCACGGCGCGAGCCGGGGCGAGTCCCCGAGGCCGAGCACGCCTGCGGTCGCCGCGTCCGGGATGCCGTAGCGAATTCCGTTGTCGGCCACATAGAACAGCGACTCGCGACGCGGGCTGCCCGGCTCGATGCCGGTGACCTGGATGAATTCGCCGGTGGCAGGCGGGAGGTAGACCGCGTCCATGCGGTCGCCGGTGCCGTCGGCGGTGGCGAGTGTGACCGGCTCGGCCGAATCGGGCAGCGGCAGTGTCGTTCCGGTCAGCAGCGTGACCGCGGCCCGCTCACCGGGTCCGTCGACCTGCTTGTCCTGCTTGGCCGCGGTACCGGGGTTCTTCGACCAGCTGACACAGACCACCGGGGCGTCCTCGGCGGCCACGATGCGTGGCGTGCGCGCCGGGAAGTGATCGACCGGGAGTGTGTGCAGCACCGGAATCCGGTCAAGGGCGTCCGGTGGCACGACGGCGATCTCGCGCATATTTTGCGAGTCGGCGTTGCGCAGCAGCGTCGCGGTGAACTCCGAGACCGGCTGCACGCCGTCGGCCAGCACGGCGTACAGCTGCTCACCACCCGAACCGGCGTGGCCCGGCACCGAGATGACGCCGCCCACCGGCACATTCGACAGTCTGCCCGGACCCGGCTGTCCGGCGCCTTGGACGGTAGGCACGGCCAGCGCCGGGCCCTCGGTGGTGGCGCCGAGGAAGCCGGCGCCCGCCGGGCGCGGCCTGTGCCCGGACAGCCCGAGCGTGCGGGCGATGACCGAGTTCGTCGGGTCGATCTCGACCCGACGCCCCTGATACACCAGATAGGTCTTGTCATTGCGCCGCACCAGCAGGGCGTCGTCCGCGCCCGCCACGCCGATCCGGTTGCCCAGCTCGAGCGGTCCCGCGATGGCGGTGGTCAGTCCGCCCGTGACGCCTGCCGCGCTGCCGCCCGCGGACAGCTGCGTGCTCTCACACAGCGTCCACTCCGAACTCGCGCCCTGCTTGGATGGGGGCAGGGCCGTCGGGGCGCCCGGAATGCCGAGCAGTGGGCCGCGCGGGTACGAGCCGAGTTTGTCGTCCTTCACCGAATGCGGTGCTTCGGACTTGCCAGCGATCAAACGCGCCGACGCCAGGTTGAGCACGGGGTGCAGCGTTTTCGAGCCGTCCTCGGACTGAACCACCACGTACAGCGCGCCGCTCTGTTTTCCGCTGACGATGAGCGAATCCCCGATCGACCCCTGCGGCCGGAGGAAGCCCAGAATCGCCGCGCCCGCCACGATCAGCAATCCGAGGACCGCGCCCACCCACAGCGACCGGCTCTGCGAGCGCATCGGATCGTGCAGCATGCGCACATCGCGCCTGATCAGGGCGTGGTCCAGTCTGCGCAACAGAAACCGGTATCCGTTGACCTGGGCCTTGGTCGTCAGCTGTGCCGGCACGCCGACCCCCTCGGTGCGTGTGTTCCAGATGCGAAGCTCACCATCTCGTTCGACACGGTACCGTAATTCGGATTCGTCCTCGAGCCGAGATCCGACGTATGCCGATCAGGGACAACGATTTTGAACGACACCATGAACGCCGGGGAAACCACGGCCGACAACGCGCACGACACTTTACGCGATCCGAACTTCTGGCTGTTCCGCATGTTCCCGCTGCGCGCGTGCGTGATCGTCGCGGTGCTCGCGGCAGCACTGGCCTGGGTGGTGCTGGCCGCCACCGCCTCGGTGCTCGGCGCGATCGCCGCGGCCGCGGCCGTGCTGCTGATCGGGCTCGTCCCGGTCGGACGCCGCAATCTCGCCGTGCGGGTCGGGGCGTTGGCCGTGCGTAAGGTCCGCGGGCGCGCCGAGACCCTTGACCGGGCACCGGCTTTCGACGT
The DNA here is from genome assembly GCF_040606855.1 of Nocardia sp. NPDC005366. NCBI lineage: Bacteria > Bacillati > Actinomycetota > Actinomycetes > Mycobacteriales > Nocardiaceae > Nocardia > Nocardia sp. NPDC005366. The sequence goes on from NZ_JBEXFQ010000005.1 coordinate 181,492, forward strand.
CCCCCTGCCCGAGGGCGGCGCCTGCGGGGTGCGCTGGGACGGCGATCTGCTGCTGACCATGCTGCGCATCGCACCGCCGCCGGACACCCTGACGTTGTTGCGTCGCAGCACGCTCAGCGACGACCAACTGCTGCCGCTGACCGAGATCGCCCGCTGCCTGGATCAATTCGACGTCGAGCTGGCGGGCATCGATGTCATCGCCACCGGCGCGCGCACCGCGGGCACCGGCGCCGCCGCCCACCTCTACGACCGCATCCTCGGGCCGCTGCCCGCCATCGCCCACCGCACGTGCTGGCTGGTGCTGCGCCTGGACCCGGTCGCGAATGCCGCGGCGGTGGACAAGCGCGGCGGCGGCGCCGAGGGCGCACTGCGCACCATGATCATCGCCACCCGCCGGGTGGCCAATCGGCTGGCCACCCACCACATCGACGCCGCGATCCTGACCGCGACCGAGATGAACAGCGCCGTGCGCGAACTCACACACGGCTTCGACCCACTGACCGTGACCGAGACCGGGCGCGGCCTGTCCAGCGAGCACCGCCATCTCACGCATTACCAGCTGACCGCACCGATGCTCGGCTCCAGCGGCCTGGCCGACATCTGGGCCACCTCCAGCCTGTCCACCACGGTGACCCTGCGGCTGCATCCCGGCGCGCGACGCGCCGCCCGGATCGGCGACAAGGCGGGCACTGTCGTCCTCAACGCGGTGGTCCGGTTCGACACGGCCACCCCGCCCGAGGAACCCCCGCTGCCCGGCCTGCGCGAACTCACCGGCAGCCATCGGCACATCCTGCTGGACACGCTGCCGATCGGCGCGGCCGAGGACCTGGGCGGCAGCGACGGCTACCGCGGCACCCTCACCGCGCTCGCCGACCTCGCCGTCCCCACCACCGGCTGCGGCCAGCTCATCGGCGCCGACCATCTCGGCCAGGGCATCGCCGTCCCCCTCATCGGCGCGGGCACCCGCCACGTCGACGTCATCGGCAATCTCGACCTGGCCCAGCAGGTCGTTCTGCGCGCCACCGCCCTCGGCGCGCACGCGGTCGTGCACACCAACCGCCCCAATGCCTGGCAGACCATGGTGGCCAATCTGGCCACCCCCCAACTACTCGCGATCGCCCCGCGCACCGCGGGGGCCACACCCCAGCCGCAGCCAGGCCCACCCCCCGTCCCCGCCGCGCCGTATCCGACCACCACCGTCCTGGTCTACGACGGCATCGCCCCGACCGTCCACCTCGGCGGCGCGACCATCGTCGAGGTGCGCACCGCCGAACGCGACCCCGACGCCGCCCAACCCGACGTCACCCTGATCCAGGACCCGTACCAGCCCAACCGGATCACCGTCCGCACCAGCACCGGCAGCGCCACGGTCGCGATGGTGACGACCCCCGACGAGATGCACTACATCGGCGAATCACTCGCCGCCCGCTGAGTTTCCGGAGACGACAACGGCCTGTGCCCCATCCGGTGCACAGGCCGTAGTACTGCCGACCGGGAAACGGTCCGCGATGAACTAGAAGGAAGCGAAGCCGTCGCCCACCTTGCCGTCGGCCTCGAGCGCGCGGTTGAGCGCGCCTTCGACCTGGGCGGCAAGCCGGTCGAGCTTGTCCAGGGTGTCGGTGAGCTCGGTGGTGACGCCCTTGTGAGCGGTGTCGAAGCTCGAGATCGCCTGTTCACCCTGGAGGTTGGCCCGGAAGTCCGAGGCGGCGCCCTCGAGCTCATCGATCTCGCTCTTCATCTTCCCGCCGTGCGTCTGAAGGTCGCTGTAGAGCTCGTTCATCGCAGCGGGATCGTAAAGGATGGTCATCAGAGTTTCCTTACTCTCAGAAGAATCAGACGAGGTTGGTGTATCCGCCGCCGCTGGAGGCGCCGCCGCCACCGGACAGACCGCCCTGGTCCATGTTCACGATGGTGTTCTTACCGCTGTTGACGGCCTCGGTGAGGCGGTCGAACTTCTTGTTCAGCGCGTCGGCCTCGTCGTGCCAGGCCTGGGCGACCTTGACGAATTCGTCGCTCGCGTCACCCTTCCAACCGCGCAGCACCGCCTGTGCGGCGTCATCGATCTCCTTGACCGAAGTACGCAGGTTGGTGATGGACGACTCCATGTGGGAGACGACCTTGTCTACACCACCGGCTTCTACGCCTACTGGTCCCTGAGGGGGCATTGTCGAACCTTTCCTTCGTAATGTGTGGAACGGGAGTGGATGATCGGTCTAATCGGGCAGCCACCTCCCACCGGGAAGCCCCTCGAGGAGCGCACCGACGGCCTGGGTGAGGCGGTGATCGGTGCCCGGCGTAATGGTTGACCACACCTGTCCGTCGGGCGCTGTCGTCGGCGCCACGACGATCCGGCCGCGCGCGGTGTCGTACACCGCGACCGCGCCAGGGGCTCGGCTGGTCAGCCCGTCGTGGTGGACGGTGGCGACGATCTCGGTGTAGCCGTGGCAGGCGCCGAAGGCCGCGCCGAGGACGGTCGCGTCGTGCGCGTCGATGCCGAGCGCGTACATCGCGTCCACGTAGTCGGTGGTGGTCTCGGCTGCGTCGAGCCTGCGGGCGAGGTCGTCGGCGACGACACTGGCCGCGGCGACCTCGGCGGGCGGGCAGGCGGGCAGGGCGGCCAGCAGCAAGCGGGCCAATTCCCGGTCGGAGCCGTCGATGTCGGTGGTGGCGATGTCGAAGGCGTCGCCGGTGCGGACCGCGGTGGCGTGCCGGGCGCCGCGGCGGGCCAGGCAGATCCTGCGGGTGCCGTCGGCGCCGTAGGAGCGGCCGGACAGTTCCGCTTCGGGCTGGGTGAGCGTGTACATGGCCTCGGCGAGACCGGGTTCGACGTCGCCGTAGCTGTCGAAGGTGCCGTCGGCGGTGAGTTCCGTGACCGCCTGGTCGCGGGCGGCCTGCCAGGCTTGGAAGCTGTCCTGGCGTGGGCCCGCCGCCAGGACCAGCGGCATGGTCTGCACGCCGAGCCGTTCGGCGACGGCCAGCAGGGCGTCGTTGGTGAGGGTGGTCATGTCTGCCCCTCGGACGGCGACTGTATTGGCTGCGCCGTATTCGCCTGGGACGCCTGCCGTTCTGCGCCGCCGAGCACCGCGGGTGCGGCCTGGATCTCGCCCTCGACCACCAGTTGATCGGATTCCTCGTAGGCGATGCTCGCGCGCGGGAAGCGCGACGCGTCCGCGGCGCCGCCGGAAGCCATGGCGCCCGGCACGACCGGCGCGGCCTGCGCGGCGGGCGAGGACACCGGCGCGGCCGACGCGGTGGTCACCGCGGGTGTGGTCGACTGCGCGAACACCGATGCGCGATAGGCGGTTTGCACGGGGGCAGGCATCGGGGGCAGCGAGATCGGGCCCATCGCACCGATTCCCGGCAGTGCGGACGCGGCGGTCTCGGTGGCCGCCGCGTCCGGGGTCCCCCCGGATCGTTCGGCGGCCAGCGCGGTCTCGGGCACGATCGGCGGCGGTGGCACATGCAGCCACGGGGTCGCCAGCGGCTCGGCGGCCGCCTCGTAACTGCGCATCACCCGGGAGGCGAGGGCCGTGGCAGCGTCGGCATCGGCATCGGTGTGCGCGGCAACAGCTTTCACCGGCGCGCCGAGCATCGACCCCACGTTCTCCAGCGCCCGCTGCACGTGCGCGATCGCGATCAACTCGGCGGCGCCCGGCATGGTCCTGGCCGCCACCTCGTAGGCCACCACCTGCGCCTGCATACGCGCGGCGTTGGCGGTGGCGGCGGTCGCCGTCTCCACCAGCCAATCCCGCAAGGTCGAGATCCGTTCCCACACCTCGTCACTACGCCCGGACTGCCAGGACCCCCGCAGTGTCCGCAGCACCTGCTCGTAGTCGAGCACGGCCGTGCCGAGTGCGGTGGCCAGCCGCGTCCACGCGGCGGCCGCGTCGGCCATGGGCACCGGTCCGGGACCGGTGGTGAGATCGGCGGCCAGCCGCGACGGCTCACGCGCCTCCCACACCACGCCGGTGAACCCGGGCTGCGGCGGTTCGATCATCGGTCCTGCTTTCTGTATCCGCGTCTAGGAACCGCCGAAGCCGCCGACGTTGTCGGACTCCATGCGCTCGAACTCGGCGACCTGCGCGCGCAGACCGGCGGCGAGCTTGCTCATCTCGTGCACGCCGCGATCGGCGTTCGCGAGGAAGTCGGCGGCGACATCGTTGGCGGTGAGCGCGGCTCGGCCCGACACTTCGTCGACCCCCGCCGGGGCGACGTTCAGGGCGGGCGTGACCGCGGCCAGTTCACCGGCGAGCCGGTCGACCAGCGCGTCCAGGGACGCTGCCGCGTTACCCGCTGCGGCGGCGTCGAATTCGAAAGTGTTGCTCACGGCTGATCTCCTCGGTTTCGTACCTGCGTCACAAGGTCAGGGCTTTATCGGGCGGCGGCTCGGTGGACGACACCTCGGCGGCGCCGACCACCGGCGTCGCCACCCCTTCGATCGGTCCGACGACCTCGTCGCCGTGCTGGGCGGTGACCAACTGGGAGTGCACGGCGTCGCCGGCGCCGCCGTCAACGGGGCGAGCGAGCGAGGCGCCGCCCGCGCCCCCGCCCATGGGCATGTAGCCGGGGGCGCTGGTGACGGCGTTGCCGTTCGCCGCCGCCGTGGTCGCGGTGGCGCTCGTGGTACCGGCGCCGCCCGCGCCCGCCGTCACGGTGCCGCGGCCCTGCCACGGGCTCAGCGGTGTGCTCGCGGCACCGCTCACGCCCGCTCCGCCCACGGCGCCGATCGCGCCGACGCCGGTAGCACCGGCCCCGGCGCCCGCTGACTCGAGATCGGCCCCCGTCTCTGCGCTCTCGCCCGGCACGCCCGCGCCCGCGATCGCACTGGCGCCGGGCCCGGTCTTGTTCGAGGTCGACAGCGAACTCGTCTGCGACGCAAGGGAAGTCAATGACCCGGTCACCGTGCTCACGGTGCTGATCAACGGTGAGATCAGGCTCATCAGCTGGGTGAGCGATTCGGCCGAGTCGACGCCGGTTGGCGCGTTGGTGACCTCGACCTTCTGACCGGCCTTGGTCATCTCGGCGCTGTGCGCGACCAGCTCGGTCTTCGTCTCGGCGACGATCGCAAGCCCCTCGCCGATCGCCTCGACCGTCGCCGCGACCAGTGCGGCCTGACCGACCGGGGTCAGGGCATAGACCGGGGCTGCGGCCAGCGTCGCCGAGTACCGCGCGATCACCGCGGACAATTTCGCAGAACCGATCGCTACGCTGCCCGCCGCCTTGGTCAGGGTCGTCTTCTCCTCGACGCTCTGCTTGGCCAGTGCGGCGCCGTCGGACTGGGCGGCGGTTGCCTTGGTCGCGGCCTCGGCGGACGCGGCGCTCTGCCACAGCGACATCACCGTCGACAGCGCCGTCGACCCCAGCGACGTCACCGTGCTCAGAACCGACCCGATATTCGACAGCATGTCCGCCGGATTGGTGGATGTGCCACCGGCGCCCGCCGTAGGTACGGCGCCGAGCTGCCCGGTGCCGAAGGCCGAGGCCAGCTCGGTCAGCGGCCGCATCAGCGCGGTGAGGTCGATCGTCGGTAGCGGCGGCAGTTCCGGCAGGTGCAGGAATTCCGGCAGCTGCGGCAACTGCGGCAGGCCCATGGACGAGAGCACGTCGCTGACCGGGCTATCGAGCATCGGCGCCAGTGAGCTCGCGCGCAGCAGTTCCAGCACCGTCGGGTCCGGCGCTGAGGCGCCGGCGACCGGAATTCCCCCGGGATAAGTCATGGTTACCCTGCGGCCGTCGAGATGCCGAACTTGCCCGCGGCGTCGGCGCCCTCGTAGGTGGCGGCGGCTTCCATCGCCGTCAGCGCGGTACCCGCGTGCACTGCGGCCAACTGGGCGACCGAGGTGAGATGGTTGGCCTGCGCGTAGATGAAGGACAGCAGGAACTCCTGGCCGATGAGACCGAAGACCGGGACCGCGGCGGCGACGGTCGCCGCCTGGTCGACCGCACCCGCCTGCGCCACACCGGCCGCCATCGAGGCCGAGGCGCCCGCGTAGGCACGAACTGCATCGGGAACTACCGCAACATGATTCATGGCCTTCGTCCAATCTCGAAACAGGCAACGGTGTCTCGCTACCATAACTACCCAGCCCGGGCGTTCGCTACGCATCATCCCGGTGAAAATCAGTTGAACCTCATGTGTTCGCTTCGTTGAAAGTGGTGATCAGCGAAGCACGTTCGGCGTAGGCGCGAGCGAGCGCGGCGTGCGCGGTCCGCACCAGCACCCCCTCGAACTCCTCGGGTGCGAGCTTGCCGATCGCACCGGTGAAGTCCAGCCCGACGAGCGCACCCGCGCCGTCCACGACCACCGTCACGGCGCCGTCGGACGAGGTCTCCTCGATCCTGATACCCGCCGTCGCCTCTTGCAGATCCTGCAACCGGTAGAGCTGGTTCCGCACCCGGGCCACCAGCTCGTCCATCGTCTCGACCATGCTCACACCGACCTCAACCAGCTCTGCGGTTCCGTGTCGTACTCCTGCTCCTCGACGATCTCCGCCGCGGCGACCTCCGCCTCGCTTGGCAGCCCGGTCGCCGCCAGCAGTGCCGGATCGAAACCCGCGGCGGCCAACTGGTTACGCCGCGCCAGCCCGGCCCGCTTGGCCGACTTCTGACACAGCCGCAGCACCTCTGCCGCCAGTGCGTGCGGATCGCGTCGAAGCTCCGCCGCTTCCACACTGATCCCCACCGGCAGCCCCTGCTCGGTGGTCCGCACCACGATGCTCCCGGTCAGCGAGGACGCGGTGAACTCGGTGGGAAATTCCTCCTCCATCTGCCCTCCCTAGGCTCGATCGTCCTTGATGGCACGGATGACCTCGGCGATCTGCGCGTTGATCAGTCCGGTCACCCGGGTGCGGTCCGCACCGACCGCGACCGGCGGCGTGCCAGGCATCACCACGTAGCGGCCGTCGCCGTCCAGATCGCGCCAGCCCAGCCGCAGACGCAGCACGCCGCGCGGACCGAACCGCGACCAGCCCTGTTCGACGCGGATGACGCCCTCGCGCTCGGCCGTCGCCCGCTGGAACTCCGAGGCCCGCGCGGCGTCCGCGTCGTCGTAATGCTGTACGAGCGAACGATGATAGGAATAGTCGAACTCCGTCTCGTCGGGCTCGTCCAGTGCGATTTCCCGACCACGGCCCCCCTCGGCCTCGGGCATGTCCCTGGCGATCACGTCACCGAGCGCGACGGCCTCGTGCCGCGTGACGACGAAACCCGCCGCGTGATAGATGGTTTCGCCCGGCCGCTGGCGCACCAGATAGCCGGTGTCACCCTTGCGCGCCGCGAGCAGGCGCACCGACCGGTCCGGGTCGGACACCTTCGCACCGCCCCCGTAGCCCTGCACGATCACCCGAATGTCGGGATGCACCAGCACGTCCACGATCTCGTCGAGGTCGGCGCCGCAGCGCTGCCGGATCTCGGTGTAGGCCTGCCTGCGGATCCATTCACCTTCCTCGGCACTGCGCGGCGGGCAGGTGTGGATGAACGGGTCCGGCATGAATTCTTCTTTGATACCCGTCCACAGGGCATCGAACTCATCGCCGGTGAATTCCCAGGTGCGCGTCATTGTTCCACGACCGGCCTGGCGACGATGGGCGCGTCACCGAGCGCTTCCTCCAGGTAGGTCACCGAATCGAGGTACTCCGCGCGCTTGTGCTCCTTCTGCTGCTGTCCGCCCGCGCCAGCGCCGGCGCCACCCATCGGCATGCCGCCCATCGGCGAACTCGCACTCGATGACGCCGCTCCGGCGCGGAATGTCGCCTCGGCGGCCGTGGTGGCGACCGAAGCACGCGGGAACAGCCGGGAGGCGGCGTCCAAGGTCGGCGAACCGCTGCCCGCGCCGCCCGCGCCCGAGCCACCGCGCGCACCACCGCCACCCGAGCCACCGCCACCCTTGCCCGCGGTACTCATGGCCTTCTTCGCCTGCTCCTGCAAATCGCTCAGGCCCGCCATGCCCGGCAGCGCGGACAGCCCGTCCAGACCCGACAAGCCCGCCTGCTGCGCCGCGGTCTGCGCGGCGGAACTCGCCTGCTCCACACCGGATTGCAGCGCCGAACTCGCCTGCTGCAGACCGGATTGCAGCGCGGAACTCGCCTGCTGCGCGGCGGCGGCCGCCTGCTGGGCTGGCGTCTGGCCGGAGCCCGCGGTCTGCGACCCCGAGGTCGCCTGCGTCGCGCTCTGGGCCAGGGCGGCCAAGCCACTCTGGAAGGCCGACGACAGACCCGCGTTGTTGCCGGAACCGGAACCGGAACCGGGGCCCGTGCCAGGGCCGGTTCCTGGGCCCGTGCCAGGGCCCGGTCCCGACTCGGTGGTGATCGGCGCGGTGGGCTCGGGCAGGGTGGCGATATGGCTGGAGGTGCCGTTGACGCCGGGCACATAGACCGACCACATGACCGCCCGAGCGTTCTTGGCGGCCTGTTCCTTGGCCGTCTGCTTGGCAGCCTCGTCCTTGTAGCACTGATTCAGCGTCAGCGTGGTGGTCAGTTGCAGCGCCGTGGAATTCAGCCAGCGTCCCGCCAAGTCCAATGCCGTCGCGACCTGGCGCATCCGCTCGATGAGCACTCCGTTGCCGTCGTGGTAGCTCGTCATCGCCGCCCTGGCCTTGCTCGCACCACCGGGGCTGGTCCAATACTTCTGACTGGCCTCGACTTTGGTGTGCAGGGTGTTGAAGTCGGTTTCGAGCGATGTGGCCAGGTAACGCCATTGCGCGACCGCGCCCGCGAGCGAGTAGGGCACGCCCGCGATGGAATCGCGGATACCCGCGAGCTTCTCGTAGTCGAACGCGCCCGGATCCTCCGCCGTCGTGCGGGCGGGATCGAAAGCCGTTCCGTTCAACAGGGAATCAGGCAGGTTGACCGCGCCGTTTCCGGTGGGATAGTTCGTGACATACGGCCCGTAGATGGCCTGCTTGGAGCCTTTGGTCTTACTCTGCTCGATGGTCGTGCGTAGCTGGTCCATATCGACCTGACTCGCGGAATCGGCGCCTTTGTAGTGCCTGGCGGCGTCCATGAACGTCTCGGCGACATCGTTGAGAATGGTCTGATGTTTGGCCAGGATCCCGGCCAGCTCCCCCGCCTTGTCCGAGAATTGCTGCGCCAGCTGATTTCCCGAATCCAGGGAGGAGAACCGCTTCAGATGACCCACCACATCCACCGACAGTTTCACCGTGTTCACCTGTACCCGCGCATCGGTGGCCGCGGCGATCAGGTCCGGCAGCGCCTTCGGTTCGAGCACCAACGCGCCCTCGGACGCCGCGGAACGCAGTCCCGCCCACTGTTGCGCCACAGATGGTCCCGGTGTCATATCCTTCGAGCCTCCCAGTCAGCCCAGTCACCGACGCCCCGCCCGGCACCGCTCGTCACGACACCATCGATTCGCCCGGCTCGCAGGTGATTCTACGGTTGGCTGAGTGAATTCCGCATGTACTGACCAACTCTCGCTGGTGACCGCACGGTGACCGACAATCCCGAGTTCCGGTCAGACGATCACGGAAGACTCACCCGACTCGTTCCACACACGCGCCGATTCCGGAGCGCCCCATACAGAGCCTACTCGATTTTCCGGCTTCGCACCGCCGTCGGGATGCCACCAAAACAAGGGGGCCGGTCCGCTATTTGCCGGTATAGGCGGCTGGATCATCGATGACGAAGTCTTCACTCATCGGTCCGTCTCATCCGCGAGTCCGGCTCCGCGCACCACGGCCACGCCCGCGAGGGACAGCTGGAACCAGGCGCCGTCGACGTCGTACCGCGCGCGGGGGAACACCGCGATGAAGGCCTCGACCGCCACCGCCGCCCGCTCGGCCGCGCGCACCAGACCGGGCAGCGCATCGAGCTGGTCGCGGGTCGCGGTGTCGCCGAGCAGTCCGGTCAGCAGATCCACCACGGTCCGCGTCGACCACATACCGGGAACCGCCGGAGCGACCTCGTCGGCGCCGGGCGAGCCGCCGCGATACCAGCGGCCGTGCTCCCACCAGTAGCAGAAGGTGAGCATGCCGTTGCCCGCGCGCCGGTTCAGGACCGGATCGGCCACCCACTCCGGCGCCCCCGCATACAGCTGCGGCAGCGCGGCCGAATGGTTGTAGGCCGCATCGAGTTCCGGCGCGTTCCAGATCCCGCCCGACAGCACCGCGCGGTCGCCCGGCAGCAGGCACAGCGTCGAGCCGTGATGGGTGGAACCCTCGAAGATGTGGAAGGCGGGCGAGATCCGCGGTCCCCACTCCGACCGGATCGCGACGAACGCCGCGGCGATCAGTGCCCACCGTCGCGCCATCGGATCCAGCGCCGGAAACTCCTCGTCCGGCGCGGAACCGACGGGGATGCGCCCCGCCGCGGCATCGACTCGGGCCTGTTCGGCGGCGGCCTCCGGGCTCCGGGTCTGCCGATCACCGTGCCGCACATAGGCGGCCAGCCACACCGGCAGCCGCTCGCGCGGGTAGATCTCGAGATCGGTGCGGTACACCGTCGGCGGGAACAACTGGTCGTCGGGGAAAGGCTCGTCACCGTAGTCGAAGTCGACCTCCATGTGGCCCGAGCTCGTCATCGACAGCAGATAACGCCACCACGGCCCGTCACCCAATTGCGCCGACAGATGCCGATGCTCACGCAGCAGACCGAGCAGGTCCTCGCTGGGGAACACGCGGGCGATCCGGTCCACGTCGTCGCCGAACACGATCAGGGTGACCTCGGCCGCCGCCGTCATGGCGAAGGTGGCCTCCACCCGCCGCCACCCGGCGGGGCCGAGCACGCCGACCTCGCGGGCGATTCGATGACTCAGTGCCGCAGCGCGTTCGGTGACCTCGTCGGCCTCCGCTACCGCCGCGGTGAGCGTGAAACCCACATCAGGATCGGTCTGGTCGGGGGATTGTTCCCCTGCCATCGGTCACTCCTCTGCTCGCACTGATCGTCACACCGTTCGCGGCCGGGGCCGCGGGATCTCAGGTCTTCTCCCGCACCCCGAGCGAGGGCAGGAGCAGTCGGTGGTTACCCGACCGCTCGACCCACGCCTCATAGGACAGGTCGTCCGGCTTCGCGATCCCGAACCCGTCGCGCAGACCGGCCACCGCCATCGCCGCTGCCTGCCGGTAGTTCCCGGTCGTGACGGGCCACGCGAACTCGACCCACCGATTGAAGGTATCGACGCCGTCGGGCGGGTGCCAGCCCGCCCGACTGATGGCGGCGCGGCCCGCCTCATCGGGACACGACCCCGGCTCCAGCCACCGGTCAGCCGTCAGTTCGGCCCACAGCGCACCCTCGTCCTTCCTGAACTGCACGAAGCGCCACGACGCCGCGGGTACGGCCTCACCGATCACGATCACCGACGTATCGGGGGCAGTGGACAATTCGTCGGCAAGCCCGGCGGCGAAGGCGTCCCACCCGGTCACAGCGAACCTTGGTCTTCCAGTTCGATATTGCGGTCGTCGGCCGCGAGGCGTGTGTTGGTCACCCACGACAGCAACACCGACACCGGGGACCGCCGCAGCACGAGCGTCGTCTCCGGCCCGATCCAGCGGGCCTGTTCCGAAACACCCGGGGTCGACGGATCCGGCGTGCCGATGGCTCCGGTCAGGACCTCGACCGTGTCGTCGAATGCCGCAGCGACCCACGCGTGCCCCTCCGGGTCGTCCGCGGCGAAATCCGTCAGCCGCACCTCGATCCGCACCACGGTTCCGTCTTCCGCGTGGAATTTGCCGCTGCCAGGACCGAATCCGGCGTCGAGCAGGACCCAGCGCGGCTTGCTCGCCAGCGTGCGCCAGCCGAAGGTTTGGGCCACCGCGGGAGCGTCGGCGAGCCGCAAGACCGGTTCGAGCGCACGGAGCCGGACGGCGAGATCAACCAGATCGGCTGCGGGCAGCACGTGCGGCGACGCCCCGTCCGCGTGACCGCGACCGTTTCCGGCGGCCTCGTCACTCATAGCATTCACCCTCTCCTCGCTGATCGGCTCGCAGTCAGAAATATGCCATCATGGCGTCTTCGAAGGCGGGATCATCGAGATCGAACACGGGCGGCACGTAGTCGTGTGCTCGTACCCGGGCCACGAACTCGGCGGGCAGCGCCAAGGGGCGCTGCGCCAAATATTTCAACGAATCGACCCGCCATATCCACTCCCCGTCGGAATGCAGCGACGAACCACCCGGAATCCATCCGTCCCCGGTCACCAGATCCTCGACCGACTCCATCACATCCAGCACACCGGGCGCGGTGTGCATGTAGTCCAGGATTCTGGCGCGATCCGATTCGACATCGTCGGTATCCGCCGTGCTCAGCGAGGGCAGGTCCTGGTGTCCTTTTCGATACATCTCGCGATACATCGCCACCGGCTTCAATTCCACTGTGCTCCTACTGTTCGTCCACGACGAGCATGCCGCGTTCGTCCCACACCTTGCGCGAGCGCAGTGCACCGTTGACGGAGAGGACCGTCTCCGATTTCGGTCGCCCGTCGGGAAACCATTCCCGCCAGGTGCCGGTCTCCCTGCCGTCTGCGTACTCGCCGTCGAAGCTGTCCGAGCCACTGATGTACCAACCGCGGCTGCGCCCGTGCGGCCGCCCTTCGGAGTAGGTCGTCACCTCCGTGATCGGCGCGCTCGGCGCAGGGCGGCGGATCAGCTGACCGGTGAAAGGCGCACCGTCATAGGTCGTCCGGTCCGTCACCGGGTCGACCCGGACCGCTGGGTCGCTCGCGTCGACCGCCTCCTGTCCGATCCCCTTGTCCGTCCGTTCGTCGGCGAATTCGATCAGCTCACCGGAGGAGTCCCACACCGAACTCGACACCGGCCTGCCATCGATGTCGTAGACGTCGACGCGACGCAGGCGACCGTCGGGATACCACTCCTGCCAGGTCCCGACCGCGCGGTTCCGATAGAACTGCCCGTTGTACCGCTGTGTGCCGTCGGCGTACCAACCCGACCAGTCGCCGTCCCGATCGCCGTTGTCGTAACTCCAGTACTCGATCCAGGTCCCGTCGGGACGGACCTGTTCGACCGCGCCGGTGTAGGGCTCGCCTCGGTAGGACAGGCGGCCGGTCCGCGCGTCGATCACGATGCCGGGATCATTCCGGTCGATGAGGTCGTCACTCACCGGGCACCTGCCTTCCTCGCCGTGTCACTGGAAAATCGTCGTCACTGGAAAATCGTCGTCCGGCGCGACGGGTCGGCCACCACGTCGCGCACCAGCAGGCCGAGATCCAGCTCGGGCGGCAGGGACCGGTAGGCCAATTCGCACTGCGCCTGTCCCGCCACCATGATGGCGAATCGGGTGATGCGCCCGGCGCAGCGCTCCCACACGACCTCGACCGGACCTTCGAGATCGAAGGACCGGTTACCGACACGCAGGATCAACCCGTCCCCGCCACGGTAGAACACGGCGGGCACGTCACCGAGGTGGGAGTAGTAGCCGGACGAGGTGGTCTGCGCGGATGGACCCACCTGCAGGGTGCCGGTCTGTGGGTCGAACTGGGCGGGCAGCCCCGCACCCGCGAACGGGCGAACCAGTAGCAGTTCGGATTCCACCGGGGGCCGGTATTCCGGCCGGTATCGCCTCCCGCTGCCGTTACCCCCCTGCCCCGCGCCGTTGACCGGCGGCATCACCGGCGGGTACATGCCGGTGCTGCCGTCGTGCGGGTAACCGGGTGCGGACGGCTGCCACCCGGATGCCTGTGGCCCGCCGTTCACCGGCGGGTAGTCCCCCGGCGGGAACTGGCCGGGCGGGAACTGGCCGGGCGGGAACTGGCCGGGCGGGTTCGATCCCCATGGAGACTGGCTGCCCGGAGTACCGCCTGATGGGAAGGACCCGCCGGGCGGGACCGGGACACTCGGCGGCGGCCAGGTCGGCTCCGTGGGCGACGGCGGTTCGGTCGGCCCCGGTCCCGGGGGTGCCGGTTCGGTAGGCGACGGCGGGAGCGGTGACGGCTCCGTCGGAGCGGGAGGCGGCTCGGTGGGTGACGGCTCGGTGGGTGAAGGCTCCGTTGGGCTCGGGGGTTCGGTCGGTGAGGGAGGGTCTGTCGGCGACGGAGGCTCCGTCGGCAAAGGAGGTTGCGTCGGCATAGGAGGTTGCGTCGGCAAAGGAGGTTGCGTCGGCAAAGGAGGTTGCGTCGGCAAAGGAGGTTGCGCGGGTTCTGGCGGGTAGGTCGGTGGCGCGGTGGGGACGGGCGGCTGCGGCGACACCGGCGGGTCAGGTGGTAGGGGTGACACAGGTGGCTGCGGCGGGACCGGCGGATTCACCGGCTCCAGCGGGGGCACCGGCCACTCCGCCGGACCGTCGAAGACCGGGACCTCGAGTTCGTACTCCTCCTCGTGCGGCGGATGCGGGATATGCGAACGCAGCGCCCATCCCGGCAATTGCCTGCGCCGTGGCGACCCATCGCTATCCGGGTTACGCGACGAATCCTGATTGCCGCCGTCGTCATTGCCGCCGTCGTCATTGCCGCCGTCGTCGCGGTTGCGGGCATCGCGGTTGCGGGCGTCGCCACCATCGGCAGCGCCATCGCCGCCGCGATCGTCGGATCGATCGGGATCTGCGGCCCGGCGAGATTCGGCCGCGCTGTCGACGCCGCGCGTCCGATCCGGGTCGTCGACACCGTTCGGCGCGACCCGGCGACCGGGATCGACCGGCGCCGCGTTGTCGATACGTCCCAAGTCGAAAGACTTGTCGACGTCGGCGTTTCCGGCCGGGTCCGGAACCGGGTGATCGTGGGTGGTGTCCCGAGTCCCCGCTCGGTCGGCGTCACCCGCCTGTTCCGGTTCCCCGACCCCGGGCGGTTCGGCCGGGGTGTCGGCGCGGGTCGGCGTCTCCCCGGAAGCAGCCGGGAGTTCCGGGATCCGCGAACCGGGTGTCACCGCGGGACCGGACGGCGGCACCGGCGCGTCGGCCGTGCCTGCGGGCAGACCGTTCGACGGCGACAGCGGAGTCCGCGGGCCCCCACCGACTTCCGGGTTCGTCGCGTCGGGGGCGTGCGGTTCCGCGAGCAGGGCACGCAACGCGGCGATATCCGCTGCCCGCTGCCGGATCTCATCGCGGATCTGCTCGTGGACCTCGGCCAGCCGGGCGAGCGTGAGGCGTTCGTCCTTGTCGATCCGGCCGTCACGGAACACCTCGTAAACCTCGGCCCACCGCCGCGGGTCGGCAGCGGTCAGGTCGACGCCGAGCAGCCGGGCGTAATCGCGGCTCGGGGCGGGCGGCTCGCCTTCCGGCGCCTGCGGCAACGGCCTCGTGTCGGTGAGGTCGGTGGCGCCGATCTCACGGAGGAAATCGAGCGCGTCGCGGTTGTGGACGGCCGGATCGTCGCCCCGCGCCCGCGGGTCGCTGTCGGGGTTGTAGACCAGTCCGTCGGTGTAGGGGTCGATCGCGCCGAGCGCCCGCGCGTAGTCGGCCAGTGGACCGGTGAGGTCATCGAGACGGCCGCGGGCCATGCGGTTGGCGATGGCCTCGGCGAGCGCGTCCGCGCCTGCGCGCAGTCCACCGCGCTCCAGACCGAGATGCGGGGCCAGCGCGTCGCGCGCGGCGTCGACGGCCGCCGCATCGACACCGCTCAGATCCTTGGCGTAGGCGACGAGGTCGCCGATCTGCTGACGCCACCGGGCGGTCGGCGTATTCGGGTCGGCGATCGTGTTGGCGACGACCTCGGGCGTGAGGTCGTCGGCCTCGACCCCGAGCCGGTGCGCCAGCGCACTGCGCGCGTCGTGCAGATCGTTGAAGGTGTCGATGGCGTCGGCGGACAACGCGAAGTCGACGAGTCCTTCGACCTGCCTGGCGCGTACCTGGTTGGCGCGTTCGAGATCACTCAGCAGGGTGCGCAGTTCGTCGCCCGACAGCGTGGTCGGATCATCGACGCCGAGCCGCCGCGACACCGCGCCGATATCGGCCAGGATCTCCGCCGACGACCGCGGCTCCCGAGCGGTCAGGTCTGTCTCACCGGGTACGACCGGAAGGTTCGCGGCCGGTTCCGCACCCGACGGCGGCACCTCGACCATCCGCCACGGGCCGAGCCCCGCTCGCAACAGCGTGATGTCGACGGTGCGCCCGTCCACCTCGGTGCGCACATGGCGCACCTCGGGAGCATCGAGTTCGATGATGTGGACGCGCCCGGCCTCGTCCAGCGCGACGGCACGGATATCGATGGTGACCTCGCCCCGGTTCACCCGGTCGATGAAATCGGAATCCGCACCGGCCAGTGCTCGCGCCAGGGCATGCTCGTGTCCGTTCCCGGTGTCGACGATCTCGATCCGGCCGTTGTCCGGATCGAGCACGAGACGGTCACCGGAGTCGGCGGCATCGAAATCCGCCACGCGGCGCGCGAATTCGTCGAGCACGCCGGTGTTGCGGTCCAGTTCAGCACGCAACCTGGATAGTTCGGCGTCGCGATCGCGCGCCAGGGCTTCCAGATCGACACCGCCCAGATGCGCCCAGGTGGAGCGCTCATCGCGCAGTCCCGAACGGCGCAGGGCGTTCTCGAAGTATTTGCGCAAGCCCTGGTCGCGGCCTGGCTGTTCGGTGTCTTCGAGATCGTCCCAGTGCCTGACCCATTCGCCACCGTTGTTGACTCCGCGCCAGTCCAGGATCCGGGTGTCGCCGCCATTGGCCGCGACCACCTCCTTGAGGAACGACCCGAGCGGGTCCTTGCTGAAGAAACTGTTCGAGCGGTACGGGGTGCGCGCGTTCTCCTGGTCGAAACCGCGGGCGGCGGCTTCCAGCCCATGGAGCACGCCGTCGCGCCGCAGCAGACGATATTCACCCTCCGCGACGGCACGGCGCAGGCCCTCCGGACTGAAATCGGTGAGATGGATACCGAGTTCGTGCGCGAGCGCTTCGAGTGCGGCGGCGTCGGCCACGCGCTGACGCACCGCGTCCACGACCTCCTCGGCCCACGGCGGCAGCGGGTCGGTCGACTCGAGGGATGCCTCACCCGAACGCGGAACCCGTACCGGCTCATCGGCATCGGGCCCGGCGGTCAGTTCGCGATCCCCGCCGGCGGGAAGTTCGCGATCCGCGCGGCTCTCCGGCTCGAGCAGATGATCGAGACCGGCGTCGCGCAGTTCCTGCTCGATCTGACGGCGCAACTGCGGGTCGGCGTCGGAGATCCACGGCTTGTACTCCGAGCCGTCGAGATTGCGTAGCGGCAGGAATTCCCCGGCGCGGTCGACGATCCGCGAGGACAGATGCCTGAGGATCGGCACGAGTTCCCGGTTCTGCCACATGAGCACCCCCTCTTTGAGGATGCGCGCGGGGTTGAACTTGGTTTGCAGCTGCTCGTACTCGTCACCGACCGGACCGTGCGGCGTCGGGTCCTTCTCCTTGGTGAGCGGCAGGCCCGCCTCGTGCCCGAGCAATGATTGACCGGCGCTGTCGATACCGGAACCCGAAGGGTACTTGGGGTACTCACCGAAGTAGCCGCCGGTGAGCCGGTCCCACAGCTTGCGCAGCAACGATTTCGGCTTCGGCGCGACCTCGACCGTCGTCTCGGAGGTCGCCACCGGTGCCTCATCCACCCGCTGAACGGGTTCGAAATGCCAGGAGTCGGGACCGTCGGCGATCAGCCGGACCAGCATCCGCTCGCCGTCCACGTCGATCGACAGGCAGCGATCATCGAGGTCGGCCGCGCGCAGATCGGACAGGTGCGCCAGGTCGGCGGCATCGCGGGCCACCCCCGGCCGCAGCCGGGCGATGTCGTCGGCGGCTCGCGCCAGGCCGGGATCGGCCGGGAGACCGAGCCGGTTCGCCCACCGGCGCGCCCTCGCCTCGAGCTGCGCCCGCAGGGCCGGGTCGGTCGTCTCCTGGGCGCGGCGGACGGTCTCCGCGAACGCCTCGACCGCGCCCGCGCGCAACAACTGCCGGTACCGCTGGGCATCAATCGCACCCGGATCGCCGGGGTCGACCCCGAACCGGGCGGCCAGGCGTTCGGCCGCATGCTGCGCCGGTTCCACCCGCGGCGTGCCGGGGTGCTGCGCGGGACCGTCACCCGGCGGCAGCAGCGACGACGGGCGCAGGGGCTGCTCGCCGGAATCCGGTTCCGGCTCCGCCGACAGCGACGGGCGCGAACCGTCCTCCAGCCCCGCCTGCCGCAGTTCTTCGGCGATCCGCGCGCGCACCTCGGGATCGCCCTCGACGCGCCAACTGTCGTAACCGTCCTGCAATTCGTCCAGGTCGAGCGCGTCGTAGTCGTCCGGGTAGCGCATGGGAGCACCCAGCTCGGCGTCGGGATCGAGTGCGCTGTCGAGGAATCCACGCGCACGGGCCATGTCGGCGATCTCCGCGAGCGCGCCGAGCGGATCGGCCAGTCCGGTGAGCGCGTCACCGAGGCCGAGCGCCTCGGCCAGTCTGCGGACGTGTTCGGCCTGCGCCGCAGTCAGCGGCGGCGTGTCCGCGTGGACCGACGGCGGCAGGTCCGCCAGCTCCCGCAGGAACTCGCGGGCGTCATCGAGGAAGTCGCCGTGCCGCGTGGCCTGGGTCGGCGCGGTCTCATCCGTGCCGTTGGCGTTCACCGGATCGACATCGGTCTCGCCGACCCGTGACAGTTCGCCGCCGGACTCGGGCAGACCGGAGCCCGACCGCGCCGCATCGCGGTGCGGTTCCTCCGGGTCCGGAGTGAGCGCGGTGGGAGCGCTCGACGGCGGCTTCGACGGCGGCCCGGCAGGCGCAGGCCGAGGCCCGTCCGCATCGGGCTCGTCGTCCCCGCGCGTTCCGTCACCGGATTCGTCCTCGCCGCGCGAACCGCGTTCCGCACCATCGGATTCGGTACCGTCCCCGGAGGCGTCGGAGTCTGCTTGCGCTCGCAGCTCCGCTGCCCCGGTTTCGCGCTCGACCGCCTCGGCGAACCGTGCGTCCATCGCGAACCGGACAGCGTCGAACTCCCTCTGCGCCCGCAAATACGACTCCAACGCAGCGGCATCCGCCGCGACCTCCGGATCGACACCATCCGGACGCGTCAGCTCGTCGAGACCCGCGATCGGACGATCGAGTTCCTCGGCGACGCGGTCGAGCTCGCGCATGGTCTCGTCCAGCCGGGCGTCGGCACGGTCGTCGAGGTCATGGCCGCGCTCGGGGATCTCCCCCGCTGCGGGCGAGTCGGTTCGCGTGTCCGCAGTCGGGTTCCGCTCTCCGGTCGGGCCGGATTCGGTCGGCGACCCCGGGGGCAGGGCGCGTGGATCGGTCCCCGGATCTCCCGGTGTCGGCTCCTCCCCGGACTGCAGCCGACGTTCGCCCTCGGGACCGTCGAGTTCCGGTCGCGGCCCGGCCGGGTGTTCCCGCGCCGATGGGTCGCTGCCCGCGGGCAGATCTGCCGACGGGCGATAGAACTCGTCGGTCAACGACTGCAGCTGCCTGATCTGCTCGGCACGGGCGCGGATCTCGTCGCGGATCCGCGCGACCTCGGCATCGAATTCCTCGGGGCTCAGGCCCTCGTGCTTCTCGATCTTGCCGTCGCGGTAGGCCTCGTAGACCTTGCGGAAAGTCGCGTCGTCGGCGGTCGACAGATCCACGCCGACCAAACGCCCCCAGTCCCGGTTCGCCTGCGGGCGTGGCCCGTTGGGGTCGGTGGGCTCGTCCTGGCCGTAGGAGCGCGCGGCGTTCTCCGCGACCAGCGAGGCGAAATCCCTCGGATCGGTACCCGGCAGAGCGGCGCCGACGGCATCGCGCAACCCGTGCACCGCGTCGAGGTCGTAGACGTGCGGCTCGCCGGTAGTACGCGGATCGGCCGAGCGATCCCCCTTCGGCACCTCGGAGTACGGGTCGATGCTCAGCAGTGCGTCCGCGTAGTCGGTGAGCGCTCGCAGAACCAGATCGTTCTGGCCTCGGCGCTGCAACCGCATGATCCGCTTGCGCAGTTCGTGCGGATCGATCCCGTTCTCGGCCCGCACGTACTCGAACCGGCCGTGCGGGCCCTTGCGCTGGACCATGGGGCGCAGTGCATCCGGATTGTCCGGACTCAGCGCGCGGACCAGCGCCTCCTGCGCGGCCCGAACCCCGGCGCTGTCGACGATCGACAGCTGACGCGAGTACCCGTCGGTCTTCTTCCCGTCGTGCCTCGGACCGTTGAGCAGGTCCTCGAACTGCTGCTCGCGCAACGCCTTGCGCTGCCCCCGATCGGCGAGCGCCTCGGCCAGCCTGCGCGGGGTGAGCTCGGCCTCGGTGAGTCCCAGCCGGGCTGCGAGTTGTCCGCGCGCGTCGCCGATGAGATGGAAGGTCTCGATATCGGACATGGTGCGCGCGTAATCGGCCAGTGCCTCGACCTGAGCGGCCCGCACCGCGTTGTCCAGGCTCAGTTCGGCGATGGTCCTGGCGATATTGTCCGGGTGCAGTTGCGTCGGGCCGAGCCGCAATTGGTCTGCCAGGTCACGGATCTCGCGCACCATCTCGGCGCGATCGCGAGGTGGCGGCGGTGTCTCGGAGGGCGCCTGCACCGGGTGCCACTGCCCGTCCTCGCCGCGCACCAATGTCACCTTCAGCTCGCCGCCGTCGACGGTCTGGTGGACGTGCCGGACCTCGGGCGTGGCGGCCGGGTCGAGATGCACATGCCCTGCCCCGTCGGCACGGGTGGTGCGGAAGTCCAGTTGGAGGGCGCCGTCGCGCAGCCCCCGGACCAGATCCTCGTTGCCGTCCAGCGCACGCGCCAGCGCCTGCTCCCGGTCGAGCGGCCCGTCGGTCACGATCAGCCGATCCGGCCCACCGCTCGGGTCGGGAACGCGGGCGACCTGGTCACCGTAGGTGCGGCCGACCGGCGCGCCCTCGTCGCCGCGCAGGATCGGTTCCGCGGCGGCGATGAAGTCGGCCAAGTCCTGCGCGCGTCTACCCGCGGCCTCGCGCAACTCGGCGAGAGTCCGGTCGAGATTCGAGCCGGTGAGGTCGGAGAGATCGCGGCCGAACATCGCGGCCCAACCGGATAGTTCGTCGCGCAGCTGGTCACGGCGCAGGGCGTGTTCGAAGAACGAGCGTGGACCCTGATCCCGGCCGAGTTCGGCGGCATCGGCGATATCGCCCCACTCGGGCAGGCGATCCGCGCCGTTGCCGACCCGTTCGTAATCGCGCAGCACGGTGTCGCCCCCGAAGGCGACGATGAGGTCGCGCAGGAACCGGCCCATCGGGTTGTCATCGAAAAAACTGACCTCATCGGAGAACGGCACCGGCCGCGGCTCGCTCGTGTCGCCCCAGTGGCTGCGGCGGCTGGGTGGTTCGCTGTCGGACTCGTCGAAGTCGTCGTCGAAGTCCGGTTCGTCCTCGCGTCGGCGCGCGTCCGAATCCAGCTCCCGCGGAGCGGGTTCCCCTTCCCGCAGGGGCTGGCCGTCCGGTCTCGCCGCGGGCGCTTCCGCGTCCTGGACGCGTCCGTAGGGTCGGGTCTGTTCCTCCTCAGCCCTTCGCGCCGAGTCCGCCAGCCCCTCGATCGCGCCGACCTCGCGCAACACCCGGTAGGTCTGTTCATCGATGGCCCGGCGCAGCGCCTGCGGGCTCTCGTCGGCGAGATCGAAGCCGAGGCGGTGCGCCATATCGGTCAGCGATTCGTCCTCCGGCGGGGCGGCGTCGGGTTCCGGTTCCCGAGCGGGCTCGTACGGCGGCGCGTCCTCGAGTTCCCTGGCCTCGTCGAAATCGATGAGGTCGTTGTGCTCGAGATCGTCGACGAGATCCTGGCGCAGCCGCGGATCCGCGGTCTCGAACAGCTCCCGCAGGATGGCACGTGCCTCGTCCGGCGTCATCCGGCGAGCCTGGAGTTCGCTGATCACGTTCTCGCGCACCAGATTCGGATCGGCCTCGGTGATCCACGGCCGGTACTCCGACCCGTCCTGGTTATGCACAGGATGGTGCTCGCCCGCGACGTCCTCGACGCGTCCCATGGCACCGCCGACGATCGGCAGGTGCTCCCGGTTCTGCCATACCGTGACGCCCTCTTTACCGATCCGCGCGACGTTCAAGGCCGGATCGGCGGGCCCCGGCGGCGGCGCCTGGATCTCGGGGCCGGTCGGTGTTGGCGCGGGATGATGCTGCGGCGCCGGGTGCGGGGCAGGCGGATCGGTCACCAGGTTCACACCACCGACCAGGCCGTCGCGCACCGCGGTCTGACCGCGCCCGTCGAGACCCGAACCGGACGGATACTTCAGTGTCAGCCCCTCGTACCCCGCATTGAGCTGATCGACCAACCGCCGCAATACGTTCCGGTTGTCCACCTCGCCGTCGGCGTTCCGCGGCGTGGGATTCTGCGGGGTGGAATTCTGCGGGGTGGAATTCTGCGGCGTCTCGTCCTCCCGCGCGACCACCCATCGGCCGTCCTCCAGCCGCGCGTGCAGCGCGACGACCTCACCGTTGTCGCCGAGTTCGATCCTGACTTCCCGCTCGGGCGAGGACGGGTCGGCGAATTCCGGACGACGGGGCTGGTTCTCGCTGTCGTCGCCCATGAAGTCGACGTCGTCGCGGCGGGTCGCGGCGTCGGGCTCGGCGTCGCGCGACGGTGACGCCGAATCGGTGTCGAACGGCAGCGGGGCGTCGGCGAGTACATCCGTCCCGTCGCGCGTCAACTCCAATTTCGTGACGGTCACCGTGCCATCGGCGGCGGCGTGCACAAGGCGGTAGTCGACGCGCAACGTCCCGTCGTCCCGCGCCGTCCGCAGCGCCTCGACCGCATCGCGCAGGGCGCGACCTTCCGCGCTGTCGGGATCGATACCGCGGTCCCGCATCTGCTCGGGTGTCTCGTTGAGGATCTGAGCGAGGTTGCGGTCCATCGCCAGAATGTGGCGAAGATATTCCGGAGATCCCTGCTCGGCTTCGGCGACCTTGGAGCCACCCAGTTCGGAGCCGACGCCCTTGGCCTCCACCACGAGCAGCGTGGTCGGGTCGACAGCCGTCTCGCGGAGCAGCGACGCGATATCGACGACACCCGCACCGTCGAAAGCTCCGGTGAACGGCGTGAGCAGGACAGCTCCCGGCCTCGCCTCGGGATCGAGGGCGTAGGCGAGGCCCGCCAACTCCCCCAACGCCTTGGACACCCCGACCATCTCGCGCCCCAGGTCGTTGTACCTTCTGGCGGTGTCCTCCAGATCGGCGAGGTCGGTCAGCCTGTTCAACATCTCGGTCTCGCTGAGCGAACGGTCGGAGTCGATCTCGGCTTCCAGCTGCTGAATTCGGTCCGTCAGCCGTTTCGGAGCGAGTTCCTTCGAGTGCTCGATGCCGAACTCCGCTTTGAGCCGCTCCAATTCCACCGCGACCGCGTCACGTTCGGTCTGCAGCTCGAGTCGACGAGCGGAGGCGTCGCGCAACTGCTCGGCCAAGTCGGGATCATGGACCTCGTACCGCTCCGAGGCCCCCTTCTGCGCCTCGTGAACGTAGTCGTTCTGGGTGAGGTGGTCGGCGAGAAACGCTCCGCTATCACCTTGCAGGCAAAAGTTCTTGTTGCGGAACGAATTCGGTGGATCGTCACGATGATGCCAGGTGCCGTCGTGATCACGGTACGAGTCGGGCCGGTCGCCGGGACGATGCAGCAGACCGTCGTCACCGCGAGACATTCCGGCGGGCACCGTCGAATCGTGGGCCCCGGAAGGCGGCCGATGCTGCCCGTCGGAATCGGGATCGTCATCGCCCATGAAATCGACGTCGTCATCGCGCCGGGGGGAACCGTCCGGTTCGTCCCTGTTGGGGAGGTCATCAAGCGGCGGACGCTCGGTGGAATCCTGCCGCGGCTGCGTCGAGTTCTCCGCCTCGGCGGCCGCCTGCATCTCGGCATGACGGGTTGGAGGCGTGTACGTCGAATCCGATGGGGGATAACTAGAATGGAATCCTGCGGCACTCTCTGTCCCGTTCAGAGTGGCGTTGCAGTTCGCGCAGTAGGGCGCATCCCCCTGAGCACCACCACGCGGGAAGTGCGGTGCATTCATCACCGAGTGCAGAGAGTCGGGGCCATTCGGCACTCCGAGTTCACCTCGGTGGTGCAACAGCGCATTCGTCGTCCGCACCTCCGCGTGCCCGAGCGGCTGGTCCGGATGAGGGAACTCGTGGGTCGGCGAACCGTCTCCGTGGCTGTACGGCCCGTTGCGACGTACTTCGCTCAAGTTGTCGCGCAGCGTCTGGTGAAGATCGCTGTGTGAAATGACGCTGTCGGGGTCTCCGTTGGCCGCCTCGTATACATGGCCGGTGACGCGATCCACAGTAACCGCCATCACGGCACCCATTGCGTTTCTGCCGAGGCGGTTGGCATCGGCAGTCGCCACAGCCCGTTTGGCCGCGTTGTATTCGGCCTCGGCTTCGGCATGCCGGGCCTGCGCCTCCCGCAATGTCTCCAGCGCCGCAGGCTTCTGATCGGCGTCGGCTCCTCGAAGTGCGGCCACAGCTTCGCCGCGGTCATGAACAGCGGCTTTGAGCGCCTCATCCGCACTACGCAGGCGCTGCGCCGCCTCAGGGTCGTGCTCACCGGCACGGACGTATTCGGCTGCTCGCTCGGCACTGAGCCGACGCATGAAGTCATCGACGAATTCGCCGTCGACGTGCGTGATGAGATCGGTATCCGGGTCGCGGGTGACCCGCGACTCATCGATGCTGCCGAGCAAATGGGCATCCACCGACGGCCGTGGCAGCGCCTCCGCGCCGTCCGGTGGCCGCAGATGCGACGAAGCCGGGTCACGCGGCGGGTCGTCGTCGGAGTCCATCCAGTCCGTACGGTCGGGCCCCCGGCGTGCCGGTTCCAGGTCCGAGGGCGGCCCCTCTCCCTCGCGACGCGGACCGCTCGCATCACCCCGATCCGACAGCGGTGCGGTGCGATCACCGGGAACCGGGTTTGCCTGCGGACGCACCGTGCGCCATTCCCCGCCGTTGGCGATGGTCGGCTCCGAGCCGGGTCTGCGCGGGACACCGACCTTGTCTGTGGGTGCGAGAACATCCACTCCGAGCCGGTCGGCGATGTACTGCGCCCACCCGTTGGCATTGCCAGCATGGCAGGACACCAGCCGGATGGGGGTCCCCCGCTGGTAGCTCGGATTGGCGAGGATCGCGTCGACAATGTCTTGCGGATGCACGGGGAAGCGTTTGCCCGGTGCGGGGAATCCGTCGCGGCGGCCGTGTACAACGACATCGTGGGCGCCGTCGTTGCGGATGTTCTCGCGCACGCGATGGGTGCGGTTGTCCTCGCCGATCGACGTGCTGGTCGGACGATGGATGACGCCTTCACCGCTGGGAGTCCGGGTGTCGTAGACCGGTGGGTTGCCGTTGTCGTCACGCCACGGCTTGCGGTCGTCGGAGGCGTCGTCGCGGTCGCGGGTGGGTGTGTCGTCGGGTTTTCCGGCGCGGTTCTCGTCGTGCGCGGTCGTGCGGTCGGGTCCGCTTCGCGGTTCGGCGGCCCGCCCCGGCCTGCTCGCGTCTCCGACTGGGCGCGTGGTACCGGCAGCGGTGTCCGGGCCGATCGGCAGCACCGGCGGGATGTCCGCGGCGAGATCGGCGTCGGTACGAGGAGTGCCCGCTTCCGCCGGGGTGGCCCGGACCGGGTCGGTGACGGACTCGGATTCGCCGGTTCTGGCCCGCGGGGCCTCCGCGGGCGCGTGCTCGGCACGCACACCCTCATGGGGCGTGTCTGCTGTACTCGCACGTCGGTCGGTGGCGCCCGCGCGACTTTCGCCATCGGATCGGGTCGCCGGTCCACCGGGCCGCGCATCGTTGCCAGCGGCTCGTGTTCCGTCGGCGGCCCCGGCCCGTGGCGCCTCGGGGCGGACTTCGGGTCCGCCTGGTCGAGCGCCTGCCGGTGATGCGCCACGATCTGTGGTGGTCTGGCCGGGCGTGGCCTGGTTCGACTGCTGCGCGTGCGTGGTGTTCGGCTGGCCAGCGGCGCTCGGCGAATGGCTCGGTTGCCCCGAGGCCGCGGGCGACTGACCCGTGGCCGGAGTGTGACCCGTCGCGGCCGGGGACGCACCGGTCGCGGCGGCGGGAGCACCGGCGGCCGTGGTGAGCGGTGCCGCGCCGGTCTGCGTGGTGGTATCGCGATGTGTGCTCTGGGCATCAGCCGACTGTGTTGCCGCCTCGTTCCTCGACGTGGCATCGGTACGCGTCCCGTCCGCGGTCCCCGCCGCGTCGTTGGCGCCATCGGCGCGCGAGGGTTCCTGGTGCGTTGCTCCGGAATCGGCCTGTGCCGCAGGGGCTTCAGCCTGGACACGAGGTCCGCTGTCGTGGCGCCCGCCGCCGTCGCCGGTAGCCCGCGAATCACCGCCCTGTGTCTCGGGCCTCGACTCCTGACGACCTGCGGCGCCGCTACCACTGTCGGTCGATGATTGGCTGTCTGCCCGGGCCTGCTGGTCGGCGCGCCCTTCGGCGTCGCCCGCCATCGTGTCGCCTTCGACTTCCGGCGGTGCGTCCACGGTTCCCGCCGGGCGCACGCTCTGGGCGTCGGTACCGTCACCGGCCCGCGATTCACCCGAACCGTCACCGGTCACGTCACCGTCAGCCCCCGCGCGCGTGCCTTCACCCCGCGTGTCTGTGCCGCCGTCACCCTCGGCATCGCCCGCTCGCTGGGTGGAGCCTTCACCGGGCCTGCTGGTGGAACCGTCGCCGGCGCCGTCGTTCCCGGCGCCGTTGTTGCCTGCGCCGTCCTGGCCGAATCCGCCGAGATTCACGTCGGGACCGAGAGTTTCGGCGATCCGCGAACTCAGGTTGGGGCGCTCGAACAGCCCTGGCTTCATGCCTTGCCAGGCGCTCGTCGCGGCCGACTTGTTCATCCCGGACAGGGCGCCATTGGTGGCGCCCGCGCTCCACATGAGCGGATCCGAGGCCGCGGTCTGCAGGTTGTTCCAGGCATCGCCGAGACCGACGGTCGCGATGTCATAACCGAACTGCCCCAGCATGCCGCCACCCGCGCCGACCAGACCCGCGCCGGTGCCGGTGATCGCGCCGCGCAACCACGGCTTCATCTGCGTGCCGAGTTTGTTGCCCAGCCAGTGTCCGAACGGACCCGCCGCGGCGCCGCCCGCCGCGGAACTGATCGCCGCCGCCTTGACCTGGTTCCAGTCGATCTCGGTGCGATGGCCGTGATCCTTCTGCCACTGCTGGACACCGAGTTCCTGCAAGGTGCCGATCACCGTGTCGATCACGACATGGCGGGCGATGAATTTGACCAGCCGCGTCGCCGCCGCCTTTACCACCGCGCGGATGATCGCCGCGACCACACGCCCGGTGATGATGCGGGCCGCGATCCGTGTGGCGCCGATGGCCGCCGCCTCCACCGCGGGCGCGGTCGGTGGAAAGAGCCAGGCGGCAGCGAGTTCCGCCGCCAGCAGACCCAGCGACGAATAGAACATGAGCTTCGTGTACTCGATCTCGGTGCCGGTCTGGTACACCGACTCGCCGACCTGATCGAAATACTCGGCCAGCTTGTTCAGTGACTGATCCTGGTCGCCACCGTCCCCACGGGCCAACGTGTCGAAGGCCTTCAGCATGTCCTCGACGCCCTCGCCGTACGGATATGCTTTATGCGCGGCGTCTTTCGCGGCATAGATGTCGTCGACGATATCCCGGAGATCCCCGGCGGCGGTCTTCCAGTCACCCGCCATCGACCACATCTCGTCCTCGTTGCCCTCCGGCCAGTCCATACCGGCGACAACGGAGAGCCAACGCAGCCCGGACGGCAACTCGATCATGAGTGCCTAGCTCACCAGCTCGAATCGGTTGCCGCGCTGCCCTTGTCGCGTGCGACAGCACCGTCCGCGAAACTGTCCTCACGCGCCGCGGGCGGGGTCAACGGGGCCTCGATCGTCTCGGGGATGCGCATGTCGGGAATGCCGTCGATGAGATCGGACAGCGAGGGCAGACGAGCGCGCTGCTCCTGGAACGGCGCCATCAGCTCACCGACCTTACGACCGACTTCCTCTGCGGCCAGCTGCGCGGCTTCCGTTACCGCCTTGGCGATTTCGGAATAGGTGAGATCCTCGATATCCGGGCCGAACTTGGTCTCGATGATCTTGTTGTCCGCATTGACGGTGACGGTGACTCGCTTGCGCACCGTGGCACGACCGGTGATCTCGGCACGTTCACGTTGAATCCGCGCGACATGCCGGAACTGCGCCTGCACGCCCTCGATGATTTCGTGCAGATCGGCCTTTTCCCGCTCGTTGGTCATCGGCTACTCGCTCGAATCAGCCCGGACGAGGTTGGCGTCGATCCGAACCGTCCACACCATCGCCCTCATCCCTCCACAGTGATGTATTCGAGCACACCACAACTCATCCGGCTACGCAACAGACTCGCATCGACGGACTAATCCTTCATTACGACAACATGAATGGACGGTTCGACTCCGAGCAGTCGCCCGTCCAGGGCACCGCTCAGCATTCGATCCGATTACCAGCAGCGTCCCACTGAAGTGAGGACACCTGCTTGCCCGCCGAGTCGAAGCATTCCTCGCGCACCAGATTTCCGTCGATGTCCCAATGGACCCAGGTCCCTATCGGTCCCGAGGCTGTGACGACACCGATGGCCTCGAGCGAGCCGTCCGGCCTGTATCGCTGTTCGAGCGCATCGGCGGCGATCACAGGGATATCGGTCAACGAGCCGCCCGCCTCGTCCCAGACTCGTTGCGCGAGTGTGCTTCCGTCAGCACCGAGCACTGTCATCTTCTGCGGTGATCCGTCGGGAAACCAGCGTAACCACAGGCCGATTCCTCTGTTGCGCTCGGTGGCACCCAGATGACGGCGTCTGTCGGTGATGTACCAACCCCGCGAGGGACCGGTACCGAATCCATCGAGGTAGGTGTCCAGTCTGACGATGACACCGTCGGGGTCACCGCCCGCACGCTCGATCATCTGACCGTGAAACGGCTCGCCGTCGAAGAGGACACGGCTACCGTCCTGAATGGTCGACAGCCGAGGATCACCGACCAGCACGGCGTCGCCGTCTATGCCCTTGTCCCAGCGTTCCCGATCCGTCTCTTCGAGCACATCCCCCGATTCGGACCACCGCGCCCGAAGCCTCAGTCGACCCGAATCCGAATAGATCTCGCGCTGTTTGCGCTGTCCATCCGGGTACCACTCATCCCAGGTTCCGATCGGCAGACCGCGTTCGTATCGGCGCGAAGCGCGCTCGGCGCCTCCGGGGTACCAGTGCGAACTACTCCCCTCGAGCACTCCGTTCACGTATGTCGAATACTCCAGCAGTCCGCCGTCGTCGTCGAACTCGACCACGTCGCCCGTGAACGGTGTGCCTTGGTACCAGGCCAGACCGGCGGACTCGTCGCGCGCGAGATCGGCGTCGGTCGTCTCGACCGGGAGGGTGGTCATCCCCAGATCACCACCCGGTCCACCCGAATACGGCTCGCGGCAACGGCCTGAAGGTGTCCACTCACCACCGCGGTCACGTCATGCCGTCGGTGTTGCCGCGCTCCATCTTCTCGAGCAGCACCGCGCTATCGATCTGACCGTCGGCGAATTCTCCCATCGTCGTGGCCATGGTCGCCGCGTTGGTCGTGGTGTTGGTACGCGAGGCGTCGTAGCCATCGTTACCGCCGGGGCCGTTGAAGAAGTTCTTGCCCAACTTGTCATTGCCCCAGGGGGTGCCGCGACCGTTGATCGCCCCGTTGAGCGTGTCCAGCACGGTGGTGATCTTCTCGCTGACCGTGCGCGACTTGCCCGCCGCGGCCCGGAAAAGGTCCGCGTCGTACTCCAACTTGTCTGCCATCGCCCCGTCCCTTCAGCAGTGATACTTCGAGCACACCACAACTCTTTCGGCCGCGCAACAGGCTCCCATCGTCGGGCGAATCTGTCGTTACGACAATATGAATGGCGCGTTCCCGCGTTCGCTCACAACAAACTCACCGTCCTCGTTCCACGGCTTCCAGTCGACGGCGAGGCCCCTATCCGTCAGCATCCCGACGTAGCGCGGCGACCTTCGATGCCAACCCTGCTGAAGCCCTCGGGCCTCACCCGTCTACGTAGGTTCGGAGTTCGATGATCGGCGAATCCTCGCACGCGCGCTCGTAGATCTGGCCGGTGAACGGACCGAGTCGACGCGGGGTGGCCGGAGCGGAATTCACGCTCGTAGCGGTCGACACCGTCGGGGTAGGACTCGATGGTTCGCCCGGTGAACGGTTCGTCCCGGTACAGCAATCGGTCGCCGTCCCGACGCAGCGCGGCGTCGGAGACATCGATCGGGTTGCGCGTCGCGTCGGTCATGGGCCTCCTTCGTGCCGGTCGCGCACCACGTTACGCAAGGCTCCTACGCGCTGGCCTCCCAGTGCGATTCCACACGGCCCATCATGCGCTGGATAGAGGCATTGATCTGCTCGATCAGGGCGGTGCGGGACAGGGGGGCGGCGGTCGGGCTGTCCGAGGGCAGCGTGATGACGTACCGGCCGTCGTCGGGGAGGTCGCGCCAGACGAGGATGTCGCGATGCATGCCGCGGGAGCCGAACATCGACTGGTTCTGCAGGATGTTGATGGTGCCGGTGCGGTCGGCGGGGGTGTCGAAGAATTCGGCGCTGCGCTGGGCGATCGAGGTGCCCGCTTCCTCGAAGAACATCGATGAGCCGGAGTGGTGTTCGGCGGAATCGGGGTGGACGTCGGTGACCAAGGGCAGGACGCCC
The DNA here is from genome assembly GCF_040606855.1 of Nocardia sp. NPDC005366. Taxonomy (NCBI): domain Bacteria; kingdom Bacillati; phylum Actinomycetota; class Actinomycetes; order Mycobacteriales; family Nocardiaceae; genus Nocardia; species Nocardia sp. NPDC005366. The sequence goes on from NZ_JBEXFQ010000005.1 coordinate 212,005, forward strand.
TTGCGGCCCGCGCCGACGTCGGGCATCAAGTCGACGATCGCGTCGGCCAGGCCGTGCGGACCGCAGTCGGTGATGATGTAACCACCGCTGTGCGTTGGTGTTTCGCCGGGCAGCTGATTGATGATGTAGCCGTTGGCGCCCGCGCGCGCCGCCCTCGCCTTGAGCCAGCGCTGCGCGTCGTCGCGTTCGCGGTCGTTCCAGCCGCGCAGGCGCAGATAGACATCGGGACGCTCGAGCACGTCGAAGACCGCGCGGAGCGTGGGGTCGACGGTGTGCTGCAAGCGCTGCCAGGTGTCGTACTTCTCCCGCTCGTAATCCGTGTGCAGCGCTGTGGTGGCCTGGAAGGTCAGCGGGCGGGGCAGGCCGTTGCCGACGAAACGCTGCCAGAGGACACGGAATTCGACATCTGTGAATTCCCACGTGCGGGTCATGCGTCGGCCTCGGGCCGACCGAAGACCGCCGAGGTGACATCGACCTGTTCGAGAGTGTGCAGCGGGATCGGCGCCGCCTCGGTCTGCGGTGCGGCGACCATGCCTGCGATCGGCGCGACGACTTCATCCAAACCGGACAGGAGATTGGAGAAGTCGGGCAGCGAGGCACGCGGGAACGCCTCCGCGAGCGTCGCCTCGGCCGTCTCGGACTCTCCCGACCCGTCGGCATCGGCCTGCTCGCCGGGCAGCTCGATACCCAGCAGGTCCGCCAGCGGCTCCAGCACGGGGTTGGCCGCGATCACCGCGCTGACCTCCGGAGACTGCGCGAGCACATCGGCCAGATCCGGGAACTGCTCGAACAGCCTGCCGAGCTGGGTCAGATCGGGTAGGCCGGAACTCAGGCCCGCCGACGCCTGTTGCAGAGCGCCCTGCACCGCGGTTTGCAGGTTCGGCAACGCCTGGGACAGCCCGGAGATCGCGGAGTTGACCGCCGACATCAGCGGGGACACCGCCGACATCAGCGGGGACAGGATGTCGGCCCCGCCGCCCGTCCCCGGACTCGTCGACCCCGCCCCGATACCAGCCAGGCCGGGAATACCTGTGCCGGAGCTACCCGCGCCGGGGGCGCCGGTCTGCCCGGCGCCCGTGCCCGCGACGCCCGACTGGAGTTGTCCGAGCGCCTGCTGCGCTGCCTGACCGGCCGCGGAGATCTGCGGCTGCGGCTGGGTCTGCTGGGCGCCCGGCTGTTGAGTGGTCGGTTGCTGTGAACCGGGCTGCTGCTGCGAACCCGACGGCTGCTGCTGCGTGGTCGGCTGCTGCGAACCCGGTGGTTGCTGCGAACCCGGCGGCTGTTGCGTGGTTGGCGGCTGCTGCGTAGTCGGCGGCTGCTGCGTGGTCACCGGCCCCGCCGGTGCGGCCGGATCGGTCACCGCCGGGAAGAACTTCTCGGTCTGGTGGACGCCGGTGACGTAGTGCCGCTCGTACCGCTCACGGTTCTCATCGAGATCGTCGTCGCATCTGTCCTCGGTCTCGATCGGCATGCAGGCCTTCGTCGCGTACAGCCAGTCGGCGGTGTATTCGAGATTCGCCTGGGTCATCTTGAACGAGTCGTGCAGGTCGTACACCGACGCCGCGAATGTGGAAATCGCCGCGAGCGCGGCGTCACCGCCTTGGCTCTCCCAGGTGGTCGAGGTGATCGTCGCGAGCTTCTGCTGTAGGTCGTACGCGGCGGTGTGGACCTGGGTCGCCATCGCCTCCCAGACGGGTGCATCCTCGGCCACCTCGCCCCACGAGATGCGCTGACCGAGGTCGTACAGATCCCGCCACGACATGTTGTCCGCGGCCCGGACCGGGATCGGCACGCCGACGCCCTCCGCCTTGACGCGTGTCCCCTCGGGCAACTTCGGAGCTTTCGCGGTGTCGATGTCGTAGTCGTGCTTCGTGTAGTCGATCGTGATCGTAGACCCGGAGATGTGGACATCTATGTCCGAGTTAGCCGGCTTGTACTGACCCGCCTGGGTGATCGAACCGGACAGATCCCTGGCACCGGGCGAGGAGTTCACCCTGCCGAGGTCGCCCTTCATCGTCGAGAGCTGGTCGGCCGAGTACTTGTCGGTGTTGGTATAGGTGTCACCGGCGGCCTTGAACAGGTCGACGAGGTCGTGCAGGGCGTCGATGAACCGCCCCACCGACTCCTTGGCCTGGGTGGCTTCGTCGATGAAGCGTTGACGCAGCGGCGGGCCCGCGATCACCTCGGAACCGCCGAGGTGCTGGGCGTCGAACGTATTGAGGTGCTTGGAGTCGAACAGCGCCTGACAGCCCTTGAAGACCTCGATGGCCGTGCTGCACGCCTTGGCCGCCTCGAGCGCGGCACCCGTCTCCACCCGGACCTTCGCCCGGCCTGCCAACCCCGACCAGGGAGTTTCGCTACCCACGCCACTCGCTCCTCGATGCATTCCGCCGACGGCTCTCGCCGGTGAGCCGGAATGGTCGAAGTTTAGCCACCACGGCGGAACATGCCCAGCCCCAGAAGTTTCCGGCTACCTCGACATCCGGTCATATGGACGGCCGGGGGCGATCTGTGACAGACCTTGCTCTGCTCCGCAAGAATCTCCCACGGCCCCGTTCCCACGCGCAATGCTCCCCGACGCCCACCACCCGACCACATTCGTCCAAAACGCTGTATGCCGAGTGATTTACGAGTCTATGCCACTGGAGCGAGACAGGCACGCGCAATCGTAGGTCGAGCGAAACATGCATGCGCACTGCCTAATTCGATATCGATTGCCATCGACGGCAACTCCCCGGCATCGCGCACCCGCGGGAATGAAAGGATCAACCGTATGCGAGTACTGGTGCAGCGGGTAACGGCGGCGCAGGTCGTGGCGGACGGCGAACTCGTCGGCCGGATAGCACCGAATCCCCAGGGGCTGGTCGCCCTGGTCGGTATCACCCACACCGACACCGAGGCCACCGCCAAAACCCTCGGCGACAAACTCTGGCGGCTGCGCATCCTGGACGGGGAACGTTCCGCCGCGGATCTGGACGCTCCGATTCTGGTGGTCAGCCAGTTCACCCTCTACGCCGACACCGCGAAGGGCCGCCGCCCTTCCTGGTCCGCCGCCGCACCCGGCCCCGTCGCCGAACCGCTCGTCGAGTGTTTCGCCCGTGCCCTGCGCGACCTCGGCGCGACGGTCGCCACCGGCAGGTTCGGCGCCCATATGCGCGTCGAACTGGTCAACGACGGGCCCGTCACCGTTCTGCTCGAGGCCTGATACCGCGCTGTTCTCGGCCGACATCCAGCACGGCCGAGGAACCCCGGTCGACGACGTGGCGATCCGGCGCCGCTACTGGTTCGGGCGCTGGCGGGAGCGTACCCGATCAACTCCGCATTGTCTTGGGCGTGTGAGCCCGACATATGGCAGACTCTGCGCGAGCACGAATGCGGCCGATCGACGACCGTATGCGGAAGGTGATGCGGGAGTTGGGTTCGCGATGGAACTGAGCGCGATCGAGCGTCAGGTAGCTGCGGATCGTAGCGCCGCCAGAGACCGAACGGTCGACGCCGAACTACGACTGGCCACGACACTGGTCGAACTCGCCAAAGCCATGATCGCCACGAAGACCGATCCGGCCGCGCGCAGGGACCGGACCCTCGAGGCCCTCGCGCCCGCCCAGGAGGCGGTGGGCCTGCGGTTGCACTGGTTCGCCAACGGGAATGTGTCGGCGCGTTCCGCTGGCGAGTTGCAGGAAGCGCTGCGCGTTTTCGAACAGGCGACCCGCTCGGCCAACCGGCGTGAGTTGGCGGCGAGCACCATCCGTGGCGCGTGCGCGGTATATCTACAAGCCGCGCAGAGCGATCCGGCGGTCGCGGGCATGTGCGCGGACTGCCTCGGGAAATGCGGGGTCTGGCTCGGACGCCTCGATCAGAATGCCGCCGTCGCCGCGACCGAGGACGCCGCGCGTATCCGCAGCGAACTCGCCGCCGCGAATCCGGAGTTGGCGGGCAAATACCTGCAGAGTCTGAGCACGCTGTTGCGCACCCTGATGGTCGGGCGCTCCCGCAAGCAGGCGATCTCGATGTACCGCGAGCGGTATGCCGCGTTCACCTCAACGAGTATGACGATTCGGCTGCGCGCCTGCGGTATTCGCGATCTCGATCTGACCCCGAAGTCGTACAACGCGCTGGTCGAACTGGAATGCCGCACCCTGGAGCAGGCGGGGCGCCTGACCCAGCAGCAAATCCTGCGCAAGACCTCGGGCGACCTATCGACGGTCGAGGAGATCAACTGGCGTTTGGCGCTGGTCGGTCTGCGCCCGCTCGCGCCCGGCGAAGATCCCGATCCGCCCTCGGCTCCTGTCGAGATCGGCCCGACCTTCGGTGCGCTCGGTGTGCGCTGTCCGGACAAGAACGCCATCAACCTCCTGCGTGCGGCCATCATCGAGGCGTATGCCCTCGACGATATCCACCTCGTCGACAGCGCGACCTATCTCACCGCGGACGAAGACGATTGGGTGATCGGCGACCCGGAGCTGAACACCTCGAGCACGCTCGGCGACGATGTGGTGCTGATCGAACTGTCCTATGGCGGATGGGTCACCGTCATGAGCATGAACTGGGAACTGTCGCCGGTCGGCAGAAATCCGCTGGCGCTTCGGCTCTCGCGACAGTGGCCGGTCTTCAGCGTCACCGCGACCGCGAACATGTCCTACGAGCTGTGCCGCTACGAACAGGGCCGGGCCACCCAGTACGCCGCGCTCGGCCGTCCGGCGGGACCGGCCACCTTGGATGAACCGCTGGCACCGCTGGATTTCGGCATGCTCGCCGCCTACGGCGCGCATTTCGCCACCGAGACCAAACTCCGCTCCGCCTTCGGCAACACCCAGGGCTTCGCGAATCTGACGTATCTGCCCAGCGGCGGCATCCGTCAGGTCCGCAAGACCATGCCGCTCATCGACCACGATCACGTGCTGTTCTTCCGTAAGACCGGCCAGTCCTGAGCGCCACGTCCTCATCCATCGATCCCCGAAGCGACCGCAGATACAGACGAACGCACCCCGGCCGGAAGGCCATGGGTGCGTTCGGACAGTTGCGCGAGTGGAGGATTACTCCGGGCGAAGGGTGAGAATTCGCGGACCGTCCTCGGTGACCGCGACGGTGTGCTCCCAGTGCGCGGCACGCGAACCGTCGGTGGTGACCACGGTCCAGTCGTCGTCGAGCACCTTCGTCTGGGTGGTACCGAGGGTCAACATCGGCTCGATGGCCAGCACCGAACCCACGACGAGTTTCGGCCCCTTACCCGGCGCGCCCTCGTTCGCCAGGAACGGATCCATATGCATCTCACGCCCGATCGCGTGTCCGCCGTATCCGTCGACGATGCCGTAGGCGCGACCGTGCTTCTCCTCGGCCGCGCGAGTGCCGAGTTCGATGGCGTGCGAGACATCGGTGAGCCGATTACCCGGCAGCATCGCCGCGATACCGGCCTCCATCGACAGTTTCGTCGCCTCGCTCAGCAACTCGTCGGCCTCGATGATGATGCCGACCCCGAACGTCCACGCCGAATCGCCGTGCCAGCCATCGAGAATCGCACCGCAGTCGATGGAAACGAGATCGCCTTCGGTGAGCATCTCCTCGGCGACCGGAATCCCGTGTACAACGCGGTCGTTCACCGACGCGCAGATCGACGCGGGAAATCCGTGATAGCCCTTGAAGGAGGGCACCGCACCGGCGTCCCGGATCACCTGTTCGGCGACCTCGTCCAGTTCCAGGGTTGACACCCCCGGCTTGGCCGCCGCGCGCACGGCGACCAGGGCACGGCCGACGACCGCACCCGCCGCCGCCATGGCGTCCAGCTCACCGGCGGTGCGGAAGGGCACCACCTTCTTGTTCTTGCTACGGCCGAAGACCATCGCGGCTCAGCGCTCCCGATTCCGGGACATTACCCAGGTTGGGGACATTACCCAGGTTGGGGACATTACTGTCCCAGCGCGCGCAGAGCGCGCGCGTTGACGTCGTCGACCTCGCCGATCCCGTCCACCGTGACAACGAGACCGTCGTAATGCTGCAGCAGCGGCTCGGTCTCCTCGCGGTACACCCGGAGCCGGTTGCGGATCACGTCCTCGTTGTCATCGGCGCGACCGCGCGCGAGCATCCGCTCGACCACGGTGTCCTCGGCGACGACGAAGCACAGGACCGCGTCCAGTTTCGTGTCCATATCGCCGAGGATCTTCTCCAGGGCATCGGCCTGGTCGATGGTGCGCGGGTAGCCGTCGAGCACGAAGCCGTTGGCGGCGTCCGGCTCGGCGACCCTGGCCTCGACCATGCGGTTGGTGACGTCGCTCGGCACCAGATCGCCGGCATCCATGTACTTCTGCGCTTCACGGCCCAGCGGGGTCTGCTGGCTGATATTCGCGCGGAACAGATCCCCGGTGGAGATGTGCGGGACGCCCAGCTTCTCGGACAGCAGGACGGCCTGGGTGCCCTTGCCGGCACCCGGCGGACCGAGCAATACAACTCTCACTTGAGGAACCCTTCGTAATTTCGATTCATCAGCTGGCTCTCGATCTGCTTCACCGTGTCGAGACCGACGCTCACCATGATGAGCACCGCGGTGCCGCCGAACGGGAGGTTCTGCGCACCGCCGGAGGAGCCGATATCGAGGAACAGGTTGGGCAGCACTGCCACGAGACCGAGGTAGATCGAGCCGGGCAGGGTGATGCGGCTCAGGACGAAATTCAGATAGTCGGCCGTCGGCCTACCGGGACGATAGCCGGGGATGAAGCCGCCGAACTTCTTCATCTCATCCGCGCGTTCCTCCGGGTTGAAGGTGATCGCGACGTAGAAGTAGGTGAAGAACACGATCAAACCGAAGTAGATCGCGATGTAGACCGGGTTGCCCGGGTTCACCAAGTATTTCTGGATGACCTCTTGCCACCAACTCGGATCCTTCGCGTTCTGCGAACCCGTCAGCTGAGCGACCAGGTTCGGCAGGTACAACAGCGAGGAGGCGAAGATCACCGGGATGACGCCCGCCTGGTTGACCTTCAACGGCAGGTAGGTCGATGATCCGCCATACATCTTGCGGCCGACCACCCGTTTGGCGTACTGGACGGGTATCCGCCGCTGGCCCTGTTCGACGAAGATCACCGCGGCGATGATGACGAAAGCCGCCACGAGGACCAGGCCGAAGATCAGACCGCCACGGCTGTCGAGGATGTTCTTGCCCTCGGTCGGGATCCTGGCCGCGATACCCGCGAAGATCAGCAGCGACATGCCGTTGCCGACGCCGCGTTCGGTGATCTGCTCGCCGAACCACATGACCAGCGCCGCGCCAGCGGTCATGACCAGCACGATGATGATCATGCCGAAGATACTGGTGTCCGCCAGGATGTCCTTCTGGCAGCCCTGGAGCAACTGACCGCGCGCCGCGAGCGCGACGAGACCCGTTGCTTGCAGGATCGCCAGCGCGATCGAGAGATAGCGCGTGTACTGCGTCATCTTGGTCTGGCCGGATTGGCCTTCCTTGCGCAGTTCCTCGAACCGCGGGATGACGACGGTCAGCAGCTGAATGATGATGCTGGCGGTGATGTAGGGCATGATGCCGATCGCGAAGACCGACAACTGCAGCAGCGCACCACCCGAGAACAGGTTGATGAGCTGGTAGATGCCCTGGGAGTCACCACCGGAGACCAGGTCGATACATTCCTGCACCGCCTTGTAGTCGACGCCGGGGGACGGCAGCGCGGCACCCATGCGGTACAACGCGATCAACCCCAGCGTGAAGAGAATCTTCCGCCGTAAGTCCGGAGTCCGGAAGGCCGATACGAAGGCGGAAAGCACAAATCCTCCTGGCGCGAACGACATGGTCATGACATGGATATTTCAGCGATGTCCAACTCTGGAGAAGCCGAAAACCATGACGTGGCTTGGCAGACAACAATTGAACTCTAACAGCGACACCGGACGGGCCTTCACCCGTCCGGTGCCCACTACGTTGAGAGTACCGTCAGCCCAGCTCGGTGACAGTGCCACCGGCAGCGGTGATCTTCTCCTTGGCGGAGCCGGTCACCTTGTCGACGGTCACCTGGACCGCGACGCCGATCTCGCCGTCGCCGAGGACCTTGACCAGCTGGTTCTTCCGAACCGCGCCGGCCGCGACCAGCTCGGCCTTGCCGACCTCGCCGCCCTCGGGGAACAGCTTGGCGATCGAGCCGACGTTCACGACCTGGTACTCGGTACGGAACCGGTTCGTGAAGCCCTTGAGCTTGGGCAGCCGCATGTGCAGCGGCATCTGCCCACCCTCGAAGGCGGCGGGGACGTTCTTGCGCGCCTTGGTGCCCTTGGTACCACGGCCCGCGGTCTTGCCCTTGGAGCCCTCACCGCGACCCACACGGGTCTTGTCGGTCTTGGAGCCCGGAGCCGGACGCAGGTGATGCAACTTGATGGTCATGTCAGACCTCCTCAACTGTCACGAGGTGGCGCACGACGTTGATCAGGCCACGGTTCTGAGGGGTGTCCTCACGAACCACGGTCTGACGGATCTTCCGCAGGCCGAGCGTGCGAAGGCTCTCCCGCTGGTTCACCTTGGCGCCGATCGACGACTTGATCTGGGTCACCTTGAGATCTGCCATTACCTGGCACCTCCCGCTGCCTGAGCGCGTGCGCGCAGCATGCCCGCGGGGGCGACGTCCTCGAGCGGCAGGCCACGACGGGCCGCGACCTCTTCCGGACGCTGCAGCATCTTGAGTGCCGCAACCGTCGCGTGCACGACGTTGATGGCGTTGTCGCTACCGAGCGACTTCGCCAGAATGTCATGGATGCCAGCGCATTCCAGCACGGCACGAGCCGCACCACCGGCGATCACACCGGTACCGGGCGAAGCCGGACGCAGCATGACCACACCGGCCGCCGCCTCACCCTGAACCGGGTGGGTGATGGTGGAGCCGATCATCGGAACGCGGAAGAAGCCCTTACGAGCCTCCTCGACACCCTTCTGGATGGCCGCGGGAACTTCCTTGGCCTTGCCGTAGCCGACGCCGACCAGACCGTTGCCGTCACCGACGATCACGAGGGCGGTGAAGCTGAAGCGACGACCACCCTTCACGACCTTGGAGACGCGGTTGATCGCTACGACGCGCTCGAGCTGGTTCTTATCGGTCTGCTGGTCACGACGGTCACCGCCGCCGCGCCGATCACGGCCACCGCCGCGGCCGTCGCGGTTGTCGCCGCCACCGGCGGCACCAGTCTGCTGTCCGGCGGGTCCGCTGCCGCCGTCACGCCTTTGACGTCCCGGCATCAGACGTTCCTTCCGTTGATGAAATCGAATCGCAAGCTGTGTTGAATACTCGCTCCGCAAGCTCCGCTCATTAGAACTTCAACCCACCTTCGCGAGCGGCATCGGCCAGCGCCGCGATGCGGCCGTGGTAATCGTGACCACCACGGTCGAATACGACGGCATCGACGCCAGCGGCCTTGGCACGCTCGGCCAGCAGTTCGCCGACCTTCTTGCTCTTGGCCGACTTGTCGCCGTCCAGTGCGCGCACATCGGCCTCGATGGACGACGCGGCGGCGATGGTCTTGCCGATCGAGTCGTCGACGAGCTGCGCGTGCAGGTGACGCGAGGAGCGGTTGACCACCAGGCGCGGACGCTCGGTGGTGCCGACGACCTTCTTGCGCAGACGGAAGTGACGGCGGGTCTTCGACAGACGACGCGTCGTGGACACGTCCTTGCCACGCGGCTTGCGCTTGGCGATCTGGTTTTCGGTTTGCGCCATGATCACTTACCCGTCTTTCCGACCTTGCGGCGAACGACCTCGCCGGCGTAGCGGATGCCCTTGCCCTTGTACGGGTCGGGCTTGCGCAGTCCGTGGATCACAGCGGAGATCTGACCGACCTTCTGCTTGTCGATTCCGGACACAGCGAATTTGGTGGGCGATTCCACCGCGAAGGTGATGCCCTCGGGGGCCTCGATCGGCACCGGGTGGCTGTAGCCGAGAGCGAACTCGAGGTTCGACCCCTTGGCCTGCACGCGGTAACCGACGCCGAAGATTTCCATCTTCTTCTCGTAGCCCTTGGTCACGCCCTCGACCATGTTGGACACCAGGGTCCTGGTCAGGCCGTGCAGCGAGCGGTTCTGACGATCATCGTTCGGGCGAGCGACCTCGAGCTGGCCGTCCTCACCCTTGGTGATGGTGATCGGTTCGGCGACCGTGTGGGACAGGGTGCCCTTGGGCCCCTTCACCGAGACGACCTGGCCGTCGATGTTCACCTCGACACCCGCGGGGATTGCGATGGGCTTCTTGCCAATACGCGACATTGTCCTGACCTCCCGTTACCAGACGTAGGCGAGGACTTCGCCGCCCACGCCTTGTTTGGCCGCCTGACGATCAGTGAGCAGACCGGTCGACGTGGAAATAATCGCCACGCCGAGGCCGCCCAAGACCTTGGGCAGGTTGGTGGACTTCGCGTACACACGCAGACCGGGCTTCGACACGCGACGCAGGCCCTGCAGGCTGCGCTCACGGCTGGGGCCGTACTTGAGGTCGACGACGAGGGCCTTGCCCACCTCGGCATCCTCGGTCCGGTAGTCGGCGATGTAACCCTCGCGCTTGAGGATCTCGGCGATATTCACCTTGATCTTCGAATGCGGAGCCTTCACCTGATCGTGGTACGCCGAGTTGGCGTTGCGCAGACGCGTCAAGAAGTCTGCGATCGGATCAGTCATGGTCATGGTTAGACCTCGACACCTTTCTCGCCGCGGTTCCCATACAACACCGACCTGCGCGAGGCATGACGGCCGTGGGCCTACAGCAATGGGGCTGGTCCGGCCGACACTTGCCGACCGGATGAGTTCTCTTACGAGCGCTCGGTGCCGGGGCTGGCCGCACGTCGATCCGGACACTACATCGGAGATATGCGGACACAGATATGCCCAGGCAACCGCTCTAGTGTAGGCAACGGCCTGACCAGGACAAAATCAGGGGTCGAACCGGTCGTCACACAACTATCATGAGCGTCATGGCGAGTCCGCTGGTCGAACGCCCCGACCTCCCCGCATACATGACATGGGAGCAGCTCGAGCAACTGCCAGACGAGGTCGCACGCCAGATCGAGCTATGGGACGGGCGTGTGATGTGGGTGCGGCGTGGGCCTGCGGAGCATCAGGAGTTCACCAATCTGATCTGGAGCGGCCTCCGCCGCTGCGCCCGAAACGACATGGCAGGCGATCCACAGCATTGCTGGCGGGTCCACACCGAGACCAACATCTTCTTCGGGCGGGCCGGTAAGTCCGATTTCGTCACACCGGACTTCCTGGTGCAGCGGTGCCTGCCCGAGCCGTATCAGGATGTGCGTGCCGACGACGTCCTGCTCGCGGGTGAGGTCCTCTCCCCATCCAACTCACAGACCGATATCGATGAGAAGAAAGCCAAATACGCGAAAGCGGGAATCCCCTGGTACTGGGAAGTGACCTTGGCGCGCGAGAAGAGCGCGATCGCGATGATCCGCGCCTTCGCCCTCGAAACCTCCCACGGCCCGCTGCCCGAGGGCGTCCATCCTTTGTATCCGGCTAATTACCTGCTGACCGGAAAATGGACACCCAAGGATTCCGACGCGATCAGCACCGAATTCCCTTTCCCCATTCACATCCCGTGGAGCGAGCTCGAATTCTGACCATCCGGTCGCACCGCCACCCCCGGATTCGACTGGGAGACTGTAGATCTGGACGCGAAGCGAGAGCCCCGCGTTTGATTCTCCTCACGCCACCACACCTGGAATGACCATCACTCAGTGAACTCGGACCCGCCCTGCGGTGAAGTAGGCAACAGCGTGATCCACGGCCGATACCGGCTGGTCCAGATTACTCAGAGCGAAGCGCAACCCCTTGGTGCCGAAGATGTGTTTGTTCAGAGCGTTTTGCACGTCAGGATTCTCGAGCCCGACCACGCCGGGAGTCCTCGCGTCGACTCCGGGGAAGATGTCGATGACGACGAAGTGTTGACGCCTCCACCGGTGCAATCGAAACCCCTGAACAGTGCCCCACGGCAGGAAGACCGATTCCGGGGTGGCATCACTCTTCATCTCCACACCGAAGCCGGAGAGTCGCATCGCCCACGGCGGCATACCCTTGTCCTGCCACATATTTCGCACCTTCCGAAATGCGCGCAGTTTGCGAATCCCGAAGTAGGCGAACAAGGCGGCGAGCGCGAACAGCAGGAGGCCGATCGGTTCGGCCGACAAGAGGAGTAACAGCCCGAGCACTACGAACCCGACTGCCGCAGCCACATCGCAAGCAGCAGAGAACGTGCCCAATGTGATCGTACGGCTCCGGGCGCGCTGTAATGCTTGGAAATCTATGCCGACTACGAACTCCCCCACGCTGTTCACGCAACGAGGCTACCAGCGGGGCATCCGATGTCGGCACGGGCGGCCGTTCGACCGGCTCCTGATTTTCGCCATGCGGAAAGTCACCTGCCACCGGTGGAATACGACTACGTGCCCGCACGGCACCGTGCACGGCATCGGGACTCCGGGGCACCCTCCGGGGCCGAACAGGCTCGGCGGTAGCGGTGAAGTAGATGTCGTCATCATCGTCGGGAGTGTCGAACGGCTCGATGACATGACCGAGCGACATATCGTGCGCCGCCGCGCTTTCCGTGGGTGAGTCGGGGTTGTCGCGGCGGCTCGCTGTGGGATCGACGTCGTACCCATCGGAAACAGGCGGCGCGATATCGGGGGGCGATTCCTCGGGCGATGATTCGTCGCGGGACGATCGCTGGAATCCATCGGAGTCATCGCCGCTTTCGCGATCGGTGTCGGACTCTGATGCGGCTGTGTCGTCTTCGTCATCGCCGAGGTTTTCGATAGCCTCCCGCACGGCGGCCCCCGCTCGCGCGAACGCGATCTTGTGCAATTCCACTACTACATCGGCTAATTGGCGCACCGACAGCCGCGCCGACCCGTCCCCCAACTCGATCGCGTGCAGCACCCCGTTCGCACCGACCGCGACGGTGACGGCGCCGTCCGACGACGAAGCCGTCCCGCGCGAGCGAGCCATAGCCGTATGGAGCCGCTCGATCCGCTTTGATTCCGAGCTTCGATCCCCCATGTCACTCCCGAACTCCCACCCCCCAGGGGTGGGGAAACTTGAACTGTCGCAGGGGATATGGTCACCAGGTGAGGAGCAGGGCCGAAAACCCTCCGCCGATCACGAGACAACCGACTATCAGCGCCGTCCACGCGATGGCGAATCGGGGGACGGCGTACCGCAGGAATGCGCCGAGTGCCACGGGCGGAAGCATGGGCAGAAGCCAGACATCGATGCCGAAGGGAAGGTCGGTGTCGATAATGCTGATCTCCGCTTGGAGGACGGCTATGAGCGTGAGCCAGTACAGGAATCCGCCCGCGATGATCCCGAGGGACATCTGCGCGACGGCTCCGCCGGTGCGGGCGAGGAGGGATTGATCGGGAGGCGGCACGGTGGGGTTGTCGTCCATTTCACTCGGGGCCGTTGAAGAAGACGAGGCTGTTCTTATTGGAATTCGTCGACGCGTCGGGTATGCCGTTCATCGAAACCTTCCTGGCATCCGAGTGGCGATGTCTGAGCGCGATTCTCTATCCGGCGCGTATCGCCCCTTCGTCGCCGCACGCGCGCCCGGCGGCAAGCCGACCGCCAAACCGTTCTACCGGATCCTGGTCCACCGTCAGTACGCTCGACCTCTGGAACGGCCTAGCCAACCGGGTCGGTGTCTCCACTGGTGTGACCAGGACAAATCGGGGGCGAACCGCCCCGCACGATGCCGGCACCGACGTGATCATGACGACGAATCCGCAGGCCGTGTACACAAAATGTGTACACTTCGAAGTATGGCAGACGAAGCGCTGACAATCCGTGAGTTCCGTGCAAGCCTAGCGAAGGTAGTAGACAGCGCGGTGGAAGACGGCGCTGTCACCGTGGTGACCCGCGACGGCGTTCGTGTAGGAGCCTTCATTCCCCTCTTCATGCTGGAGAAACTCGAAGAATGGGAGGATGAGGAGCTCGGCCGGATGGCAGCCGAAGCGCGGGCGGCCGACGATGGCTCGCCCGGTGTGAGCCTCACCGAAATGTATGCCCAGGTTCTGCAAGAGCCGAATGCCGGCGCGGTGTGAAGTATGCCTTCGAGTTCCGCCCGCTCGCCCAGCGGAACCTCCGCGCGATTCCCCAGCGTGATGCGATAGCCCTCTTGAATGCGTTGGCGGCGTTGGGAGATGACCCGTACACCCCGAACCAGGCGGTGAAACCGATGTCGGGTACGCCGGGACAGTTCAGGCTTCGGTGCGGAAACTATCGCGCGGTGTACGAGATCGTCGATGGCCGATTGATCATCTTGGTCATCGACGTCGGCCATAGGAGCGCCATCTATCGGCGACGGACCTGAGGGTCGCAACTCCGCCAATCTTGCGCCGCCCAATTACCAATACCGTCCCTCACCAGATGGACCGATCAGAATGTCTTCAGGATCCTGCTCGATCACCGCTACCTCGACACCGGCATCTGAATCTTCCTCCCGATCACGCTCGTGACCGGCGCCATCGAAGTAGATCCTGTTGGTCCGCACGGTTGTATGGAACGTCCACTTGGCCTTGTCGACAACCCGCTCGCGCTGACGGCAACTCTCGCAGTCTCCAAAAGCCGATTCGTCTCCCGATTCGTCATACGTCTCGTAATGCTTCTCGCATGGCTCGAATTCCGTCCAGTGCACATGGCCTTCGTCGCTCATGCCTCCGGTCGGTGGCCACTCCACGTCGAGCCACTGCCCCGGCTCGATCCCGCATGTCGCGATCCGCTCTTCCATCACGGTCTTCAGGTCGGCATCCGTCCAGGGCACGGCAGGAGGCAAAGCCGCATCTTCGATCGGGTCGAATCCACCCTGGACAGGTCGTAGACGTCGATGTAATCGCCGAATACCTTGCGCGTACCGAATTCGCCACGGGACTCGGCGACGAGTACGTCGACACCAGCAGTGTCACCGGCGCTGTCGCCCATTCGAAGAAGGGTGACGGTCTGCTGACCATTTCCGGCGGTATCGCCAAAGTGGCGATCGAGATGTCGGATTCGGGCAGCAAGAAGTGGAACGACTATCTCGACGAGACCGAGCGCAACCGTGGCGCGGTCGCCTCGCTCGGACTGGTCCGCTACCGAAAGCAGAACGGAAACAACGCTATTCGTGTACTCGGCCCGCGAAGGATCGTCCTGGCCTTCGACACCGATAACGACGATCCCGACCTGCTGCGGACGGCACTGCAACTCTTGCGGGCAAGCGCGCTCACCGCGAACACCCGGTCCGACACCGCGCAGATCACCACCGCCGAGGAGAAGATCTCCGAGGCGCTGGACCAGCTCGGCACCGTCGACCGGGTCAAACAGGCGGCAGGCGTGATCCACAAGAAGGCGCAGAGTATCGAGAATGACTGCACCACAATTTATTCGGGTATTGATCGTCTGCTTCGCGCCGCACTCGACGCGCTGAAACCCGCTCACGCCCACCACGATGCGACCGCACAAGGCGCCGCGTGAGAGTCACCGCGATAACCACCCTTATCACCCACCACCCTCGACCTCTGCCCGCCGGAGTGATCGAGTGATCCGACCCGGCCACGGCCTGAACGCCACGTGCCGATCGATCGAAAAGTCAAGAACGCAGGAGAAATGAAACTCACCAAATTCGCCGCTACCGCACTGCTGAGCATCGTGGCACTCGCCATCACCGATGGCACCGCCGCCGCCTCCCCGCACGCCACCGACCACGTCGACGCGGCAACGGCCGCGCCGCGGATCGCGCAGGGCATCGACCGCGGCATCGGCTTCACCTTCCAACGCGGCAGCGACGGCACAACACTCGACGCGATGATCACCGGAGGAAATTTTCGGCTCACCGAGGACACCATCGAGCTCAGCGCGGCTGACGGCAGCGCCGTGGCGAGCCTGCCCCTGGTCTTCACGGTCGACGACCAGGTGATCACGCTCGCACCGCGCCCCACCGCCGACAGCACAACCCTGGTCGCCGATGTCACCGCGCAGGACATCGGATACTGGCGCAAAACCTCTCCGAGGCAGCGCAGTATCGAAGCGGGCATGGGCATCGGCGCGGCGCTGGGCGGTATCGCGGGCGCTTTCGTCGGCATCGTGATCGGCATCGCCGCCTCGGGCCTGCTGATCCCGATCAGCCTGCCGATCGGACTGATAGTCGGCCTGCTCGGCGGTATGGCGGTCGGCGGTGCGGCTGGTGCTGTCATCCCCAACTCCGATATCCCCGACCAGTGGGATTACGAGGTGGAATGCCGGGGCAGCGGCGACTACCGGTACTGCTGGTAGTAACCGACTTGGCCCAGTAACCGGATCGGATTCGACGGACCGCGGCGCACAATATCTACCGGACAGGGTCGGATGCCCTCTGGCCCCTGCCCGGGGACGACGAACCAGATCTCCCTGGCCGCGATCCGGTCTACCATGACGCCATGTCCGCCCCGCATGTCGAGCGCCCCGACCTCCCGGAGTACATGACCTGGGAGGAACTCGAGCAACTACCCGAGGAAGTCGCGACGCAGATCGAACTGTGGGAGGGCCGGGTGGTGTGGTTGCGGCGCGGGCCCGCAGAACACCAGGCGTTCACCTTCGCACTGACCAGCGCGCTGAAACGCTGCGCACGTTCAGCGATGTCCGAACGACCGGAACGCTGCTGGCGCGTCGACTTCGAAACTAATGTCTTCTTCGGCGACCACGGTAAGTCCGATTTCGTCACACCGGATTTCGTGGCCTACCGCTGCCTCGACCAGCCGTACCAGGACATTCGCGCCGCCGATGCTCTCTTGGTCGGCGAGGTTCTCTCACCGTCCAACAAGCAAACCGATATCGAGGACAAGAAGGCGCGCTACGCCGGCGGCGGCATTCCCTGGTACTGGGAAGTGGAGCTCGCCCCACAGCGCAGCGAGATCGCCTTCGTACACGCCTACGCCTTGGAAACCACCCACGGCACCCTCCCACCGGGCGTGACTCCCCTGCACCAGGCCAACTACATCCTGGCGGGCAAATGGTCCCCCGCCGATTCCGAGGTGATCGCGATCGACTTCCCGTTCCCGATCGCCATTCCCTGGACCGAACTCGAATTCTGAGTCCTCGACGCGCTCTACCGCCGGGCGGGGACGTATCGACAGGGCGCAGGCGACGTAGTCGTCGTTACTGCTGACCCGTCACTCATCGGCGTCGGCCGTGGCGCGTCGATCACCTGTCGGCGAGGGTGAAGAACGCGCCTCGATCACTACGGACCTTTCCGTCCTTCATGACCAACAGGATGTTCTCGGGACGGCCGACCGCTTCGATGTCGTGCACCGGATCGCCGCGGACCACGACGATATCGGCGAGTTTGCCGGATTCGATGGTGCCGAGGCGGTCGTCCACGCGTGCCGGGCTGACGCGGTGCGCTCATGCCGGAAAGATGCACACCATGAGCGATCCCCGTGACTGGAACACCGAGGTCATCACCGAGTTCAGGGCCAACGAAGGCCGGGTGGGCGGCCCGTTCGAGGGCGCCCCGGTCGTTCTGGTCCATCATCGCGGCCGGCGCACCGGAAGGGAGCTGGTCAGTCCGATGATGTACCTGCCCGACGAGCACGAACCCGACCTCATCTACGTCTTCGCCTCAAAAGCCGGCGCGCCGACCAATCCAGACTGGTACTACAACCTGACCACTGCCGGGGAAGCCACGATCGAACGCGGCACCGAGACCTACCCGGTTACGGTCACCGAAGTCACCGGGGCACAACGAGATCGACTCTTCGCCGAGCAGGCGCGCCGCTATCCCGGCTTCGCCGGGTACGCCGAGAAGACTCGAGGCATCCGCACGATACCGGTACTTGCGCTC
Source organism: Nocardia sp. NPDC005366 (assembly GCF_040606855.1). Lineage (NCBI taxonomy): Bacteria > Bacillati > Actinomycetota > Actinomycetes > Mycobacteriales > Nocardiaceae > Nocardia > Nocardia sp. NPDC005366. The sequence continues at coordinate 229,833 of NZ_JBEXFQ010000005.1, forward strand.
CGTCACGCCTGACCAGTGTGAATGTGACTGTGCCGCACCTACGATGAGGTCATGGCGTGTCCCTGGATCGACCGGCCGACCACGGCGAGTACATCTCGGATTCCGGACGGCCGGTAGCTCGTGCCCATAGGGATTGATATCAGGGATCGGAACCACCGACCGATCAGACCCGCTCCCGGAGTCGACGACAACCCCGGCGGCTGATGGGCGAGCGGCCTATACGGACGTTCTTACCTCGTGTGGACAGATTCGTGTCGGCGACGGCTGGGAATGTCCACTCAGGCCGGAACACGTGAAGGCACGGACTCATCGAGTCCGTGCCTTCACGTGCTATGCAGTTGAGAGCGCCCCTAGGGGCGCACGCTCACCAGGAGCTCTTGCGAACGCCAGGGAGCTCGCCGCGGTGCGCCATCTCACGCAGGCACACACGGCACAGGCCGAACTTGCGGAAGACCGCGTGCGGGCGACCGCACCGCTGGCAGCGGGTGTAGGCGCGGACCGCGAACTTCGGCTTGGCGTTGGCCTTGTTGACCAGTGCTTTCTTAGCCATGTGCTCAGTTCTCCTTGAACGGGAAGCCGAGGTGCTTGAGCAGGGCACGGCCTTCTTCGTTATTGGTCGCGGTGGTGACCACGGTGATGTCCATACCGCGCGGGCGGTCGATGGAGTCCACGTCGATCTCGTGGAACATCGACTGCTCGCTCAGGCCGAACGTGTAGTTGCCGTTGCCGTCGAACTGCTTCGGCGACAGGCCGCGGAAGTCGCGGATACGGGGAAGCGCGATGGAGACCAGGCGGTCCAGGAATTCCCACATGCGATCGCCACGCAGGGTGACCTTCGCGCCGATGGGCATACCCTCACGCAGCTTGAACTGCGCGATGGACTTGGTCGCCTTGCGGATCTCCGGCTTCTGGCCGGTGATCAGCTCGAGATCCTTGACCGCGCCGTTGATCAGCTTCGCGTCACGGGCGGCGTCGCCGACACCCATGTTCACGACGACCTTGACGACGCCGGGGATCTGCATGACGTTGGCGTAGTTGAATTCGCCGTTCAGCGCGTCCTTGATTTCCTCGCGGTAGCGCTGCTTCAGCCGGGGCTGGACCTTCTCAGAGGTGGTCATATCAGATGTCCTTCCCGTTCTTACGGGAGATCCGGACCCGCTTGCCGCTCTCCTCGTCGGCGCGGTAGCCGACGCGGGTGGGCTTGCCATCGGAGTCGATGATCATCACGTTGGACACGTGGATCGGAGCTTCCTGGGTCACGATGCCGCCCGAGGAGGCGCCGCGCTGGTTGGCGGAGTCCGCGACGTGCTTCTTGATCCGGTTCACGCCCTCGACGAGGACCTTGTTGGTCGCCGGGTAGGCCTGGATGACCTTGCCCTTGGCGCCCTTGTCCTTGCCCGAGATGACGAGAACGGTGTCACCCTTGTGCACCTTCATGTCAGAGCACCTCCGGAGCCAGCGAGACGATCTTCATGAACTTCTTCTCGCGCAGTTCGCGCCCGACCGGGCCGAAGATGCGGGTGCCACGCGGGTCGTTGTCCGGCTTGATCAGCACGGCCGCGTTCTCGTCGAACTTGATGTAGGAACCGTCCGGACGACGACGCTCTTTGACGGTGCGCACGATAACGGCTTTGACGACTTCACCCCGCTTGACGTTGCCGCCGGGGATGGCGTCCTTGACAGTGGCGACGATGATGTCGCCGATACCGGCATAGCGACGCGACGAACCGCCGAGCACACGAATGCAAAGGATTTCCTTCGCTCCCGTGTTGTCGGCGACGCGCAGTCGCGACTCCTGCTGAATCACTTCAGCCTCCTTGACCTGGACGTATAAGCACGCCGGATTGCCGACCCGACGGGCGTGGTCATGTCACCAACCGAACGCGCGCCTGCCAGCGGTTTCGACGTCACGAGCTCGGAAACTCGAACACCACCACTGGGGGTTCACGGCCGGATTGCGGGCACAGCTCCCGCAGGCAACCGGTCAAGCATAGGTGAAGGCCAAGGTCTGCCCAAATCGGGGTCAGACCTTCGCCTCGATCGGCCCCAGCGTCCAGGGACCGCTGCCTTGCAGCTCGAGGCGCTGGGTGTGGTGGCGGTCGACGGTACTGCGGTGGGCCACGCTGACCAGCACGGTTTCGGGCAGTTCGGTGCGGACGAGGGAGTACAGCGAGAATTCGAGACCCTCGTCGACGGCCGAGGTGGCCTCGTCGAGGAAGACGACCTTCGGCTTCAGCAGCAGTACCCGCGCGAACGCGATCCGCTGCTGTTCACCGGGGGACAGTTCCTTGGCCCAGTCGGCCTGCTCGTCGAGGCGGTCGACGAGATGGCCGAGGTGCACCTGGTTCAGCACTTCGCCGAGCCGCGCGTCGGACAGATCCTCCGGTCGGCCCGGGTAGGCGACGGCCGAACGCAGGTCGCCCAGCGGCAGGTAGGGGATCTGGGAAAGGAACAGCGATTCGGAACCGCCCGGGCGGCCGATCTCACCGTCGGCGTAGGGCCACATCTGGGCGAGTGCGCGCAGCAGGGTGGTCTTGCCGCTGCCGGAGGCGCCCTTGACCACGAGGGCGTCACCGGGGGTCAGGTTCAGGTTCAGATTGTCGATGAGGACGTCGCCGCCGGGTTTGCGCACGTCGATCTTCGTCAACCGGACCGCGTCGTCGAGTTCGGTGGCGGTGAGCGCGGGCAGTTTCCTCGACTCGCCCGCCGCGACGAGCAGGCCGTCGAGTCGGATCAGGGAGGCGCGGTAGGCGGCGAAGTCGTCGTAGGAGGTACGGAAGAACGACAGCGCGTCGTGGATCTCCCCGAAGGCCTGGGCGGTCTGCATCATGTCGCCGATCTTGATCTGGCCCGCGAAGAACCTCGGCCCCTGCAACAGGAAGGGGAACACCACGGCAGTCTGGCTCACCGCGAGGTTCCAGCCCTGGAACTTCAGGTTCCTGAACACGATCGACCAGTACGCCGAGATCACCGCGGCGAAGCGGCCGAGCAGTCCGCGCTGTTCGACGCCTTCACCCCGGTAGAAGGCCACATTCTCGGCGCTGTCGCGCAACCGCACCAACGCGTAACGGAAGTCGGCGGTGACGCGCTGGTAGAGGAAGTTCAACCGGATCAGCGGTCGGCCGATCCAGAACGCGACGAAGGTCGTGAGCAGCACGTAGATCATCACCAGGTACACCATCGCGCGCGGGATCTCGGTGTCGAGGATGGTGATCGGGCCGGACAGATCCCACAGGATCTTCGCGAAGGAGGCGATCGAGACCACCGCGTTCACCGCGCCCATCGACAGGATGCGCGAGGTCTGCACGAAATCGGTGATGTCCTGCTGAATACGCTGATCGGGATTGTCGATGGTGTTGTCGATGAACCGGGCGCGGTAGTAGGCGCGATCACGCAGCCAATCGACGGTGACCCGTTCGGTCAGCCAGACCCGCCACCGGATATCGAAGGCCTCGCCGAGGAAGAAGTAGAGCAGGGCGCGCACCACGTGCACGGTGGCCAGCACCGCGAACAGGATCATCGCGCTCCAGAACCCGTCACGCGCGATGTCGAGTGCGCCGGAATCATCCTTGGCCAGGGCCGCGGCGCCGTCCTGCAACGACGAATACATGTCGTTGTACCAGTAGGAGAACAGCACGTTCATGCGGACCGAGAACACCGTCATGAACAGCAGCGCCGCGACGAACAGCAGGGTGGGCACCGCGCCGCGGCCCTTGTAGAAATCCCCGGTGACCGACCAGAACTGGCGGCCCCATTTGGTGTAGCGGAAGACCAGCACCGCGACCAGCGCGAAAACCACCGCGGTGATCGAGAAAGCGAGGAGTATCCACTGCACCGACTCCCCGACCTCGTTGGCCCAATCCCTCGACGTCGTCACCCGAGCTCCCAATCCCACGATGCGGCAAAGCCCGCGCAGTCTAACCTGCGACCCCGCCGCGCGCGGACCGAGCGAGGACTGTGCGATCGGCGGCGCCGGGCCGGGTGGGGCCTAGGGTTTAGGCCATGCGCCGGGGTGATGTAGGCAGACGCGGGCGCGGCCGACAGCTACGCCGGACGGGACGCGACTACCCGGCCCCGAACCGAAAGACTGTTCGTGCCGTCGTGATCGCGGTGCTGGCCTGTGTACTCGCGCCGCACGTGACCGCGTGCACCATCCCGACCCGGGATGAGCGGCCGAACCCGGCACCGGTCACCGTCACCCACGCCTTCGGCGCCACCACCGTCACCGGGACGCCGAAAAATGTTGTGGCGCTCGGTGATCAATGGGTCGATGCCGCCCTCGCGCTCGGGGTCACGCCCATCGCACGGCTCGCGACGCCGCCAGGGGATCCACCGCCGTGGCGAACGGGCACGCTCGACGCCGCGCGACAGTTGGACGCGACAGGCGATCTGGCCGGGCAGATCGCCGCGCTGCATCCGGATCTGATTCTGCTCGACCGACTCGCCGCCGACCGCGCGACCTACGACGGTCTCGCGGCCCTGGCCCCGACGATCCCCCGCGACCCGGCCGTGTCATGGCGCGAGGAGATCACGATGCTCGGCACAGTGCTGCGCGAGACGGAGCGGGCAGCGGATTACCTCGCCGATTACGACACGAAACTCACCGAAGCGGTTCGAGCCAATCCTGGTCTCGCCGGAAAGACCTACGCGGCAACGTGGTTGGCGAGCGACGCGCAACTGTTCGCGCTCACCGAGCCGAGTGCGGTCACGGGCGAGGTGTTCACCCGCCTCGGCCTGCGCCTTCCCGACACCCTCACGACCCGCCCCGCCGCCCAGGGGCACGTGCTGCTGTCCCCGGACGACCTCGCCCAGGTCGGGGCCGATCTCCTACTCGCCGGTCACTCCCCCGGCCTCGACGCGACCTACCGCGGCCTGCCCGGTTACGCCGACCTCGCCGCGACCCGAAGGAACGCGGTCGTCTTCCTCAGCGCCGAGGAGATCGCCGCGATGGAACAGCCGACCGCGCTGTCGGCGGTCCATCTACTGGACACGCTGATACCGGTGCTGCCTTCTGTAGCCGAGTAGCTCAACGACAAAGAGAGAACCGGAGATGACAGGCATGACTTCGAGGGGTCCAAGCGGATCGTGGCGCGCTTCTGGATCGACACTTTCCTGACTGAAGGCAACCTGGTCGCCGCCGTCGGCGGTGTCGATGCCGACGGGCAGGCGAGCCGCTTGATCTGGCTGGTCCGAGTGTCGGAGGGCCGCATGGCCGAGATGTGGACTTATCACGGCAGCTGAATCGCGGCAAGACGCCCGAATCAGCGCACGGGGACCGGGTCTGCCGCGCGTTCGGCGGCCTCGGCGAGTTCCTCGTCCTCCTCGTGCACATATTCATCGCCCGCGAACCACGAGGCGACGGCCGCCAGGAGCATCATGACCGCGGCGGCGAGGAAGACGACCACCAGTCCGGAGTGGAAGGGTCCGGTGAGCAGGTGCGGGAAGAATTCCTGCCCGGTCAGCACCTCGGCATCGACGCCGGGCTTATTCAATTCCCCCGAGGGGCCGAGCAATTCCTCGATCGGGTTGAAGCCGAGGAACGCGGCGAACATGCTGGCCACCGGTGGCATTCCGGCCAGTTCCGAGGCGGCTGCCGCCGAGACGCCCTGGGCGCGCAGGCCCTCGTCCAGCGCGGAGGGAAGGCTCGCCGCGAGGCCGACGACCATGAGGGAGAAGAAGGCTCCCATGGACAGGGCGTTGCCGCCGTTGAACAGGGTGCCGCGCATACCGGAGGCGGCGCCGCGCTGCGAGGCGGGCACGCTGGACATGATGGCGGCGGTATTGGGCGAGAAGAACAGTCCGCTGCCGACACCGTTGACCAGGATGATCAGGGCGAAGACCCGATAGTCGAAATCCACCGGGATGACGAGCAACATGATGAAGGTGGCGCCGGTGAGCAGTGCGCCGCCCGTGGTGAACAGGCGCGATCCGTAGCGGTCGGAGAGCCAGCCCGATATCGGCCCGGCGGTGAGGAATCCGACGGTCAGCGGCAGCAGGTAGATACCGGCCCACAGCGGAGTGGTCTCGAAGTCGTATCCGTGCAGCGGCAGCCAGATGCCCTGCAACCAGATGATCAGCATGAACTGCATGCCGCCGCGACCGATGGAGACCATCAGATTCGAGAAGTTCCCGAGCCCGAACGCGCGATTGCGGAACAGCGCGAGATTGAACATGGGTTGCGCGACCCGTTTTTCCACCACGCAGAACGCGGCGAGCAACGCGAGACCGCCGATGACGGAGCCGAGCACGAAGGGGCTGGTCCAGCCGGTGGCGTGGCCGCCGTGCGGCTGGATTCCGTAGGTGATGCCGGTGAGCAGCGCGGTGAGTCCGAGGCCGAAGGTGAGGGTGCCCGCCCAGTCCAGCGAGCCCGCGCTGCGGACTCCGACCTCGTGCAGCGAGCGATAGGACCAGACCGCGCCGATCACGCCGATCGGGACGCTCACCCAGAACACCGCGCGCCAATCCCATTCCGACAGCACGCCGCCGATGAGCAGGCCGAGGAATGATCCGGCCACCGCGGCGACCATATTGATGCCGAGTGCGGTGCCGCGCTGATTCGCGGGGAAGGCGTCGGTGAGGATCGCCGAGGAATTGGCCATCAGCATGGCGCCGCCGACGCCCTGCACAACGCGCCAGACGATGATCCACATCGCGCCCGCCCCGCCGTGGCACGGATCGAAGGACAGGGCGACCGCGCAGATCGCGAAGACCGCGAACCCGAGGTTGTAGATCTGGACCCGTCCGTAGATATCGCCGAGTCGGCCGAACATGACCACGAGGACGGCGGTGGCGAGCAGGTAACCCATCAGCATCCACAGCAGATAGCCGACATTGCCCGCGTCGAGCGGGTTCAGGCCGACGCCGCGGAAGATCGCGGGCAGCGAGATCAGCAGGATGGACGAATTGATCGCGGTGAGCAGCACGCCGAGGGTGGTGTTGGTCAGGACGATCCACTTGTAGCGCGGATGATCGCGGTCGTAGCGCAGCCGACGCCGGATGGTCTGGACATCGCCCAGGTCGAGATCGGTGGATGAAGTCGTCACGGCAGCCCCTCGGAGAATTTACTTCGGCAAACAATATAGTTAGCTGACGTAACGATCAAGTGGCAATCCCAACCTGCGGACACCCCTTCGTCGGAGCGGAATAGATAGGTTAGGCTTCGCTGACTTGCCCTGACGGCCCCGAGCCGAGTCGGGGACGTACTCGACCAGATCGGCTCGATCAGCGGAGGTTAGCGGCATTGTCTGCCGTCACATATCCCGACCAGACCAGATTCGCGCTGCGTGCCGGAGTCACCTGCCTGACCACACCCGCGGGTGCGGTACTGCTGAACCCGCCGCGTAACGAGAAGTTGACCGGCCTCACCGCAGGCCAACTCCAGGCGCTCAAAACCCTCAACCGGGGTCCGGCGACGGTCACCGAAATGTCGGCGGGGGCGGACGGAGCCGATGTCGCGGGTCTGATGGATCGACTCGCCGACGCGGGCTGGCTCGCGGTCACGGTCCGCGACGGCGGACGCGATCTCTACACGATCCGTCCGTTCGGCCGGCCCGCCCCGCGCCCGACGACTCCGCCACGCTGGTCCGCGACGCTGTCCAAATTCGCCGTGCTGCACCGGGATTCGGAGGGTTTCGTCCTCGAACACCCGCGCGGCTGGTGCGATCTGCGGATTCACGACCCACGACTGCTCGCCCTGCTCGACGGGCCGGGCGCGGCCGACGCCACTGTGCCGATCGCCGTCAAATCGCAGTTCGCCGAGGATCTGCACTGGTGCGGATTCCTGGTTCCCGACGCGGACGCGGAGGATCGCGACTTCGCCACCCGCAGTTGGAGCGCGCCCGATCTGTGGTTCCACCGCCGCAGCACGCTCGGCGAACGCACCGTCACCTGGGAGCATTTCGGCCCGACCGCATGGGGTAGGGGGCAATTCCCTCAGCCGACGGCCCGTAAGCCGAACTACCCCGGCGAGCCGATCGCGCTGCCGGCACCGGATCTGGCCGCCAAGCGCGTCGAGGACCCCAGCCTCACCGCCGTCCTCGAAGATCGGGTGTCGACCCGCGCTTTCGACGACGCGCGTCCGATCACGCTGGAGCAGTTGGCCGAATTGCTGTATCGCACGGGACGGACGCGGGGCACCCGGTCCGTCGGCGAAGGCGAGGAACTCCTCTCGCGGCCCTACCCCTCCGGCGGCGGCGTCTACGAACTCGAGCTCTACCCGGTGGTGCGCACTGTCGCCGGGCTGGAACCCGGTATGTACCACTACGATTCGTTCGATCATGTGCTGCGACCGGTCGCCGCCGCGGATTCACCCGCGGTGACGCGGCTGTTGACCTCGACACGGGCGACGCTGGCCGACGGCGCCGATCCGCAGGTGCTGCTCGTCATGGCGGCGCGCTCCGGCCGGATCATGTGGACCTACGAGCAGGTGGCCTACTCCGTCATCCTCAAACATGTCGGCGTGCTGACGCAGACCATCTACCTGGCCGCGACGGCCATGGGTCTCGGCGCGTGCGCGCAGGGTTTCGGCGATACCGCGGCCTTCGTCGCGGCAGCCGGGGTCGACGAACTCAAGGAGTGCAGCGTCGGAAGCATCATCATCGGTTCCCCCGCGCCGCGCTGAGTCGCGGCGACCGATGCGCGTCGAAGTAGGCGCGTTTGGCCTCAGGCCACCGGCGCGCCATGTTCAACAGATAGCGCAGTTCCACGTCGTGGCGGTCGGCGGACTCGTCACCCGGATAGGCGACGAGTCCGATCTCTGTACTGCGCACGATACGCAGTGTGTCACCGCGGATGTCGTCGTGGCCGTCACCGTCCGCGTGCCTGCGCAGATGCAGCAGCGCGTCACGAATCTCGATCGTCATCCGGTACCGGCGCTGGGCCGGAGCGCGGCGGCGCGCTTCGTCGGGCGCCATCGCGATATGCGGAACCGCCGCGGTGAGATCGGTCCACAGCGGAGCCAACCTGCGGCAGTCCCTGCTCTCGCGATCCCACCCGAACCACACCACGGCCATTCGCACCAAGGGAATCGCGAGCAGTGCCGTGATGACGGCGAAGAAGGCGAATCCGCTCAGCGCCCAACCCTTTCCCGGATCGTCCGGCGGAAGCCCCAAGCGGTATCGCACGAGCAGGATCGGCGCATAACACATCCAGAAGACCGCGACGCAGATCAGCGAGCAGTAGGCGATCCGTTCAGCGAGGGGAGTATCGGCGGAACGGATCTCACGGATACTCGCGCGCATGAGGCGGAATCCGGACACCGCGAGCGGCAGACAGGACGCGGCGGAGCAAGCGCTGTGCCAGCGCGACGAAACGTCGACGGACGTCAGATGCAGAACGACCGATGCGTTGATCAGCACGGTGAGCACCGACACGCTCAGGGCGACCAGATCGTATCGGCGCTGACGCAGGCGGGCCTCCTTCGGATCCGCGCCGTCGAGCATCCGCGCGACACCGTAGAGCGCGCTGGCGGTGAACAATCCGGCGATCCCGCCGAGGTGCGTGACGATGATCGGGACAGCGGGCCGCGTCGCCACGACCGCGATGAGCATTCCGATCCCGGCCAGCCCCAACGCTCGGTTGATCAGACGGTCGGTCACGTTGTCGTGCAGGAATATCCACCGCAACGCAGCGACCAGGATCGCGAACCCGGTGATCAGCACCACCGGAACGAGCGGGACCGCCGTCATGCCCGCGTCTCCCGGCGGGAGGCTGCCTCGATATCGTCTCCGGCCGGATCCCTCATGGGTCGAAGATAGGCGCGTTCGACTCCAGGCGGGTCTCCGGGTCGACACCGGCGACCGCTCTCACGCCTCGGCCAGAATCTCCTCATCGGTCATCGCCGCGACCTCCAGGTAGAGGCGCGCGACCGCGGCAAGCCGTTCCGGGGCGCCCCGATCGGCTTCCCGCTTGCCGAGCCGCTCGGCCAGACTCGCCACGGTGCGCGTCGCGAAGATATCCGCGACAAGCGCGTGGTCGACCTCGAGCCATTCCCGCACCCGCGCGATGACGGTGGTGGCCAGCACCGAATCGCCGCCGAGGCCGAAGAAATCGTCGTGCACGCCGACCGCGTCGACTCCGAGCGCCCCGGCGAAGATATCGGCGAGCGCGGCCTCGAGATCGTCGCGCGCGGCGCTGTTCTCGATCTCGCCCGCACCCGGTTCGAGTAGCGCGACCACGGCCCTTCGGTCCAGTTTGCCGTTATCGGTCAGCGGCATCTGCGTCACGACTTCGACCCTGGTCGGAATCATGTAGCCGGGCAGCAGATCCGCCACGGCGGCGGTGATGTCGCCGATATCGTCGGTGTTCCCCGCTATGGCGGCAACCAGTTTCGGTGCGCCCGCGCCGACGACCGCCGCGACGGCGTGGCGCACCCCCGGTACGGTGCGTAGCGCGCTCTCCACCTCACCGAGTTCGACCCGGTAGCCGCGGATCTGCACCTGATGGTCGGCGCGACCGAGGAATTCGATGGTGCCGTCGGGCCAGTACCTGGCGATATCGCCGGTCCTGTACCAGCGGATACCCTCGTATTCGACGAAACGCTCGGCGGTGCGCTCGGGATCGTCGCGGTAGCCCGCGGCGACATTCGCTCCGCCGACCCAGAATTCACCGGGCACCCAGTCGGGGCAGTCCCGGCCGGACTGCGAGACGACCCGGCATCGCACATTGCGCAGCGGAATACCGAACGGCACCGTCGCCCAGTGCGCGGGCGGTTCGCCGACGACCTCGCAGATAGTGTTGTGGATGGAGGTCTCGGTGGCCCCGCCCAATCCGGAGAACCGGCAGCCGGGCACCTGCGCGGCCAGCCTGCGGGCCAGATCAGCGCCGACCCAGTCGCCGCCGAGCGTGACCGCCCGCAACGAATCGCCCAGTCGGTCGCCGCCGATCTCCAGAATCATGTCGAGCATGCTCGGCACGCAGTTCAGGATCGAAACCCGGTGCCGGCGCAGCAGTTCCACCCAGGTCGTCGCTTCGGCGCGCTGGGCGGGGTCGACGGCGACCACGGAGCCGCCGACGGCGAACATGCCGAACATGTCGTAGACCGACGCGTCGAATTCCAAGGCGGACAGCGCGAGTACCCGATCGGCGCTGCCGACCTCGAACCATTCGTTCACCGCGTCGATGGTGTTCATCGCACCGCGGTGCGGCACGTCGACGCCCTTGGGCACGCCCGTCGAACCGGAGGTGAAGATCACGTAGGCGATCGCGTCGGTCTCGGGGAAGACGGGGGCGGCGAGCGGCCGTGGATAGTCGCGTACGGCCTCGATGGACAGGCACGGGATCGGCACGTCCATATCCGCGCCTGGCGTCGTCAACGCGGCGACGATCGCGCCGGTGCGCAGGATTTCGGCGCGCCTGCCGACCGGCTGATCGAATCCGATCGGCACGTAGGTCGCGCCCGCCGCGAGCACGCCGAGGACTGCGAGGATCTGGTCCGGCCCCTTCGGCAGTTGGACGGCGACGGCATCGCCGGGCCGTACCCCCTCCGCCCGCAGCGCACCGGCTACGGCGAGCGCGCGTTCCGCGAGTTCGCCGTAGCTCCAGCCCCCCGCGTCGGTCCCGAGTCCCCACACCACGGCGGGCGCGTCGGGATCGGCTGCGGCGTAGTCGAACAGACCCTGGTGCAGGCAGCGGCCGCTCACCGGGCCGTCGGTCGCGTTGACCGCGGCCCTGACCTCGGCCTGATCGACCGGCAACCGCACGGCGGCCTGCGCGTTCCAGCCCGCGTCGCCGTCGCCGAGCCGTCCGATCGCCCTGGTGTACCGGGCGAACATGGCCTCGACCATGCCCGCGGGGAATGCCGATTCGCGGACGTCCCAGTTGAGCAGCAGTCCGCCGCGCACCTCGGTGACCTGGGCGTCCAGCAGGACCTGCGGGCCCTGGGAGATGATCCACACCGGGTCGCCGAACGTCTCGGTGACCCGCTCGGCGAACAGTTCGCCCAGATTCAGCGCGCTGGTGTAGACGACGGGGGCCAGCACCGGCTCGCCGCGATACCTGCCGAGATCGCGCAGCACCTCCAGCCCGGAATAGGCAGTGTGCGCGCCGCTTTCGTGCATGGTCCGCTGTAGCGCCCTGGCCCTGTCGGCCACCGTCATATCCTCGCTGACATCGATCTCGAGCATGATCGATGAGGTGAAATCGCCTATCACCCTGTCGATTTCGGGATGGACCGGTTCACGGTGGAACAGCGGGACGTTCAGCAGGAAACGATTCCGCGCCGACCAGCCTCCGATGGTCTCCGCGAATACCGCGGCCAGGGCGATCGCCGGGGTGAGACCCCGCTGATGGGCCGCGGCGCGCAGGCGCCGTGTGGCCTCGGGCCCAAGCCAATGGTCGTAGCGGACGGTGCGATGGGGCTCGGCGCGCTCGCCGACCGGGACGGTCGGAAGTTCGAGTGCGCCCGGCAGTTCCGGCATCCGCTGCTGCCACCACCGGCGGTCCCGATCGCGTGCGGCGTCGCTGTCCCGGCGTTCGGTGCGGTAGCGCCGGTAGGTGTAGCCGGGGGCCGACACGGTCGCGCCGTGGTACAGCTCGGTGAGTTCGGAGATCAGGACCCGGTAGCTCATCGCGTCACCGGCCAGCATGTCGACGTCGAGATGCAGGCGGGTGCTGTTCTCCTCGCGCAGGGTGAGCGTGATGTCGATGACCTGACCGTCTTCGATGGCGAGGCGCTGATGGGTTTTCCTGTCGCGCAACTCCAGCAACGCCGCTTCGGCCGCCTCGGGCGTCTGTCCCCGCACATCCACGACGGCGAAGACGGGCCTGCCCGGTCGGGGCATGGTCTGCTGCGTGCCGTCCGGCAGGAATCGGGTGCGCAGCATCGGATGGGCGGCGACCAGGTCGGCCGCGGCGCGCTCGAGCCGCACCGGATCGATACGGCCACCGTCGAATTCGACGTAGAGATGGGCCGCGACGCCGCCGAGTTCCTGTTCGTCGGAGCGCCCGATCCAGTACGCGTGCTGCATGGTGGCCAATGGGAAGGGCGCGTCTTCGGCATCGGGTTCGGCGGTCGGTGATTCCCCGACGGGCTCGGGCTGCGCACCGGCCGCGTCGGCGTTGAGCAGATCGTGCCAGGACGCCACCGATGGACTGGCCGCGAGCTGGGCGAAGTTGATATCGGCTCCGCGTTTGCGCCAGCCGCCCGCCAATTTCATCGTGCGGATCGAGTCAAGACCCAACTGGATGAGGTCGTCGTGATCGGCGAAATCGCCCGCGTCGATACCGAGTTGGCCCGCTACCGCGGCCCTGATCTCCTCCTTGCCGATGCCGATGCCGATGCCGACCTCGCCGCCGCCCGACTGCCGTGTCGACTCCATGCCGCTCTCACTCCTTACCTGTCGCCGCATCCGGCGGATCGAGTCTGCTCAGTGGGCGAATGCCGAGGAAGACCCGCTGGTCGAGCATGGCCACCGGATGGTCGGCTTCCGGCAGCACCAGTTCCGGTGTGAAACCGGATGCCACCAGCTGTTCGCGCCATTCGTCCTCGGTCAGGAAGATCCGGTCGGTGCCCGCCCGTACGTCGGTCAGGCCCGCGTGCGGCTGATCGCTACCCGGCGACATCAGGAAATGCACCGAGGTCAGCTGTTCGCAGTGCGCGTGGCAGGTCTCGATGACGACCACCGCGCCACCGGGATTCAGCAGATCGTGCAACTGCCCCAGGGTCACCCCGATGTCGTAGGCGTTGTGCAGCACATTCGCCGCGATCACGATGTCGTAGCGCGGCTGATTTCCCAGATCCGCGTTCATATCGACGAGTCCGAAGCGCATCCAGGGATAGTCGGCGAACCGGCTCTTGGCGGCCTCGAGGAAGAAGGTGGACACGTCGGTGAAGTGGTACTCGACCGGCAGCCCGGACAGTGCCGCCGTGACATCGTCGGTGGTCCCGCCGATTCCCGCGCCCAATTCCAGGATGCGCACCGGCGATCGGTCGCCGCGCAACCCGTCGACGAGGTCGGCGACCGCCCGGCCCGCCGCCAGATTCAGGTAGCGGCTGCTGAGGTTGTCGCGGTAGGCGGCCTCGGCGGTCGTCATATCCCCGTTGGGGAACAGCAGCTCCTGCAATCGCATCGTGTCACTGGCGAGTTCGGTCAGGTGGTCGTCGGATGCCTGGAGGAAGGTCGCCAGTGGTCGCGAATAGCCCAGGTCGGCGCATACCTCCACGAGATCCTGCCTGGCGGGCTCCCGCACCGGCCCCGCATACCGGTAACCGCGATCCGAATCGCCCTCGACGCTGCCGTGCGCGGCCAGCGCCCGCAACCATTGCCGCAGCAGCCAGCGGTGACGCGGCGCGAATTCCATGCGCGCCGCGATATCGTCCACGGTGCGAATATCGCTGCCGGACAACGCGGGTTCGACCGCTGCCAGCATGGCGCGCAATCCGAACAGATCGATATCCTCGCGTGCCGAGCGGAACCTACCGGCATCGAAATCACTCGGAATCGCGTGCTGGGCAGCCTGTTTCGCCCTGGCGATGCGAGCGACCGAACTCACCGCCGCTCCCTTCGGCAGGGTTTCCACCACGGGCGCGGACCGCGTCGGTGGCGCGACCTCGGTGACGACCGTGTGTGCCGCGGCCCCGCCGTCCCGCTCGGTCTCGATGAGCCGCACGACATCATCGAGCGATGCCCCTCCGATGAGATCGGCTACCGGCAGATCGGTGCGGAACGCGCTCTTGACGCGCCTGCGCAATTCGAGGGCCTGCAGGGAATCCAGACCGATGGCGACCAGCGGCTTGGTGTTATCGATCGTGTCGAGATCGTCGGCTCCGATGATCTCGGCGAGCAGTCGCGCCATCCGGCCAGGTACGTCCGCCTCGGCCGCCGCCGGGGCCGCATCCGCGGCACCGGGTGTGGGGGCGTCCGGCGTGTCCAACCCGGACAGCAGCGGACCGTAGCCGAACGCGCCGAGAACCGTACGCCCGCGATCCCAATCGAAGGCGGCGACCGCGGCATTGCCGCGCACACCGCCGAGACCGAGTGCGATGGCGTCGGCCGAGGCCATCGGAAGATAGCCGACCTCGGCCAGTTTCGCGATGTCGGCGTTACCCCTGCCCTCGAAGACCGCCCACTGTCCCCACTGCACCGAAACGCACGGGAGACCTTCGGCCAGCCGGTGGCGCGCGAACGCGTCGATCATCCGGTTGGCCGCGGCGTAGACGACGGTGCCGCGTCCGCCGAGCGAGGCGGCGAGCGAGGAGCACAGCACAATCCGGCACTCGTCGGCCCTGGTCAGCGCGTTCAGGATATTCGCGATACCGGCGACCTTCCCTGACATGGCCTGTTCGACATGTGCGTGGGTGATCTCCGCGAGTTCGAGTTCACCGATGGCCGAATTGTCGGCCGCCGCGTGGATGATGAGCTGCGCGGGCGCGTCCCCGAGCCGCTCGGCCAGCCGCGCGACGGACGCGGCGTCACCGATATCGCACGGCACGACCGTGACCTCGGCCGAACCGAGCGCGCGAATCCCGCGCAGTCGTCCCGTGACCGCCTCGGTTTCGCCCGACCTGCTGACCAGGGTGACGCGCCGGGCCCCCTGACGAACCACGTGCTCGCAGAATTCCAGACCGAGACTGCCGGTGCCGCCGGTGATGACGACATTCTCCGGCGTGGACGGCCCGCTCAGCGCGCACCGATCGGCTTCGACGAGCCGCTTGGCGTAGAGATTGCCCTCGCGCAGCGCCAATTCCGGCTCCGCCACCGTATGCAGGGCGGTGACGACCGAGGCAGCCGCCGCCGAATTTGTTTGTCCCGCAAGGAGATCCAGATGCCGGAACGCGACGGACGGGTATTCCGCTCCCACCGAACGGAATCCTGCTGCCACCGCGGCGTGCACCGGGTTCGGCGGCGCGTCCTCGGGTAGGACGGCCTCGCCGCCGACCGTGAGAAGCCAGTATTCGGTCACCCCCGCGTCGGGTTTGACCCACCAGCGCCTCGCGCCGAAGAATTCCGCGATCTCCGAGATCGCGGCGGGCCCCTCCAGATCGGGCAGGGTGGGTAGCAGGACGACGATGGTGTCGATATCGCCGCCCCCCGCACCCGCTTCGATATCGAGCATCCGCCCGACCAGACCCTGATTCGTCGCGTAGTCGACCAGCGCGGCGGCCAGTTCGGCGCTCGTACCGGTGTGATCGACGATGCCGAGCGCACGCGGCGCGGTCATCGAACGCCGCACGAGGCGGACCCAGTCCTCCTCGAGCAGTTGCGGAACCTGGCCGGTCCGCACCGGCACGACCGGGTCCGGCCGCGCGGGGACGACCCGTGTCCGCGCCCCGGCGTCGGCGCCAGCTCTGGCGTTGCCGAGGGTGACATCGTGGGGAAGCCACAGCGTCATCTCGTTCATCCGCACATTCGGGAAATCCGACAGCGGCAACGGGACGGGGGCATCGGATTCGACGCGAAGACTCTCCCAGCGGTAATTCAGGTCGTTGACCGCCAAGACCGCGAGATTCCTGGTGAATTCGGCCAGATCGGTCGCCGTCCGGCTGGACGTGCCGCACACCAGGGTGGCGCGATCGCTCGCACACACGGCGAGGTTCTCCTCGACGGCCAATTGCAGCGTCGGATGTTCGGCGAGTTCGACGAAGGTATCGACTTCGCGCGTGACGGCGGCGGCGATGGCCCGATCGAATCGGACCGGATTGCGCAGATTCCAGAACCAGTACTCGTCGACCGGAAGGTCGGTGGTGATCGCATCGCCGAGAGTCGCGCCGAGACAGTCGATATCGCTGTCGAGGAAGTGGGCGTTCGCCAACCGGCTGTGCACGGCCTCGCGGATGACATCGCGGAATTCGTTGAGCAGACCGGTGTGCGCCGGGTAGCGGACCTTGATGACACGGGCGAAACGGCCGCGTGCGGCGAGAACGTCGACCACGGCCCGCACGGTGTCCCGATCACCGGAGATTCCCACCATGCGCGGCGAATTGACCACCGAGACCTGGGCCCAACCGGACTGGCGGGCGAGCACGTCCTCACATTCGTCGCGGTCGGCGGCGACGACGGCCATGGCGTATCGGTCGGAACCGATCGTGTCGACGGCGTGCGCCCTGGTTCCGACGACGACGATCGCATCGGCGAGGGTCATGGTCCCGGACAGGTAGGCCGCGGCGATCTCGCCCTGGCTGTGACCGACCGTGGCATGAGCCTCGATGCCGACCGAACGCCACATCGCGCCGAGCCCGACCATCTGCACGAACAGCGCGGGTTGCACGATCCGGGCGGCGTCGTCGTCGTCGGCGGCGGCGTGGGCGTCGGCGTCGGCGTCGGCGGCGGCGGCGAGCAGGTAGGGCAGCGGCGATTCGCCGAACTGATCGCGGAATATCGCGTCGCAGCGGTCGGCCTCCGCGCGGAACGCGGGCACCAGGTCGTAGAAGAGTCTGCCCATGCCGGGGCGCTGGGTGCCCTGGCCGGGCAGCACGTAGGCGAGTCGATGCGCGGCGGCGGGTTCGGTGGTGGCGACGACAGCCGGATGGTCGAATCCCGCACGCACCGCGGCCAGCGCCGCGACGAGATCGTCTCGATCGTTCACCATCAGCAGGGCGCGGTGCCGTCGCGCGATCCTGGTGCGCAACAGCATGTCTGCCACCCGATCCGGGGTGAGCTTCGGGCGATCCGACACGTAGGAGAAGATGGCCGCGGCCTCGTCGCGCAGCGTGCCAGGCGTATCCGCCGACAGCAGGACCGGAATCGAACCGTCGGGCAGTCGATAGCTAGAAATCGTCGTTCTCCTCACAAACGGGCATCGCGATGATGGCGTGCGCGTTGGATCCCCCGGCGCCGAAGGAGGACACCGCGCCGTAGCGGACGCCGTTCGTCGGTTCCCACGGCTCCAGTTCCTTCGCCAGCCGCAGACTCGACCGCTCCCAATCCACCCGCGTGGTGGGATTGTCGGCGAACAGCGTCGGCGGAATCGTGCCATTCCTGCCCGCGAGCAGCAGTTTGACCAGTCCGAGCATGCCCGCGGCGGCCTGCGCGTGACCGGCATTGGATTTCACCGAGCCGAGCAGCGGCTCGGAACCCGCCATGCCGTAGGTGTTCTGCAATGCGACGAGTTCGACCGGATCACCGGCGCGGGTGGCCGTGCCGTGCCCCTCGATCAGGCCGACGACGGCCGGATCGATGCCCGATTTCTCGATGGTCCTGCGGATCAACCGTTCCTGTGCGTCGGTGCGCGGCACCAGAATCGGTTTGCCCTTGCCGTTGTGATTGTGATGGGAGCCGAGGATCCGGCCGTAGATCCGATGTCCGAGCCGCCGCGCCCTCGACTCGCGTTCGACGATGACGATGCCGGCGCCCTCACCCCACAGCGTGCCGGTGGCGTCCTCGGCATAGGACCGGCAGTGACCGTCGGTCGACAGGGCGTTGTGCTTGGAGAATTCGTAGAAGGCCATCGGCGAGCCCATGACGCAGACCGCACCCGCCAGCGCCCATGCGCAATCACCGTCGCGCACGGCGGCGGCGGCGAGATGAACGGCGGTCAGGGATGAGGCGCAGGCCGCGTCGACGGTCATCGAAGGACCGGTCAGTCCGAGGCAGTGCGACACCCGGCCCGCGACGCTCAGCAAGCCGTAGCCGATGGTCCGAACACCGGTGTACTCGTTCACTTCCGAGGCGAGCGGACCGTATTCCATCGGCGAACACCCGATGAAACATCCGGCGTCCTCGCCCGCGAGCGCACCCGGATTGATTCCCGAATTCTCGAGCGCTCGCCACGCCACCCGCAACGCCACGCGCTGCTGCGGATCCGTCGCGATCGCTTCGCGGTGGCCGATTCCGAAGAATGCCGGGTCGAATTCCGCGGCGTTGTCGAGGAATCCGCCCGCGTCGCTGACGTGACTCCAGCCTTCGAGATCGGAGACCGACAGCAGATCCTCGACCGGCCAGCCGCGATCGCGGGGAAATGGTCCGATCAACTCCTCGGACGCCGCCAGCGCGGACCAGAACGATCCGGGACTGTCGACACCACCGGGCGCCTCGATGGCCATACCGGAAATGACGATGTGGTCGACGTCATGCGCCGTTGCCGATGGCACCGCTGATCCTCTCGAGCTCATACCGGCGATCCGGGGCGGGCCTGTTCGGCGAGCAGCTCCGCGATGGCCTCGACGTGGTTGTGCAGATAGAAATGCCCGCCCTCGAACATGGTGACCTCGACATCGTCGCCGTGGCGATGCCATCCGTGCAGATCGGCCATCGACACGATCGGGTCCCGATCGCCGCCGATGGCGTGGATTCTGGTCCCGACGCGCACCGTCTCGGGGCACCGGTAGGCCTCCGACGCGCGGTGATCGGCCTTGATGGCCGGCAGCGACAGCCGCATGATCTCGCGGCTGGCGAGGACATCGGAATTGATGCCCTCGAGCATTGCGAGGTGATCGAGCAGTTCGTCGTCGTCTTCCGGTGTCGGCTTGCGATATCGGGCGCGCGACGGCGCCACCGCGGCCGAAATCGTGAGCTGCCGTACGTCGATGCCCGCGGCGAGCGCGAGTCTGACGAATTCGAAGGACACCAGTGCGCCCATGCTGTGCCCGAACGCGACGATCGGCACGTCACGGTTGTATCCGGACAGACGGAATTCAGCGAATGCCCCGGCGGCGATATCCGGCAGCGAGGTCAGTGCCGGTTCGCCGGCGCGATCTTGACGTCCGGGATATTGGAAGATGATGACGTCGTAATGCGCGCTGAATGCTTTGGAGAGTGTGCGATACGCGGACGCGCCCGCACCCGCGTGCGGAAAGACCAGCAACGGCAGCCGCTCGGGTGAATCCGGCTTGTGAAACTTCCTTATCCATCCCGGTTTGTGCTGCATAGTGCTACCCACTTTCGAAACTCCCGCCGACAACTACAGCGGAAGCGAATCCGCGAACCGTTCGATACATGTGCCACCGCAGCAGGTTCCGACTGCTTAGGTAAGGCTACCGTAACTTACTCTAGATCGAGTGCGTCGGTCAGCACCGCGACACTGCGATCCCAGAGTCCGGTCATGCGCTCGATCTCCCGCTCGGTGAACAGTGCCGAACTCCAGCGCCACGTCGTCGCCAGTCGCGGCCCGTCCTCGGCGGTGTGGACCGCGGCGATGAGACCGAGCGAATAGCGCAGCGGCAGATCGGGTTCCGGCGCGATCGGCATGGCTCCCGTCAGCGCGGGATCGGTGCGCATCGACCACGGCCGGTCGGCCGGTCCGGCGAGGTCGACCCGGCCGAGGTAATTGAATTCGACCTGGGGTTCGTTGGTTCCCGACAACTCGGGGATGCCGAGCACCGACCGCAACAGCCCGTAGTCGAGGCCCTGCTCGGGCACGGACGCGATATGCGCGACAACGGAATCCAGCAGAGTACGGGCCAGTTCTGGATCGGCCTCTGCGCTTTCCACGTCGATCGCGGCGGGGCCGGCACCGAGCCGGACCGGATAGGTGGCCGAGAACCAGCCCACCGTGCCCGAGGTATCCGCCCCGAGGATGGCATCGGCGCGGCCGTGGCTCTCCAACCCGATGAGCGCGCCGCCGTCGTGCTCCTGGCCGCGCTCGCGCCGCCAGGAGACCAGTGTCATCGTCAATGCCGAAAGCAGGAACTCGCGAATGCCGTCGGACCTGGTCAGCGCCCGCATGATCCGCGCGGTCGTCGGCGCGGGGACCTCGGACGAGGTGAGCCGCAACGCGGCCCACGTATCGGTCTGCTCCGGTTTGCGCTGTCCGACAGCGGGATCGGGACCACTCACCTGCTCGACCCAGTAGTCGCGCTGGGCAAGTACTCCGGGTTCGTCGGCCCGCTGCCACATGAGCTGACACCAGCGACGGTACGAGGTGGGTTCGGCGAGCGCCTTCGGCACCGCGCCCGCCACCACCTGTTCCCACGCCGCGGCCAGATCTGCCAGCAGAATGCCCCAGGACACCACGTCCACCGCGAGATGATGGATGGCGAGCAGCGCGATGTCGCCCCCCGGCGCGCCCCGGAACCACACCGCCCGCACCATCTTCGCGGCGGCGGGGTCGAGATCGTCCAGCGCGGCGCGACCGGCCGAGGCCACTACGTCACCGAAAGTATCGGCGGGACCGCTGAATTCGACTCGGGTGAGTATATCCGCGGCGGCCACCGACCCCGCTTCGCTGGTGACCAGACGCGGACCGTCGGCGGTGTCGTCGAGCCGGGATCGCAAGGTGTCGTGCCCGTCGAGCATCGCCTGCAACACCGCTTCGAGATCGGCTGTCGACATCGCGTCGGGCAGGGTGAGCAGGATGTGCTGGGCCAGTCTCCGGAATCGGGGCTGACGGTACATCCAGGTGACGATCGGCAGCGGCAGTACCTGGCCGTAGTCCTCGGCGCTCGCCACACGCGCCGTCACCGCGCTCGCCCCGCTGTCGACCGCGGCGGCCAGATCACGAATGGTCGGCGCGGCCAGCACCATGCGCACGTCGATCGCGATGCCGTGCCGACGCGCCTTGTTCACCAACGAGATCGCCACGATGCTGTCCATGCCGAGGGCGAAGAAATCGTCTTCCACGCCGGGGGCGCGTCCGTCGAAGACCTCGGTGAGCACCGCGGTCATGGTGCGCTCGGTCTCGGTAACCGGCTGCGCCGAGGCCGACGAACCGTCACCGGTGAGTGCGCGTTCGGCGAGGACGGCGAGTTCGCGCACATCGAGTTTGCCGTTGGCGTTCACCGGGAGTCGGGCCAGCACCACCAGCCGAGCGGGAATCATGTACGCGGGCAGGCGATCGGCCAGCGCCGAGCGCAGACCGACCGGATCGGCGGCACGGCCCGGTTCGCACACCACGAAACCGACCAGGGAGACCGCGTCGCCGCGCCGCACCACGGTGGCCGCGGCTCCCGCGATTCCCGGCAGGGTCCGCAGGGCCGTTTCGACCTCGCCGATTTCGATGCGGTAGCCGCGGATCTTCACCTGATCGTCGGCCCGCCCCAGATAGGCCAGGTTGCCACCGGGCAGGCGGCGCACCAGGTCGCCGGTGCGGTACATCCGCCGTCCGTCCGCGCAAGGGTCGGCGACGAAGCGGCCCGCCGTACCGGCCGGGCGTCCGGCATACCCGCGCGCCAGCTGCGGACCGGCGAGATACAGTTCACCGACCACGCCGACCGGGGCCGGGCGCAGCCGCGAATCCAGCACGTACGCCGACGTTCCCGCGGTCGGCTGCCCGATCGTCGGCGCCTCGAGACCAGTAGCCCCCGGTGCGGTGATATCGGCGACGACCGCCTCGACGGTCGTCTCGGTCGGGCCGTAGCAATTGTGCACGGCGACATCGGGCAGGGCGCGCAAGCGACTCCACAGCTGGGTGTCGATCGCCTCGCCGCCGAGGGCGAGCACAGCGGGCGGACGCTCGAGCAGTCCCGCCGCGGCCAGCTGCCGCACCATCGACGGCGTCGTATCGATCATGTCGATCCCGTGCCGGATCATCCCGTCCACCAGGCGTTGCGCGTCCCGCATGGCCGCCTCGTCGAACAGGTGGATGCCGTGGCCGTCGAGCAGACCGACCATCGGCTGCCACGAGGCGTCGAAACTCAGCGACCAGGCGTGCGCGATCCGCAGCGGACGCCCGAGCCGGGCCACCGCGGGCCGGTACACCCGTTCCCGGTGATCGGCGAAGTAAGCGACAAGGGCCGCATGGGAATTCACCACGCCCTTGGGCTCGCCGGTCGATCCCGAGGTGAAGATGATGTAGGCGCTGTGCGCCGGATTCCGCACCACCGAGGACAATTCGGCGGGCCGGGCGGCCGTGCGCTCGGCGAGATCGGGATCGTCGAGGTCGAGCGCGGTGGCCGGGTCGAGATCCGTGCCGTATCCGTCGCAGACCAGCACCAGTTTCGGCCGCGCCTGGCGCAGGATGGATTCGACGCGGGCCTCGGGCAGCGCCACATCCACGGGCACGTAGGCGGCGCCTGCGGCGAGTACGGCCAAGACGGCGATGATCGCGCGCTCACCGCGCGGCAACGCGATGGCGACGACATCTTCCGGCCCGACGCCGCGCGCGAGAAGTTCACCGGCCAGCTCTCGGACCCGCTCGCCCAGCTCCCGGTAGGTCAGCCTCGAGGTGTCCGTGCTGAGCGCGATCGCGTCGGGGGTCGCGGCGACCTGACGTTCGAACAGGTCGAAAATCGTCGCGGCGCGATCCCGCGGCACCTCGGCAGTGGTGTCGAACAGGCGTGATTCGGCGCGCACCGCCTCCGGCAGTACGTCGAGATCGTCGGTGGGCAGTTCGGCGGAATCGGGCAGCCGACGCAGCACGGACAGCATGGCGGCCCCGATATCCTCCGGCAGGTACGGCACCGATTCCCGCATTGCCTCGACCACGACGGCCACTTCGTCCTCGTGCAGGTGGGAGACGACGGTGAGCGGGTAGTGCGTCAGATTCTTGGCCATCATCGGCCGGAAGGTGACCCCTCCGACGGTATTCGCCCCGACCGCGTCGTCCATGGGCGCGTTCTGGAAGACGAACATCGTGTCGAACAGCGAGCTGTAGCCCGCCGCGCGCTGCACCGAGGAAAGGCTCAGATACCCCACATCGCGCATGGCCGCCGATTCGCGCTGTAGCCGAACGCATTCGGCGGCGATGGGGGCGCGGGGATCTATCCGGAATACCACGGGAATGGTGTTCAGGAACAGGCCGATCATCCGCTCGACGCCCGAGATCTGCTCCGGGCGTCCAGTGACGATCGTGCCGTAGACGACATCGTCGCGATCGGTGAGACGCGAGAGCAGGATCGTCCAGGCGAATTGCACCGCCGAATTCAGCGTGAGCCCGTGCCGCCGCGCCCAGTCGCGCAGCCGGGCGGTGTCCGCGGCGGGCAGGATGAAGCGGGTGACCTCGGCGGTCGCCGACGACGCGCCCCTGGCGATACCCATGCCGGTGCCGCCGTCGGCGATCATCAGCGGTCCGCTCAATCCACCCAATTGCTCGGCCCACCACTGCTTGGCCGCCGACATATCCTTGGCGCCGAGCCAGCCGATGTAGTCGCGGTAGGGCCGCACCGGCGGCAGCGCGTCGGCCGCTCCCCCTGCCAGATACAGTGCGCGCAGCTCACCGAAGAGCAGTCCGAGCGACCATCCGTCCATCAGGATGTGATGGATCGTCATGATCAACCGCCACCGCGCGGTGCCGTCTTCGTCGGGCGGCAACGTTACGAGCGTCGCCCGCAGCGACGGTCCCCTGCCGAGGTCGAACGGACTACTCAGCTCCTCGGCTTCGACCGACTCCAGGTCCGCCGGCCGCGCCGTGCGTTCGGCCCACGGGAGTTCGACCCGGCGCGGCACGATCTGAACCGGCGTGGGCACATCGCGATCCCAGAACACCGCGCGCAGATTCGGGTGACGCCGCAGCAGTGTCTCGAGGCAACCGCGCAGCAGTGCGGCGTCCAGCGGTCCGGCGATATCCACGACGAACGGGATGGTGTAGACGTCGCGCCCGTCCCCGGTCAGCTGGGACAGCGAGAACAGGCCCTCCTGCAATGGGCTGAGCGCCAGCACATCCTCGATCTCCGCAATGGCCTCACTCATACCGCTCTCCTGACTCGCTGCTACCTCCGCCGAAAGGCTAGGCTTGCCTAACTTATTGTGATGGTAGCCCACACCGACCCCGAGATATCCACATGTGGTGTGGCTGACCTCACGCGATGATGGAGGTTCAACAATGAAAACCGGGCGAACACGCGGCATCTGGGCGCGCGCGGCAGGCGCGGCGCTCGCGGGTGTGATGGCGTTCGGTCTCGCCGCGTGCGGATCGGACGAGAATTCCGCCGGTGGCGGCGAGTCCATCACGATCCAGCACGCGCGTGGCGAGACCACGATCGACGGCACGCCGGAAAGGATCGTGGTACTCGGCAATCAGTGGCTGGACACCGCACTCGCACTCGGCGTGGCCCCCGTCGGGTATATCGACAATGTCGCGGTGCTCTCCAAGGGCGCGCCGCCCTGGCAGTCGCCGATCCCGCAGTCGGCCCGACAGCTGAATGCCACGGGAAATATCCCCGAACAGGTGGCCGCGCTCGAACCGGATCTGATCCTTGCCGACACCTTCATCGCCGATCAGCAGCGATACGACGATTTCTCCGAGATCGCCCCGACCCTGCCCGGCCTGAGCAAGGAAATCGTCTCCCCGTGGCAGGAACTGGTGACCACACTCGGCACCGTGCTGCACAAGCAAGACGCGGCGACCGCACTCGTCGCGGGCGTGGACACCAGGATCACCGCCATCACCCAGGCGAATCCGGGCCTGAAGGGCAAGAGCTTCGCCAGCACCTGGCTCGGCGGCCCGACACAGCTCATGGTGCTGACCGACCCGAACGACGGTTCCGGCAAGGTTTTCGGGCAGCTCGGCCTCGCGATCCCGAAGAACCTCACCGAATTGCCCGCCAGTCAGGGCCGTGTCTCGCTGTCACCGGAACGGATCGACGAGTTGACCTCGGATCTGCTGCTGGCCGGTTACACCCCCGGCATGGAGGAGAAGTACCGCCAGCTGCCCGGTTACGCGGACCTGCCCTCGGTCAAGAAGGGCGGGGTGGTCTTCCTCAGCACGCAGGAGATCACCGCGGTCAATCAGCCGACCGTGCAATCCATTCCGTACATCCTGGACAAGCTGACGCCCGCACTGGTCAATATCGCCAAGTAAACCGCCGGGAGGGCAGGTCGCCGCCCCGGGTCACACGATCTCTCGTGTGACCCGGGGCGATCGAGTTCCGAGCGATCAGCCTCGCGCCGCCCACGAACTCTGGAGCGCGACAAGCGCGTCCGCGTCCAGGCCCGAGGCCGACATGGGCGCGTGCTCCCGCTCGTCGGCCGCGTCGGCGGCGGACGCCTCGGGCGGATTGGCGATGGCATCGTCCACCGCGGCGGCCAGATCCGCGATCGTGAAGTATTCGAACACCATCTGCGGGCTCAGCGGCAGATCCGCTTCCGCCGCCCGCGCCGCCCACTTGATGGCGATGACGCTGTCGCCGCCGAGTCCGAAGAACCCGTCCTCGCGGCCGATATCGGTGATCTCGAGCAGGTCCTCGAGGATCGAGGCCAGTGTGCGCTCGGTGTCGGTCTGCGGCGCGACGTATCCGGATTCGACCGCGGCGGCGGCGTAGCGGACCACCGAACGGCCGGTGTCCCAGTCCTCGGGCAGTACGTCGAGGTCGCCGACGGCCCGGTCCGGCTGTTCGGCGAAGGCGTGGAGCACGCCGACCAGCACGTCGGCGAAGATCTGACCGGTCTCGGCCTCGTACAGATCCGGATTCACCACGACGCGCGCCATGAGATCGCCGTTGGCCTGCACCGAGTAGTCGAGGTGGAAGTCCATGAACGAGACGTCGTAGTACCCGGCGATCCCACTGAGGGTGGTCGACCCGTCCTCGGTGAACGGCACCGTGGTCGGGCGATGCCGGAAGTGCATCATCACCTGGAACAGCGGATTACGCGACAGCGAGCGGGCCGGATTCAGCGTCTCGACCAGCCGCTCGAAGGGCACGCCCTGGTGACTGATCGCGTCGAGTGCCGCATTGCGCGTGCGCTCGAGCATGCCGCGCGGAGTCGGGTTGCCCGCGACATCGTGGCGCATCACCACCACGTTGGCGAACAAGCCGACGAGTTCATCGGTGGCCTGGCCGATCCGGTTGGCGACCGCCGCGCCGATCGCCACGTCGTCACCACCGCCGAGGACGTTGACGACCGCCGCGCTGACCGCCTGGCAGAGCATGAATTCGGTCGCGCCGACCTCATCGGCCCTGGCGCGCAGCGCATTCCAGGTCGCGGCGGGCACAACGCGCGCCGCGCTGAAACCGTTGCGGCCCAGTACTAGGGGACGCGGGTGATCGTGGGCGACGCAGATCTCGTCGGGCAGACCGGCGAGGGTGGTGCGCCAGTAGTCCAGCTGCGCCTGTCCGTAGGCGCTGACCTCGCGATCGGCGCCGCGGTCGAATATCTCGCGCTGCCAGATCGCGAAATCGGCGAACTGGATCGGCAATTCGGACCAGCCGGGGGCCTCGCCCGCCAGCCGGGCGCGGTAGGCGAAGGTGAGATCGTCGAGGAAGATCTGGCAGGACCGCATATCCGCGATGATGTGGTGCATCAGGATGGACAGCACATGGGTGTCCGGGTCGAGTTCGAGCAGGCGCAACCGCACCATCGGCTCGGCGGCCAGGTCGAAGACGTAATCCCAATCAGCCGCGAGTTCCTCGGCCAGCCTGGCGTCGACATCGTCGGCCCCGCCGATCCGCACGAGCGGCACCGGCACCGGTCCGGCCGCGGCGATCAGCTGGTAGGGCGTGCCCTCGTGTTCCGGGAATGTGGTGCGCAGCGATTCGTGACGGGCGACCACGTCATCGATGGCCGCACGCAGCGCGCCGACATCGAGCGGTCCGTCGAAACGCACCGGGTAGCTGACGTTCTCGCCGTCGATCGCGCCTTCCAGCCGCCGCTGCAACCAGTAGACGCGCTGGGAATACGACAGCGGAATACGCTCCGGACGCGCTTTGCGCACCAGATCCGGTTTCGCGGCGCGTGATTCGACGACAGGCGCGGGCTCGGTCGCCGCGTCGGCGGTCTCGAAGCCGTCGATCTCATCGAGGTCGATATCGAATTCGGCGCGAAAGGCCGCGACCAGGTGGGCGGCCAGCGCGGTCACCGTCGGCTTGTCGAACGGCACGCGCATATCGATCTCGATGCCGAATTCGGCGCGGATCATGGTGATCAGCCGCGCCGCGAGCAGCGAATGGCCGCCGAGTTCGAAGAACGAGTCATCGGCGCCCACCCGTTCGCGGGTGAACAGCGTGGCGAAGAGTCCTGCGATGCGGACCTCCGTCGGGGTCCGCGGCTCCCGATACGCGCGCGTCTCGGCGAACGCGGGCGCGGGCAGCGCCCGCTTGTCCAGTTTGCCGTGCGCGGTGAGCGGCACCTCATCGATGACGGCGAAGGCCGAGGGCACCATGTACTCCGGCAGCGTCGTCGCCACCTGGGCGCGGATCTCGTCGAGGTCGACCTCGGCGCCGGACGCGGGCACGACGTAGGCGGCGAGGATCGGGCCGAGCATCTCGTGCTCGGCGACGATCACCACGCAATGCGCGACCGAGGGATGATCGGTGACGGTGGCCTCGACCTCGCCGAGTTCGATCCGGTGCCCGCGCACCTTGACCTGTTCGTCGGCTCGGCCGATGAATTCGATCTCGCCCGCGCCATTGCGGCGGGCCAGGTCACCGGTGCGATAGAGCCGCCCGCCCGCCAGGAAGGGATCGGCCACGAACCGTTCCGAGGTCAGACCGGGCCGGTGCAGATATCCGCGCGCCAGCTGACGTCCGCCGAGGTAGATCTCGCCGACGACACCCGACGGCACCAACTGCAAGGCGTCGTCGAGTAGATAGAGGTACACATTCTGGTTGGGCCCTCCGATCGGCACGATGCCGTTGCCCTGCGGGCCGTCGACCTCCATATGCGCCGAACACACCACCGCCTCCGTCGGGCCGTAGTGGTTGCGCAGCTCCGCGTCGAACTGGGTGGCGAAACGGTCGGCCACCTCGCCCGCGAGCGCCTCCCCGCCGACCGGAACGCGGCGCAGCGTGCGCCAATCGTTCACCTCGGGCAGTACAAGGAAGGTGGCGAGCATCGACGGCACCATATGCAGCACGGTGACGCCGTGGCGGGTGACCAGATCCGCGACGTAGGGAATGTCGCGGTAGGCGTTCGGCTTCGGAATCACCACGCGCGCACCGGCGGTCAGCGTGACGAAGATATCGAGCAGGGACGCGTCGAAACTCACCGACGTCGATTGCAGTACCCGGTCTCGCGGGGTGAGATCCCACTCCGCGTCGAAGCCGGACAGATGTTCGGCGATCGCGTCGTGCGGGACCGCGACACCTTTCGGTTTGCCGGTGGAACCCGAGGTGTAGATGACATAGGCGGTATTCGACGGGTGCATGGCCGCCGAACGGTCGGCATCGACCGGATCACGATCGGGCAGCGTCGCCGCGTCCTTCTCGGCGGCGGCGATCGTCACCTCGTCCAGGGTCAGCCTGGGTCGGGCGTCGTCGAGCAGGTATTCGGTGCGCTCGGCCGGGTAGGCCGGGTCGATGGGCAGGTACGCCGCGCCCGCCTTCTGCACGGCCAGGATCGCGACGACGAATTCCACCGAGGTGGCCAGGCGCAGCGCGACGAGATCTTCCGGACCGACACCGCCCTGGATCAGCCAGTGCGCCAACCGATTCGCCCGCTGATTCAGCGCGTGGTAGGACAGTTCGACCTCGTCGGATACCACCGCGATGGCGTCGGGGGTCGCGTCGACGCGGCGCTCGAACATGGCGACCACGGTGGTCGGCGGCTCGTCGACGAGCCTGCCGTGCGATACCGCGAGCAGCTCCTCGCGGTCGGCGTCGCCGAGCAGGTCGAGATCGCGCAGGCGCCGCGCGGGATCTCGCAACGCGCTGTCGAGCAATTGCACATAGTGGTCGAGCAACTGCGCGACCATCGACCGTTCGAGTTCGTCGACCTGGTAGGTGGCCTCCAGCCGGGAGCCCGCGTCATCGGAGACGACCATCAGGCCGAGCGGTTCCTGGGCGACGACGCTGCCGAGCGCCAGTTCGGTCGCCGTGATTGCCGGCAGGTCGAATCCGTCGGCCTGGCCGCGCACACCGAAGCTGAGCTGAACCAGCTGCGACATGGCGTCTTTCCCCGCGACCCGCTCCGGGCTCACCGCCTGGATCACCCGATCCACGCCGATATCCCGGTGGGTGAACGCGCCGACGACGCTGTCCCTGGTCCGATCGAGCAGCGCGGCGAAGGTATCCGCGCCCAGCGGTGTCGCGCGTACGAGCACGGCATTGCCGAAATATCCGATCAGCGCCTCCGCGCTCGCGTCGCGACGGTTGGTCACCGGCATCGATATCAGGAAATCGGTCGCGGCGGTGTAGCGATGGACCAGGGCCTGGAACCCCGCGAGCAGCACCGTGAACGGGGTCGCCGAATGTGCCCGACCGGTCGAGGCGACCAGCTCCATCAGCTCCGCGGGCAGCTCGCGCACCACGCGGTCCGCGCTCTTGGAACTCGCGCCGCGTGCCCGCTTACTCGGCAGTTCCAGCCGCTCGGGCAGCGGGGTCAGCGCGTCACGCCAGAACTCCAGGCCCGCACTGTCCTCGCGCTCGGACTGGCCGAGCACCTCGACATCGACGTACTGGGCGCGGATTTCGGGCAGCGCGTCCTCGCCACGGTAGGCCGCGTCGAGTTCGGCGAAGAAGACCGGCCACGAGTCGTCGTCCCAGCCGATGTGGTGGACGACGAGAACCAGCACGGACGACTCGTCGCCGGTGCGGATCAGCGTGGGACGCAACGGCAGATCGGAGGCCAACGCGAACGGGCGGGCGAATTCGCGGCGCGCGAGCACCTCGACCCGCCGCTGCCGGACGCTATCCGGCAAGTCCGTGAGATCGTGCTGCTGCCAGGGTAATTCGGCGTCGTCACGGGAGACCTGATACGGCTCACCGTTGTCGTCGACGTGGTAGGTGGCGCGCAGCACCTCGTGCCTGGCGACGATGGTCGCGAACGCGGCCCGCAGCCGGTCCGGATCGACCGGTCCGTCGAGCCGGTAGGCCACGCAGACATTCAGCGTGGTGTCGCTCGGATCGAGCCGCTGCACGAACCACATCCGCCGCTGGGCCGCCGACAGCGCGCTCGGCTCGCCACCGCGCCTGGCCGCGGCGGGCTGTTCCCGGGGCGACGCCTGCACACCCTGCTCACGCAAGCGCCTCTGCAACAGCTGCTTGCGGCGCTCGAGAATGTCGTCTGCCATATTCGTCCTTCGAATCGTCTGTCGGGCTCGATGTCCGGATGCGCCGGACAGGCGGCGGTACGCCGATCAGGTCACTGATCGGTGAGATATCCACCGCGCGCGAAGAATTCGGCTCCGTCGTGTTCGACGCCGTCGGCGGTGCGCACCCGGGTGACCACCAGGGCGTGATTGCCGCCGCGATGGGAATCGACTCCCGTCACCACGGCGCCGCCACCCTCCTGCGCGATGACGCGTCCCGGTGTGCCGCCGTAGCGCGCCTCGGACACCCGCGCGGACAGCACCTCGATACGTTCGCCGCGGTAGTGACTGAACGCACGCGGATACGGCGCGGACAGCGCGCGCACGAAACGCTCCAGATCCTGTGCCGACCAGGTCAGGTCGATCCGGCTGTCGCGATCGGAGCGCTTGTGGAAGTAGGTGCGTTCGGCCCTGCTCTGCGGACGCCACACCGCGGTGCCGCCTTCCAGCGCGGCCAGCGCCTCGTTGATCGCGTCCGGAATCAACTCCATGCCGCGCAGCACCAGTTCGGTGCCGGTATCGGTGGGGCCGATGGGGATCGAGCGCTGCACGATGATGTCGCCGGTGTCGAGACCCTCGTCCATGCGGTGCACGGTCAGGCCGGTTTCGGAGGCGCCGCTGATCAGCGCCCACAGCACCGGCGAGAAGCCGGTGAATTCCGGCAGCAGCGAATCGTGCAGGTTCAGGGTGCCGTGCGGCGGAAGGTTGTACAGCTCGGCGGGCATCCAGGTGTACCAGCTGTTGACCACGATGACATCGGGTTCGGCCCGCTTCACCAGGTCGATGGTCTCGGCATCGGCCCGTTCGGTCAGATGCACCGCGATCCCGTGCTCGCGCGCCAGTTCCTCGACCGAATCCGAGAAGATCGCCTTGTAGGACTGCTCGCTCGCGGGGTGCGTCACCGCGAGCACCACCTCATGTTCCGAGTCGATCAAGGCCTGCAGGGTTTTACGACCCCAGGTCTGGAATCCGAACGACACGATACGCATGAAATGAACCTTCCCTAGCGATTGCAAAGGTTAGCCTAGCCTACTTTCGCCGGGCTGGGTGCGCGCCCGGAGCGCTCGACGGAGCGGCCGAGTCCCCGCGCCGAGCCAGCGCTGGGCCCTAGCGTCGAGCCGCCGCCTGACGGACCGTCGCCGTCTGCAACACCCGATCCGACAGTGCGCCGAGGCAACTGAGGTTCGGGAATCCCGGTCCCTGGGCCAGCGCGGCCAGATTCGGCAGGTACAACTTGCTGTCGAGGCCCGACACCGCCAGGTCGTAGCCGATGGCCGCCTCGATCCGCGACTGCGTCAGCTCACCGCCGACCGCGAGTTCGAGCAGATCCGCCGCATCGGCGTCGAACAGTTCGAGGAACCACAGCGGACGGCCACCGGTCGCGTCGATCACCAGATCACAGGTATGCACCTGGTCCGGGCGCATCTCGTTGCGCAGTGTCAGCGCGACGGCGTCGTCCTGATCCGCGACCCTGACCACCCTGCCCTGCATGTGGTGGACACGATTGTCGGCCAGCAGACTCTCCTGCACCCGGACCGAGAACACGCCGCGATCGGTGCGCCGGATGACATCCCTGCGCTCGTCGACGCTCAGCGCGCCCCATTTGATGGGATCGCTGAACAGCGAGTTCTCGAAATAGCTCTCACCGCGGGTATAGATGGTCGCCATCGGCGAGATCACCGAAATCGACAGCATGCCGTGGCGGATCAACTCGTCCAATGCCGAACCCGCGGTCTCGCCACCGCCGATCACCGCGACGCGGGAGGCGACGGGAAGACTGCGCCTGCCCGCCAGATCCCAGAATTCCGCGATGCTGAGCACCTTGGGATGTTTGGTGAGCGCCTTCTCGCTGCGTCCCTGGCCGGTGATCATCAGCCCGTCCGCCGCGATCTCTGTCGCGACGCCGTCGCCGTCCACCGCGGTCACCTGCCAGCCGTCGCCCGCGGCGGCGATCGAGCGCACCGTGCCGTAGACGACCTCGATATCGATCGCGCGCGCGACCCATTGCAGGTATTTGGCCCAGACATGATGCTGCGGACTCGGTCGGCCCCGGTCGATCCACTCGGCGTAGGTGCCCTGATCGATCAGGAACGAGGTCCAACTGAATGCCATCATGGCCTCGTTGATGGCACGGTTGCGGCCCCGCGCCCAAGTCGAGTGGTACGGGAAGCCGATATCTTTTTCCGGGCTGGTGCCGAGGCGATGCTGTCCATCGGTCCAGCCGCCGCTCGGCAGCCAATTCCCGCCGACCGCTTGCGCTTCGACGACTACGACGCGCGGCGCGGGCAACCCCAGTTCACGCAGCACATGCGCCTTGGCCGCTACCGCGATCGCCTTCGGCCCAGCACCGACCACTACTAGCGTTCCCACCGGTTCTCCACTCTCGACTCGCGTCATATCCGTGGGCGCGCCCACATCGACCGCACCCGTGGGGTTATGTTTGCATAGGCTTACCTTACAGTGAAGACGCATGCTCGACCCGACCACGGGCGGACCGCACCGGAACGATGGGAATGAACACATGATCGGAATCAGCCGAAAGACCCTGGGCGCTATCGCGATCGCGGCCTCGGTCCTGACGGGTGGGCTCGGCGCCGTCGCCACCACCTCGGTCGCCACCGCCTCGGTCGCCACCGCCGCTCCGTCGACGGCCCCGCTGCGCGCGAACACCCCCGGTGTCGGCGAACTCCGGGCCAAGGTATCGATCCTGCTCAACGCGGGTGGATCGCGCTCGGCACGGGCGGCAGAGCTGGAGACCGGCGAAGCGGGCCTGCCCGCGTTCGATCGCGCCGCCACGCTGATCGCGATCGCGCCCGCCGGATGGCGCTGGGATGTCGTCGGCCCGGTCACCAGCGACGGCGATCTGGTGTACGCCCAGCTGCTGACCGCCACCGACGGTTACGAGCCGTGGTACTTCGATCTGTCCTGGCGACAGGTCGGCGGCACCTGGAAGCTGACCCAGGAATCGGTATGCACCATCGGCAATTTCGTCGGCACGGGCTGCTGAACGCATGAGCAGAGGATTCAGCGGCGTCGTTGTCAAGGCGTGGGGCGGCAAGGACTACCGGCTCACCGTGACATCGACCGAAGAGGTCACCGATAAATTCGTGCGGCTCGGCTTCGACGCCGGCGGGCTGCTGTCCGACCACCCCGTGCATCCCACCCAGTGGATCCGCGTGTGGATTCCGGAGCCGGACAGCGACAAACTGCATCACCGCGCGTTCACCCTCGTCGACCCCGATCCGGCGGGCGACCGCTTCTGGATGGAATTCGCCCTGCACCACGGCCCCGCCGCGGACTGGGCGAGCAACGCCTCCGTCGGCGACCCACTCGAAGCGAGCGTGCTCGGCTCCAAATTCGAACTGCCGCAAACCGCGCCGAGCGAATATCTCATCTTCGGCGATACCGCCTCGCTGCCCGCGATCAACTCGCTCCTGGACGCCATCGGCGACGTCCCCGCGCGAGTCTGGCTGGAATGGCAGTACGAATCGGATAAGACCCTGCCGGTGCGCGATAGACCGCACCACGAGGTGACCTGGTTGCAGCGGGTCGACGACGGCCGGTTGCTGCGGGAGCGGGCGCTCGAAATAACCTGCGGCAAGGACGCGTTCGGTTGGGTCGCCTGCGACGGGGCCACCACCCGCTCGATCGTCAAAACCCTCAAGACCACCCACGGGCTGCCCAGGAACGCGATCAAATCCCAGGCCTACTGGAAGTGACAGCCGCCCCACAACGAAGCCGCCCGCTACCTCGGGTCGCGGGCGGCGCTCGTCGAAAGCCCTCAGACCGCGGCCGGTTCCAGCCGCCGGCCGACGGCGCACGAGCGTTCGTTCCAGTTGTCAGGACGCGATCTTGCGGGAATCGGACAACCCGGACGGGCTCGGAATCCAACGCCGAGCGGTGACGTTGTCGACGATTATGACCACTTCAGCATCCGTCGTCGATACCGGCACCGAACTCGGCGCCAGGGTCGCCGAGCGATTGAACAGTGAGAATGTCATCTGGTTGACGACGGTCGGCCCGAGCGGCACACCGCAGCCGAATCCCGTCTGGTTCCAATGGCGCGACGGCGAATTCCTGATATTCAGCCAAGCCGATAAGCCGAAAGTCCGCAATATAGCTCGTAATTCGCGAATTTCGTTGAATCTCAACAGCACCGAGCACGGCGATGAGGTCGCCGTACTCACCGGCACCGCCCGCATCGATTCCGAACGCCCGAGCGATGCGGAAATCGCCGCTTACACAACGAAATACACGGAAGGGATGATCAGCATCTCGATGACACCCGAGCAGTTCTACGCCGAATACCCGGTCGTGATCCGCATCACGCCGGACCGGCTGCGCGGATTCTGAGCCGGGTTCCACCCCGCCGCCGGCAACCGATGGGCGAAGACTAGGGTCGTCTCCGATGAGAAGGAGGCAGCAGCCGCCGTTGCCCAAGCGGTTCGGCTTGGATCCGGCCCGGCTACGACTGCCGGAGGACGGTACCTGGGCAACCATCCGGGAGCACCTGGTCGAACGGCTGCCCCGGGTCGATCCCGCGCGGATCGATGAGCTGCTGCACGCCGGAGCTATCGTCGATCTGGACGGGCCGATCGCGCCCGACGCCCCCTACGCGCCCGGCGGCGCCGTCTGGTTCCACCGCGACCTGCCGCAGGAGACCGACGTCCCGTTCGACATCGGCATCGTGCACCGCGACGACACCCTGCTCGTCATCGACAAACCGCATTTCCTGGCGACGATTCCGCGCGGTCAGCACATTCGGCAGACGGCGCTGGTTCGGCTGCGCCACGAACTCGACCTGCCGGACCTCATACCGGCACACCGGCTCGACCGGGTAACCGCGGGACTGGTGCTCTTCGTCATCGATCCGGCCAAACGCGGGGCTTATCAGACGATGTTCCACCGTCGCACCGTGCGCAAGGAATACGAGGCCATCGCGGCCTACGATCCGGCGCTGGAGCTGCCTCGGACGATCCGCAGCCGGATCATCAAGGAGAAGCAGGTGCTCGCCGCGCAAGAGGTCGACGGCGAGCCCAATGCCGAAACCGTGGTGGAACTGCTGGAACAGCGCGAAGGACTCGCCCGCTACCGGCTGCGGCCGCATACCGGGCGCACCCATCAACTGCGGCTGCATATGAACGGCCTCGGCCTGCCGATTCTCGGTGACGACTTCTATCCGGCGGTGACCGATAAGCCGGTCGACGATTTCACCAGGCCGCTGCAATTGCTGGCGGCGACGCTGGAGTTCACCGATCCGATCAGCGGCGAGCCCCGGCGGTTCCGGACACAGCGATCGCTCCAGGCGTGGACCGATCCCGAAGGCTGGGCAGGCTGAGGGCCTCAGCGTCCGTCCGTACACTGGGCCGAGTGCTTGACACCGACCTCGAGGAAGCGGCCCGGCCCCGCCACCGACTACATGCGTCTATCGATGTGGCCGTCGTCGTCGTGGTTCTCGCGGGAACCAATCTGATCGCGCATTTCACCACCGCGTGGGCGAGTATCGTCACCGTTCCCATCGCGGCGGTCATCCTGCTCGCGCTGGTGCGCCGCCGCGGCCTCGGCTGGCACGAACTCGGTCTCTCGCCCCGGCACTGGCGGCGCGGCACGCTCTACGGGATCGCCGCCGTCGGCCTCGTGTTGACCGTGGTGGCAATCGGCGCGCTACTGCCGGTGACCCGTCCGTTCTTCCTCGCCGACCGCTACGCCACCATCTCCGGCGCGCTCATCGCCTCGATGATCGTCATCCCGTTGCAGACGGTGATACCGGAGGAACTCGCCTTCCGCGGTGTCCTGCACGGCACCCTCGATCGGGCCTACGGCACCCGCGGGGTATTCGCCGCGGGTTCACTGCTTTTCGGTCTGTGGCATATCGCCTCCTCACTCGGCTTGACCACCAATAATCGAGGTCTCACCGGATTCCTCGGCGGCGGTGTCACCGGTCAGATCGCGGGCATCCTGCTCGCCGTCGCGGCCACCGCGGCAGCGGGTTGCGTATTCACTTGGCTGCGTCGGCGCAGCGGCAGTCTGCTCGCCCCGATCGCCCTGCACTGGTCGGTCAACGGCGCGGGAGCGCTCGCCGCCGCCATCGTGTGGCACGCCACCGTCTCCTGATCGCGTCGCGCGTACGGCAAGTCAGTCGCAACCTTGTCGAATAACCAGGAATGGCCGACATACCCGAACTCGATCAGCCGTTTCCACGCCGTTCCGGCATCGGGTTCGGCGCATCTCGGACTTATCACGACAGTTCGGTGACGGCCTGCGCGAGTCACCGAAAATCGATGCGGCGGACAGCCCTTGTTTCCGCCTCGTACGCACTATTTCCGCGATAACGAACCCCGGCATTCCGGGCGATTCGAGTGACACGCGTGACCGCGTCCGCCGTGCTGGTTCCACATTCAACCTGCGCTACCAGCGTGAATACGTAGTGTTCACAATGTGGCGTCCGTTGGCATTGACCTCGGCGGGGCACCCGGATTACTCTCACTGCGATCAAACATATGTTCGAGCACACTTGTCGCCACCGATGAATCGGCACGATACCCGTTCCAGGGAAGGTTCGCGATGCCCGACGAACAGTCGACCGGCAATTCCGAGATCGCCGCACTGGCGCACCGGGTCGCGACGGCGCGTGGCAAGCTGCCGCTCCAGCACGACTCCGCTCTGGTCGACGTGCTGTCCGACACCGAGATCGCGGCCGAACGCGAACTGGCCGAGTGGATTCGCGAACAGCGCCGCGGCCAGCGACGACGGGCGCTCCAGGACGAACTGACAGCCGAGAAACGCAACCGGCGCAACGCCGCGGCCATCCAGCGGGTGGATGAGGCCGATGCGCGCTGGCACCGGCGGGCGCTGGCGGCGCGACGCCGGGTGGCGAATCAGGACGCCAGACTGGCCCAGCTGTACCGGCGCGCGGAATGGTCGTCGCGGGCGCTGATCGGGGTCGTCGTACTCGGCATGGTCTGGGCCGGGGTGAACGTGCAACACAACCTGGTGCCGAGCGGCGATATGTCCGATCCGCTCTACTGGCTCAGTTACGGCATCGAAGCCATGATCTCGATCCCGATCATCACCATCATGGTCGTCGCCACCACCGCCGCCCGTTGGGGTCGCGAACTGCCGCGCGGCAAGGTCGCCTTCTTCGAATTCGCCCTGCTCGGCACCACCGTCGCACTCAACGCGGGTCCGCATCTGACCGCGGGGCACTGGGGCAAGGCCGCCGAATACGCCATCGCGCCGGTGATGGTCGGCGTGGTGATCTGGTTACACGCCTGGGTTTCCGCGCGGTACGCGCAGCTCATCGACAGTGTGCCGATCGTGGACGACACCGCGGCGCCGAAACTGAGCGGAAGTATCTACGCGCCCTCGGTCGACAGCTCCGCCGACTACCGCGAGCTGCCCGGCGAGCGCACCGCGGATCCGGCTGTCGAGCATGTGCCGACCGCCGCGGTCGCACCGCGCGAGACCGCCGACGATTCGCTGCCGCGGTCGATTCCGATGACCCGGCTCGACGGCGCTCACATCCCGCGGGACCCGGAACCGAGCGAGCGCCCCCGGACGAACGGGCACGGTTATCGCAACGGGGGCGGTGGCGCGACGTCGCACGACGCAGCCGACAGGAACGGGCATACCTCGACGGCCGTGAACGGTGCGGCTCCGCATTCGATTCCGGGGCGCAACGGCTCCGAGCCCGCACGCCGGAACAACGGCAACGCGCCATCGGCTCGGTGGATAGAGGAACGTGCCTCGGAGATCTTCGCCCACGAATTGGTGGCGGTTGCCGAGGCCAGGACGTCCGCCAACGGCGCGGCCACTACCGCCAGGACGAACGGGCGCACCGTCCGCACCGCCAACGGTCGTGCGGTACACGATGTCGACGGTTCCGTCCCGCACCCCGCGCCCGACCAGCCGCGCGAGTCGCGGCCGATCGGCGGTGCCGCGCGCACGGAGGAGAGCACATCGGACCAGGTCGCTGTGGATACGGCTGGAGACGTCCCGCTGGCCCCGGTAGCCGAGTACGCCCGCGCCACAGATCCACAGACACGGCGGGAAGTGGCTGTTAGCGAGGACTATTCGCCGGTTGCCGACCCGCATGCCGCCGAGAACATCGGCACGCGCGGCAGCGGATTCGCGGCCGAATCGCACGATGGGCTGGAAACCACAACCGTGACCGAGCCGCAGGCGCCGGAGCCGATCGATGACGATCCGACCGGCGATTCGAACGGCGGTTCGACAGCGACGCCGCACCGCATCAACGGATCCGTCGCCTCACTCGCCTACGAGCGGGCCGCCCGCCAGAACGCCATGAACGGGCACCCGGCCGGGTCGGCGCTGGTCGCCGCCACGGCCCCCGAACCGCGCCTGCCTCTCCAGAACCACTCCACCGAGCGAGCCGACAACCGCGCGCCACATCTCGTTCCGGTCGATTCACACCCGACGTCCGTGAAATCCCCCGAAAGCCAGGAACCCGCCGCCCCCGATCACCCGCCCGCCGAACCGCCGCTGATCCCCCTCGAGGATCTCCCCCTGACCGGCCCCGACACCGCGCCGACAGCGGAGTCCACCCGCAAGAGCCTCGCCCGACCCGCGACCCCCACACCCGATCAGTCCCCCTCCGCCGCAACGGATTCCGAACAACTCACCCTCGATGCCGACCCCGGCCCCGAGCCACGTCACCCGCGCATCACCCTGGATGCGATCGCCGCCGCCCGCGAAGCGGTCGAGCAGGTCGAACGCGCAGAACTCGACGAGCCCGACGCCGAACTCGACGGTGACGTGGAGATCTGGTCGGTCGCCCGCGCCATTATCGACCGCGGTTTGTCCCGGCTCCCGGTCGCGCAGATCGCGGACATCCTGACCCTCGCCGACCAGTCGTGGACCCCGGCGGGTATCGGCAACGAAGTCGGCGTTCCCACCTCCACCGTCGCCAGGGTTCTGGACGCGGTCACCAAGGTCCGCCGCCCCCACGCGGTGGGCTGACCCCTGCCGCTCGGATCAATCGGCGAGACCGGCGCATCCCAGCAAGTAGGCGATCAACGGTTCGTAGTGGTGCTCGGGCCGAATCCCATCATCGAGCGGTACCGCGACCACGATCTTGCCCTCGGCCTGCCCCGCGAACAGCGCGGGATCGTTGCAATCGGCGAATCCGACGGTCGCGATACCCGCCTCGCCCGCGGCCCCGGCCCACCCGTGGTCGGCGATCACGAAATCCGGCCACGGTCCATCCGCGAGTTCCCGCAACATCGCCCGCATCGGATGCGGCTCGTGGGTATGCGCCGGTCTGCCGTCGGGGCCGACGACCGCGCCGCGTAGAACCGTGGGCCCCTGTGAACCCCACGAGTCCAGCCAACCAGACGGCGGGCGCGCGCACAGTGTTGTGCGGTCTCAGCGGACATTCTTCGAAGGATGTGCGGGAAATCTGTCGACATCCGCTGGAAGTGTCCGGCCAGGCCCGACCCCGAAACACCTCATTCCAGAGCGGATTCCGGGTGAGTCCGAATTGCTCACGGACGGATTGCCGGTCTACCTCGACGCGGGGAACGCCGCACATCCTCCCGGCGTGCTCGAGGGCAACTCGCCTGCCCGAACGCTCCCGCCGTCGCTCCCGGATGGCGATCGCGGGCTTCATTCCGAATTCAGGTCATCGGGAAGGATTCTGAACGCGGGATACCCGTTCAGTGGCCGGCTTCGGCCCCGGACAGCGTGCGCTGACCGCCGACATATCGAAGGCCCGCTTCCCTCGGGGAAACGGGCCTTCGGTATTCGACTATCAGCCGTGGAACAGACTTACTTCGCCCGCTCCAGGACCTCGACCAGACGCCAGCGCTTGGTGGCCGACAGCGGACGGGTCTCCATCAGCTGAACGTGGTCGCCGATGTTGGCGATCTCGTTCTCGTCGTGCGCCTTCACCTTGGAGGTGGTGCGAATGATCTTGCCGTAGAGCGGGTGCCGGTGACGGTCTTCCAGCTCGACGACGATCGTCTTGTTCATCTTGTCCGAGACAACG
Organism: Nocardia sp. NPDC005366; assembly: GCF_040606855.1. Lineage (NCBI taxonomy): Bacteria > Bacillati > Actinomycetota > Actinomycetes > Mycobacteriales > Nocardiaceae > Nocardia > Nocardia sp. NPDC005366. The sequence continues at coordinate 270,613 of NZ_JBEXFQ010000005.1, forward strand.
TAGCCGCTGCGAACCTTGCGGCTGTTGCGCTGCCCTTCCACTTTTTCGCTCATGCCGCATCTCCCTTGCCAGCGGGTCCGGTGGCCAGGCCGAGCTCGCGCTCGCGCATGACCGTGTAGATGCGCGCGATCTCGTGACGAACGACGCGCAGCCGACGGTTGTTGTCCAGCTGACCCGTCGCCATCTGGAAGCGCAGGTTGAACAGCTCTTCCTTCGACTCACGCAGGCGGGAGACGAGTTCGTCCTCGGTGAGCTCGCGGAGCTCTGCGGCCGGTGTTCCAGTAGCCATCAGAACTGCTCCTCCCTGGTCACGATCCTGCACTTCATGGGGAGCTTGTGCATCGCGCGGCGCAGGGCCTCACGAGCGGTCTCCTCATTGGGGTACGACATTTCGAACATCACGCGACCGGGCTTGACGTTCGCGATCCACCACTCCGGCGAACCCTTACCGGAACCCATGCGGGTCTCGGCGGGCTTCTTGGTGAGCGGGCGATCCGGGTAGATGTTGATCCAGATCTTGCCGCCACGCTTGATGTGGCGGGTCATCGCGATACGCGCCGACTCGATCTGCCGGTTGGTCACGTACGCCGGCTCCAGCGCCTGGATGCCGAACTCGCCGAACGTCACCGCGGTGCCGCCCTTGGCCATGCCGGAACGACCCGGGTGATGCTGCTTGCGGTGCTTGACCTTACGAGGCATCAGCATTGCGTCAGCCCTCCTGTGTCTCTGCCGGAGCCTCCGCCACAGCGGTGGCGGCGCGCCCGGCCTCGGTGCTGGTCGCCGTGGTGCCGGCGGAACCGGACCGACGCGGACGGCTCGGACGCTCGCGGCGCGGACGATCGCGATCGCCTGCCGGAGCGCTCGCGGCGGTCAGCTCACGCTTACCACCGACGATGTCGCCCTTGTAGATCCAGACCTTCACGCCGATGCGACCGAAGGTGGTCTTGGCCTCGTAGAGGCCGTAGTCGATATCCGCGCGCAGCGTGTGCAGCGGAACGCGACCTTCACGGTAGAACTCCGAGCGCGACATTTCGGCGCCACCGAGGCGGCCCGAGCACTGCACGCGGATGCCCTTGACGTTCGGCGAACGCATGGCCGACTGAATGGCCTTGCGCATCGCGCGACGGAACGCCACACGGTTGGAGAGCTGCTCGGCCACACCCTGGGCGACGAGCTGTGCATCCGATTCGGGGTTCTTGACCTCGAGGATGTTCAGCTGCACCTGCTTCTTGGTGAGCTTCTCCAACTCGGCGCGGATGCGGTCGGCTTCCGCACCGCGACGGCCGATCACGATACCCGGACGCGCGGTGTGGATATCCACACGGACGCGATCACGGGTGCGCTCGATCTCGACCTTCGAGATGCCCGCCCGCTCCATGCCGGTGGCGAGGAGCTTGCGAATGGCGACGTCTTCCTTGACGTAGTCCGCGTACTGCTTGTCCGCGTACCAACGCGACTTCCAGTCGGTGGTGATACCGAGGCGGAAGCCATGGGGATTGATTTTCTGTCCCATTTACTTTGCCCCTCCCTTCCGGCGGTTACGAGTGGATCCACCGGCGGTGGGAACGCTCTCGACCTCGATGGTGATGTGGCTGGTCCGCTTGCGAATCCGGAACGCACGGCCCTGGGCGCGCGGCTGGAAACGCTTCATGGTGGCGCCCTCGTCGACGTAAGCCGTCGAGATGACCAGGGTCGCCGGATTGAGGCCGAGGTTGTTCTCGGCGTTCGCCGCGGCACTGGCCACGACCTTGGCGACCGGCTCGCTCGCTGCCTGGGGCGCGAACTTCAGGATCGCCAGGGCGTCCTCGACTCGCTTGCCGCGGACCAGGTCCACGACACGACGAGCCTTCATCGGGGTCACGCGAACGTGCTTGGCGGTCGCGCGCGCAGTCGGATTCTGGGAAAGCGTCGCTGTGCTGTCAGTGGTCATCGCCGCTTGCTCTTCCGATCTTCCTTGACGTGGCTCCGGAACGTCCGGGTGGGCGCGAACTCACCCAGCTTGTGTCCGACCATGTTCTCGGAGACGAACACCGGGACGTGCTTGCGACCGTCGTGAACGGCGAAAGTGTGTCCGATGAAATCCGGGGTGATGGTCGAACGACGCGACCAGGTCTTGATGACCTGCTTCGTGCCCTTATCGTTCTGAACGTCCACCTTCGCTTGGAGGTGGTCGTCGACGAACGGGCCCTTCTTGAGGCTGCGTGGCATTTCTTACCTCCTCCTTCAGCGCTTCTTGCCGGTCTTGCGACGGCGGACGATGAGCTTGTCGCTCGGGCGGTTGGGCTTACGGGTGCGGCCTTCCGGCTGGCCCCACGGCGAGACCGGGTGGCGACCACCGGAGGTCTTGCCCTCACCACCACCGTGCGGGTGGTCGACGGGGTTCATCACGACACCACGAACCGTGGGGCGGCGGCCCTTCCAGCGCATACGGCCGGCCTTGCCCCAGTTGATGTTCGACTGCTCGGCATTGCCGACCTCGCCGACGGTGGCGCGGCAGCGCACGTCGACGCGGCGGATTTCACCGGAGGGCATACGCAGCGTCGCGTAGGGGCCTTCCTTGCCGAGCAACTGGATGCTCATACCGGCCGAACGGGCCAGCTTGGCGCCGCCGCCCGGACGAAGCTCCACCGCGTGGATGGTGGTACCCGTCGGGATGTTGCGCAGCGGCAGGTTGTTACCCGGCTTGATGTCGGCCGTGGGGCCGGACTCGATCGGGGTGCCCTGCGCGATGCCCTTCGGCGCGATGATGTAGCGCTTCTCGCCGTCGACGTAGTGCAGCAGCGCGATATTGGCGGTCCGGTTGGGGTCGTACTCGATATGAGCGACCTTGGCCGGGATGCCGTCCTTGTCCAGCCGACGGAAGTCGATCAGACGGTAGGCACGCTTGTGGCCGCCACCGCGATGCCGGGTGGTGATACGACCGTGCGCGTTACGGCCACCGCTCTTGGTCAGCGGACGCAGCAGCGACTTCTCGGGGGTGGACCGGGTGATCTCGGCGAAGTCCGAAACGGACGACCCGCGCCTACCCGGGGTAGTCGGCTTGTACTTACGAATTGCCATGAGTTCTTCTCTGCTTTCTGGATTCCCGCCCGCTTACGCGACCGGGCCTCCGAAGATCTCGATGGGCTTGCTGTCGGCCGAGATGGTCACGAGCGCGCGCTTGGTGTCCTTGCGCTTGCCGTAACCGAAGCGGGTCCGCTTGCGCTTGCCCTGACGGTTGGCGGTGTTGACGCTGGTCACCTTCACACCGAAAACCTTCTCGACGGCGATCTTGATCTGCGTCTTGTTGGAGTCCGGGTGCACGATGAAGGTGTAGGTGCCTTCCTCGATGAGTCCGTAGGACTTCTCCGAGATGACCGGCGCCAGCAGGATGTCGCGGGGGTCGGCGATGGTGGTCACTTGCTCTCCTCCTGAACAGCAGAGCCGGACTGTTCATTCTGTGCCGACTCCGTCGGACCGTGCACGAAGGCGTTCAAGGCCTCGACGCTGAACACCACTTCGTCGCTGTTGAGCACGTCGTAGGTGTTGAGCTGGTCCGGAGCGATCGGCAGCACGTTCTCCAGGTTCGCCACGCTCTTCCACGCGGCGACATCCTCGCGACCGACGACGACCAGGAACTTCTTGCGGTCCGAGATCTCGGCCAGGAAGGTCTTGGCGGTCTTGGTCGACGGGGTCTGCCCGGCGACCAGTTCGGTGATCACGTGGATACGCTCGTTGCGGGCCCGATCCGACAGGGCGCCACGCAGTGCGGCGGCCTTCATCTTCTTGGGGGTCCGCTGGCTGTAGTCGCGCGGCTGCGGGCCGTGCACGACGCCACCACCGGCGAACTGCGGCGCACGGGTCGAGCCCTGACGGGCGCGGCCGGTGCCCTTCTGCCGGTACGGCTTCTTGCCACCGCCGCGGACCTCACCACGAGTCTTCGTGGCGTGAGTGCCCTGGCGTGCCGCGGCGAGCTGCGCCACGACGACCTGATGCATCAGCGCGATATTGGCGGTCACGTCGAAGATCTCCGCGGGGAGGTCGACGGTTCCGTTGGTCTTGCCGCCGATCTCTTTCACCGGCAGCGTGAGATTCACGGACTTCTCCGCGGAACCTTTTTTCTCGGTATTGACGGTCATGCGTGCGCACCACCCTTCACGGCGCTCTTGACGATCACGACGCCGCCCTTGCGACCCGGGATCGCTCCCTTGATCAGCAGCAGGCCGTTCTCGGCGTCCACCTTGTGAACCGACAGGTTCTGGGTGGTGACGCGGTCGTTACCCATCCGGCCCGACATACGCATGCCCTTGAACACGCGGCCGGGGGTGGCGCAACCACCGATGGAACCCGGGCGACGGTGCACGGCCTGCGCACCGTGCGAGGCGCCCTGACCGGCGAAGCCGTGACGCTTCATGGTGCCGGCGAAGCCCTTGCCCTTGCTGGTGCCGGTGACGTCGACGTAGGCGCCCTCTTCGAAGACATCGGCCGAGAGTTCCTGGCCGATCTCGAAGGTGGTGGCGTCGGCGACGCGGATCTCGGCGACGTGGCGGCGCGGGGTGACGCCGGCCTTGGCGAACTGGCCGGAAGTCGGCTTGTTCACCTTGCGCGGGTCGATGGCGCCGAAGGCGATCTGGACGGCGCTGTAGCCGTCGCGCTCCACGGTGCGGATCTGGGTCACGACATTCGGGCCCGCCTTGATGACGGTGACCGGAACGACCCGATTCTTGTCGTCGAAGACCTGGGTCATGCCGAGCTTGGTGCCCAGAATCCCTGCCGCAGGCCGGTTCTTGTTGTCAGTCATATCTCGAGTCCCCGTCACTGAATGTTGACGTCGACGCTGGCCGGCAGGTCGATGCGCATCAGCGCGTCGACCGTCTTCGGCGTCGGGTCGAGGATGTCGATAAGCCGCTTGTGCGTACGCATCTCGAAGTGCTCGCGCGAGTCCTTGTACTTGTGCGGCGAACGGATGACGCAGTACACGTTCTTCTCGGTGGGCAACGGCACCGGGCCGACGACACGTGCCCCGGTACGGGTCACCGTCTCGACGATCTTGCGCGCTGACGCGTCGATCGCCTCGTGGTCGTAGGCCTTGAGCCTGATGCGGATCTTTTGTCCCGCCACGCTAAGTGTCCTTTTCTCCGCTTTCGTTCGTGATCCGGAAGCAGAGCTTCCGTACCACCCTCATTTGCACAGTCCGAACACACGAAAGACGCCTCAGAAGAGACCTACGACCGGGCACCGCCCGATCTTCGCCGCTGTTCATCTGTCATGGTTCTCCGGTCCACGCGGTCGGGCGTGTCGCCTTTCCGCCCATTCCTCTGCCCGGATCGAAACTTCATCTCAGGCCTGGAACGTTCGTCCCGGACGTACCCACGCTGATAAACAGCGAGGTACATGATTGGGTACTACTCGCCTCGCCCGACCTCGTTCGACTCCACTCAGGGAACAGACGCGGCCCGGTGCAAGGCAACCCGAACAGTATGCCCGATGCCCCTTGCCACTTCAAATCCGCCCCCACCGCCGCCACTCACATCCGAGAAAGCGCAGCTCGAGGGCCTATTCACCCAGTATGCCCGTGTCGCGCCCGCATCGAACTTACTTCTGAGTAAGATACCGGCATGACGAAGGAGACCGCGACCTATCGCGGCTGGAAGAAGCTGCCGGACAATCGCCTGGGCCACGCGCTGTTCTCACTGGGCATGGTGGCGCGGGTGCCGTATTTCGGCACCGTACTGCCGAATGTGGTGCGGCTGGAGCCGGGACTGTGCGAGGTGACCTCGCCCAAATGGTTCGGCATCAACAACCACCTCGGCACCTATCACGCGATCGCGGCGTGCAATCTCGCCGAGGTCGCGATGGGCATGCTCAGTGAGGCGACGGTGCCGTCGACCCACCGCTGGATTCCCAAGGCGATGAACGTGCGCTACCTCGCCAAGGCCGAAACCGGGCTGCGCGCGGTGGCGCGACTGGCGGAGGTGCCGGATTTCACGCGGATCACCGAGGGCAGCGAGGTGATCGTGCCGGTCTCGATCTACGACAAGCACGGGGTCGAGGTCGTACACGCCGACATCACCACCTGGGTCACGCCCATATAGCGCGCGGGCGCCACGCGGCGCGGTTCGCCACCGGTAGTTGCACCGGCCGATCCCGAGCGATTTGAATGCCCTTATGAGTGACAGCGCGGTCCGCGACTTCGATATCGCCGTGGTCGGGCTCGGTCCGACCGGGCGTGCGCTGGCCCATCGCGCGATGCTGGCCGGATTCCGCGTCGCCGCTATCGATCCGCGCCCGGACCGGCTGTGGCCGCCCACCTTCTCCTGCTGGGTCGACGAATTGCCGGAATGGCTGCCCGCCGACGTCATCGCCGTCCGCATCCCCGCACCCACCGTCTGGACCGCGACCGAGCACCGGATCGAACGCCCGTACTGCGTGTTGTCCAAACCCGGTCTGCACGCCGCGCTGCCACTGGACGACGCGACCGTCTTCGCCGCCCGCGCGACCCGGGTCGGCGCCGACGAGGTCGAACTCTCGGATGGCACGATACTCAGGGCCGCAACGGTTTTCGATACCCGCGGACTGCCGTCCCTCGGTCAGCGGCGCGCGGCGAGCGCCCACGGCATCTTCGTCGACGCCGATACCGCCGCCCCCATGGTCGCCGATAACGAAGGGCTACTGCTGGATTGGCGGCCGGAGAACGGCGCGGGACCGGATGAGCCGCCCTCGTTCCTGTACGCGGTGCCGCTCGGCGACGGAACCGTCGTCTTCGAGGAGACGAGCCTCGGGCTGCGCGGCGGCATGCCGCAGCACGAATTGCGCAGGCGCACTCTCAATCGTCTTGCCGCCCACGGCATCCGGCTCACCGGCGACGAACCGAGCGAGGCCGCGCACTATCCCCTCGATCAGCCGCCGCCGCGCAAGGGGGTGCGCGCCGCGATTGCGTTCGGCTCCCGCGGCGGGATGATGCACCCGTGCACCGGCTACAGCGTCGCCGATTCACTGGCCCTGGTCGATACCGCCGTCGCCGCGCTGCGAGAAGGTCGCGATCCGGTCGAGGCGCTGTGGCCGTGGCGGGCGCGCTTGGTCTATTGGATGCGAATGCGCGGCCTGTACGGCCTGGGCCGACTCACCACCGACCAATCGATCGCCATGTTCGAGGCGTTCTTCACCGAATCCGAACGCGGGCAGCGCGCCCTGCTCTCGGCCCACGACGACTACACCGCCCTCGGTAAGGTGCTGTTCGATACCGTCGCCCACACCTGGCCGTTCCGCTGGCGCTACGATCTGGTCGGCTGGACCAACCGCGATCGCTGGCTGGATTTCGACTTCCCCGGGGTTTCGGAGCAGCTGTCCCGCCGCGTCGAATGATGTGCCGTCGCCACCCGCCCTGAAGGTTCCCTAGTCGAATTCGACCGTTTCCAAGGTGAACGAGAAAGGCGAGGGTAGTTCGAGCGGCTTCCCGAACGGAATCCGGATCTCCTGGCGGAACTGGTGACCTCGACCACCATCATGACCTTGTCGACCGGCATCCATGAAGGCTCGTCCTTGAATGCACCGAGTGGAACGAAGACACCATCGGGGATGAGGTGATTCTTCGGACATAGGCCACCGCGCTCCAGTACCAGTCCTATATTTCCGGAAAAACGCACCGGGAACGTCGCCGTCCCGGTGCCTCGGAGTGACGAACTCAGGCTCCCGTCTCGGCGGCGCGCTGATAACCGCGGATCGCGGGATAGCCGAAGACGGCGACGATGCCGACCGTCCATGCCACGGTCTTCAGCAGCGGTTCGGCGACCGGTCCCCCGTAGGACAGTCCGCGCATGGCGTCGATGGCGCAGCTCATCGGCTGGTTCCCCACGACATCCTGCAACCACACCGGGTAGGCCCCGACCGGGACGAAACCGGTGTTGAAGAACATGAGCAGGGTGTTGAAGATGCTGACGAGACTGACCAGCATCACGCCCTCGGTGATCGTCGCCAACGCGGTGACCAGTACCGCGAAGCCGACGCCGAACAGGACCGGGATTCCGATCATGGCCAGTGCCGCCAGCGGCCCCTGGTCGAATCGGAAGCCGATCGCGAAACCGACCGCGATGACGACGAGCGTGGTGATGAGCACCCGGACCGCTTCGGCGAGCAACCGCCCGGTCAGACCGGCGGCCCGGTGCACGGGCATGGTCCAGAAGCGGCCGAGCAATCCGGTGGCCTTCTCGACCTTGAATCCCAGCGCGCTGACCACCGCGCCCGCCATGGCGGCCACCAGCGTGATCATCGGCACCTGACCGTAGACGGCGGGTTTGCTGGTGGCCGAGCTGATCGAATTGCCGAGCACCACATGGAACATCAGCAGGGTGACAGCCGGGTACAGGATCGTCTGGATGGTGGTCGCCGGGTCGCGGGCCCAGCCGTAGAGCAGTCGTTTGCACTGGATGAGACTGTGCGAAACCCAGGTGGCGAACGCGCTCTCGGACCTCGCGTGCTCGACCGTCGGCAGCGGGGTCCAGTGCGGCGGCGCCGCCGGATCCGGGTCGGGTCCGGGTGTCACGTCGGATTCCAGGGTCATCTCCACCGAACTCATGCCCGCCTCACACTCGCCCAGACCGCGAACGGGATGAACGCGATCGCCAACCCGCCCAGCCACACCAACGGAACCCACAACACCTGCCAGGTCACGCCGTCGGCGGCCATATCGCGCATGGCGAAGGAGAACTGGGAGATCGGCTGATTCCGCGCGAACGGCCGTATCCATTCCGGGAAGTTGCCCTCCGGGACGAAACCGCACGACAGCATGCCGAAGATGATGGTGGGCAGGGTGAGCGCCTGACTCAACGATTCCGGACTCTTGGTCACACTGCCGAGTCCATCGGCGCCGATCGCCAGCACTGTGCCGACCCCCAGCGAGAAGGCGCAGAACAGCGCGGCCTGCCCGAACCCGGCCTCGAACCGGAACCCGATCATGTGACCGAAGAGCACCGCCCCGATCAACGAGACGACCGAGCGGACCAGACCCGCGCAGATCCGCGCCGTCAGCGGCACCAGCGTGCCGATGGGCATGGTCTGCAATCGAGTACTCAGTCCGGTGAGCGCTTCGAACGCCGAGAGTTGGGCGTTCGACATCATGGTGAAGGCCATGGTCTGCAACACGATGACCGGCATGACGAATTGCGCGTAGTCGATGCCGTGGAACTTCATCACGAATCGCAGCGGCAGATAGAAGCCGAGGGTGAAGACCAGCGGCGTGATGAAGGCGACGATCAGCTCGCCCTTGGTCGCCATGGTCCACACGACGCGACCGGTGAGCGCCCGCCACTGCGCGAAGGAGGAGGGCTCGGCGACGGGTAGTTCGGCGAAGAGTGCGGCCGGGTCGGTCCGGTGATCGGCTCGCTCGCCGGTGGCGGCCGTCATGCGTGGCTACCCGAATGTCCGGTGATCGACAGGAATACGTCGTCGAGCGAGGGCCTGCGCAGACCGATGTCGGCCAGGTCGACCCCGGCGGAATCCAGCCTGCGCAGCGCCTCGGCCAAAGTGGCCGCACCGTCGGGCGCGGGGATGGAGATCCGGTCGGCACCGTCGAGTTCGGCCAGCACCGCGGCGGGAACCAGATCGCCGAGCGAGGCGGCGACATGGGGCATCTGCGTGGGATCGAGCGGAACCACTTCGCAGTAGCTGCCTCCGGTCCGCTCCTTGAGCTCGTCGGCGGTGCCTTCGGCGATCACCGTGCCCTTATCGATGACGATGATCCGGTCGCTGAGTACGTCGGCTTCCTCGAGGTACTGCGTGGTCAGCAGGACGGTGATGCCCTGGTTCTTCAGTATCTGCACCAGATCCCAGACGCCCTGGCGACTGCGCGGATCGAGTCCGGTCGTCGGCTCGTCGAGGAAAACCACTTCGGGACGCACGACGAGTCCGCAGGCGATGTCGACGCGGCGGCGCATACCGCCGGAATAGTTGCGCACCGCACGGCGACCCGCGCTGACCAGGTCGAACTGTTCGAGCAGATCATCGGCGCGGCTGCGTGCGGCGGGTTTGCGCAGACCCATCAGCCTGCCGAAGAGTTCCAGGTTCTCCCGGCCGGACAAGTTCTCGTCCAGCGCGGCGTACTGGCCGGTCATCATGATCGAGCGGCGCACACTCGCGGGATCTTTGCGCACATCGTGGCCCGCGACGACCGCTGTGCCGGAATCCGGGCGCAGTAGCGTGGACAGGATCTTCACCGTCGTCGTCTTGCCCGCGCCGTTGGGTCCGAGGATGCCGAGCACACTGGCCTTCGCCGCGGTGAAACTGATGCCCTGCAACGCGTGGACGTCGCCGAAGGACTTTCGGACATCCTCCACGATGACCGCTGGATCACTCGCGTGCGAATCTGCTTGGTTCAAGCTCGGCATCAACTCTCCACTATCGGCCGGGGGGCGGCGATCGGTCACCGGAGCGCACCGCTGAGTGCGCCCTCCGGAGGTGATCGGACAGCCTGGCGTGATGTTACCGGGCCGGCCCGGTACGACCGGGCCTGCGCTCGTATCCCGTCGATGCGCGGCCTAACTGTGTTGTTACTCACATTTCGGGAACGCGGGCGGGCCGTCGCGGGATCACCGCTGGTCGGACCGATCAGGGGCAGCGCAAGGGCAGCGGCGACGCCTTGTCGGTGCGCGGCGGCGACCATACTCTGCATGCAGGGGAACCAATGTGCTCACTCGTCGGCGGGGTCGCTGTGTACCGAGTGAGTATCAGGGCGGGGATGACTGCGAAGAGGTGACCATGGCCGAGTCCGCGCAGCCACAAGTGGTGGTGTATCCCGGTGGATCGGGCCGATCGAACGTGCTGACGTCCTACGATCCGCGCACCGGAGAAACAGTCGGAACGTATGCGGTAATGGGCGCGGGTGAGTTGAACCGTGCGGTTCGCTCCGCTCGCGCCGCCGAAAGATGGTGGGCAGACTTAGGTTTCGCTGCCCGGAAACGCTGGTTGCTCGATTGGAAACGCAGTATTGCAAGGCGGGCAAGCGAATTGGTCGAGATCCTGTGCGAGGAGACAGGAAAACCGGAGGCGGACGCGGTAATCGAGGTGATGCTCGCGGTCGAGAATCTGGATTGGGCCGCGCGCAACGCGGCACGCGCACTGCGCAGGCGCCGCCTCGGCTCGACCTGGCTGACCCGCAATCAGAAAGCCTCGGTCGGCTATCTGCCACTCGGGGTCGTCGGGGTGCTCGGGCCGTGGAACAACCCGGTCTTCACCGCGATGGGCTCGATCGCCTACGCGATGGCCGCCGGTAATGCCGTGGTGTTCAAACCACACGAACTCACCACCGGCGTCGGGGTCTGGCTCGCCGAGAGCTGGAACAAGCTCGCGCCGAGTCAGCCGGTACTACAGGTGGTGACCGGTGACAAGACGACCGGCGCGGCGCTGTGCCGGGCCAAAGTGGACAAGATCGCGTACGCCGGTTCGGATTCCGGTGCCCGCGAGGTGATTTCGCTGTGCGCGCAGAGCATGACCCCGGTGGTGGTCGAGCACAACGGCAAGGGGTCGATGGTCGTGCACGTCGACGCCAAACTCGACGACGCCGCGGAGGCGGCGGTTTTCGGGGCGATGGCGAACGCGGGCCAGAACCCCACCGGCATCCAGTGCGCGTACGTCGCCGATTCGGTGTTCGACACCTTCCTCGAATTGGCGGCCGATCACGCCAGGAAGTTGCGGCCGGGCGCGGACAGGAAGGCGTCCTACGGCCCGATGATCATGGAATCTCAGGTCAACGTGGTGCGCAAACAGGTGCGCGACGCCCTGGCGCGCGGCGGGCGAGCCGTCGTCGGCGGGCTCGATTCGATACGCGAACCGTATATCTCCCCGATCGTGCTCGCCGAGGTTCCCGAGGAGAGCGTCGCGGTCACCGGGGAGGCGATCGGGCCGGTGCTGATCGTGAACCGGGTCGCGAATATGGACGAGGCGGCCCAGCGCATCAACGCGTCCGGAAACGGCGTCGCGGTCTCGGTTTTCACCCGCGATGTGCACAGCGTCGACGCGTTCGCCGAACAGTTACGGGTAGGCGTGGTGACCATCAATTCCTCGACCGCCTACGCGGGAATTCCCGCGCTGCCGTTCGGCGGGGTCGGCGAATACGGGCAGGGGCACAGCCATGGCGACCACGGACTGCGCGAATTCAGCCGGACGCTCGCGGTGGCTCGTAAGCAGTATCGGGCGGCGGTGAATCTGTCCACCTTCGACCGGCATTCGCGTCATCTGCGCGCGGCCATGACCATGTTCCGACTACGTCACGCGCGCTGAGGGGTTCAGTTCTCCGGATCGGCTTTCCCGCCGAGCAGCACCGCGCCCATCAACGTGATGACGCGGGCCAATTGCTCGGGCCGGGAATCGAAACGGACCGCTCGGCCGACATCGATGACCTGACCGATCGCGGCGTGCACGCGAAAGCGCGCCTCGATCGGGTCACCGTCGAGCAGATTGGCCCACTCCAGGATGTTCTGGCGTTGGATCGCACGCAGCTTGTGCTGTTCGGCGGGCGGCAGGTTGCTGAATTCGGCGTAGTAGACCGGCATGATCTCCGGCGTCGCGAAGGTCAGCTTGGCATAGCGTTCGGCAATGCCGCATGCCGCGCCGGGGCGGCTGGTCGCCTCGGCCAGCGCCTCGGTGATCGCCATCGCGACCCGGTCGCCGGTCCGGTAGAAGGCCGCGGCCAGCAGATCGGATTTGCTGGTGAAGTATCGGTACACGCTCGAGGCGTTGATGCCGACGGCAGCCCCGATCTCCTCGATACTGGCCTCGTGGTAGCCCTGCCTGCCGAAGATCCGGATCGCCTCGGTGAGCAGCTGTTCGCGTTTCGATGTCACCGGCAGGCCCTTGACCGCCGGCCCCGGCTCGGGTGACGACGGCGCCGGCGGCAGGTCGGCGCGCACCAGCGACCAGCACATGTCACGCAGCAACGGCAGCAGGCGCGCGCCGGAGAGCGCGGTCCGGTGGGCGGCGATACTGGCGACGGCACTGAGCACCGCCGCGGCCAGCATCGCGATGTCCTCCGGCGGCGCGCCGGGGCGCAACTGCGCGATGGGCGCGGCGACGGTGGCATTGAGGTCGTCGTAGATCTTGCGGATCCGGAGGCGATCTTCGCGTTCCAGGTAGCGCCGCTCCCAGCGGTACAGCCCGGCCTCGCGGCGGATCTCGATGGTGTGCTCGCTGATCGCCTTGATCACGGCGTCGAGCCGGGCATCCGGCGCGAGCTGAGGGTCGTCGGCGGCCTGCGCGACGCTGAGCAGATGCTGTGCGCCCTCCTCGGCCGCCGCCACCAACAGGGCGTACTTATTGGCGAAATGCCGGTACAGCGCGGGCCCGGAGATACCGACCTCAGCGGCGATCTCGTCCACGCCGACCGGGTAGTACCCTCGCTCGCTGAAGGCGCGTGCCGCGGCTCGGATGATCTGCACCTTGCGGTCCTTCGGCCGTCGCCGCACCGATTTGACGGTGTCGGCTCCCACCCCATGCCCGCCGGTGTCGGCTCCCACCCCACGCCCGCCCGTGTCGGCTCCCGCCCCGTTCTTCCCCGGGTCACGCCGCGCGGGAGCGAGATCGACCTCGCTGCGATCCGCGACCATGCACCACTCCGTTCTGGGACGGCACTGCGTGTTGACAGCGCCGGACAAATCACCCTAAGTTAACCACAATTCGCAAAGTTAACCACTATTCGTGTTGCGATGCCCGCCGAATGGCAGACCAGGAGCACAAGATGAGTAATACCGATTCCGCAGCCGCCACCTCCTTTTCCGCGGTCAAGGACGGCAAGATCCTGCGGGTCACCATTACCAATCCGAAGCGCAAGAACGCGATCGACTACGACACGATGGTCGCGCTCGGCGAGACCTTCCTGGCAACCGCCGAAGATCGTTCGGTCCGGGTCATCGTGCTGACCGGAGAGGGCAGCGATTTCTGCACGGGCGCGGATCTGTCCGCCGCCGCGAACAACGTGCAGCGCGGCATCACCTCGGAGATGGTGATGGACGCCGCCAACAACCTCGTGAAATCCATCATCGACTGCCCGGTTCCTGTCATCGCGCGGATCAAGGGCGCGGCGGCGGGCGTCGGGGTCGGGATCGCGCTGGCCGCCGACCTCGTCTACGCCGACGTCGATTCCTATCTGCTGCTCGCCTTCATCAATATCGGCCTGATGCCCGACGGCGGCGCCGCCGCGATGGTCGCCGCCGCCGCCGGGCGACCGCTCGCCGCCGAAATGGCCCTGCTCGGCGAACGGCTGCCCGCCCCCGCCGCCAAGGCGGCCGGTCTGTTCGCCGGGGTGCACGCGGGCGAGGATCTCGACGCGAAGGTGGAGGCCGCGGCGGCCAAACTCGCCGCAGGCCCGCGCCGCGCCCTCGAGCTCACCAAGGCGGCGCTCAATGCCGCCGCACTGCCCTCACTCGACGCGGCGCTGGCCGCCGAGAAATCGGGGCAGTCCGAACTGCTGGAATCGCCGGACTTCATCGAAGGCGCGACGGCGATGCTGACCAAGCGCCCGCCGGTCTTCTCCGACTGAACCGAGCCGTCCGCGATTGTGGCACCCGCCACACCTCGCGGATTTCCGCCGACTATGTTGATCGGCTATGACATACCTGGTTACCGGAGCAACTGGGTTCATCGGTCGGTTCCTCGTCCCGCAGTTGCTGAATCATGACGGCGATATCCACATCCTGGTCCGGCCCGGCATCGATTCGGCGGACCGGTTCACCTGCTGCGCGAGGGAATGGGCGGCAGGCGACCGGGTGCGGCCGGTGCACGGCGATCTCGGCGCGCCGGGTCTCGGCATCGACCCGGCCTGGCTCGATGAATATCGCGGCACCATCGATCACGTCTTCCACCTGGCCGCGAGTTACGACCTGACCGAACGCGGCGGCGGCACACGACATGTCGTGGACGTCGCCGCGAATCTGCGAGCCGGACTGCTGCATCACATCTCCACCATCGAGGTGGCCGGCATGTACGAGGGCCTGTTCACCGAGGATATGTTCGACGAAGGCCAGGTGCTGGCCTCGCCGATGCAGCGCAGCAAATTCGAGGCCGAACGGATCGTGCGCGAATCCGGCCTCGACTGGCGCATCTACCGGCCATCGATCGTGATCGGCCATTCCAGGACCGGCGAGATCGACCGGATCGATGGGCCGTATTACTTCTTCCGGCTGCTGCGCATGGCCGCGCAATTGCCGCGCATCCTGCCCGTCCTGGTACCGAAACTCGGCGAAACCAATATGGTGCCCGTCGATTTCGTGGCTCGCGCGCTGGCTCACCTGGCACATCGGGACGGCCCGAATTCGATCACGTATCACCTGGTGAACCCCCGCAGGCAGAGCGCCGCCGAGGCGCTGAACCTGTTCGCCGACGAGGCGGGCGCGCCGCATCTGGTCGAGGTGATGCCCAAACGCACTCTGGAGATGCTGCTGCGGGTGCCGGGGGCGCACTGGCTGCTCCCGCGCGTGGGCGTACCCCAGGATGTGCTGGCGCACAGCGAGTTCACCTGCTGGTTCGACTGCCGCCACACCACCGCGGCCTTGGCCGGCACCGATATCAAGGTGCCGCCGCTGGCCGGCTACGCCCCGCTCATCTGGAAGTACTGGGCCGAGAACTGGGTCTGAGCGGAGCCACGCGGGATGGTCAGCCGACGACGGTGAGGTAGATCAGCGCGACGTTCAATAGCGAGATGATCGCCGCGACCAGCCAGGCCAGACCGCTGGTGCCCCGGTGGTTCACGTCCTCGCCCATCAGCGCGCGGTCGGAGGTGAATCGCACCAGCGGTATCAGCGCGAACGGGATACCGAAGGACAGCACCACCTGCGAGATGATCAGCGCCCTCGTCGGGTCGATCCCCGCCGCCAGGATGACGAGGGCGGGGATCAGGGTGATCAGGCGGCGCAGCAGCAGCGCGATCTTGCGCCGCAGCAGACCCTGCATGATCATCGCCCCCGCGTACGCGCCGACCGAGGTGGAGGCCAACCCGGAGGCCAGCAGTCCGATCGCCAGCAGCAGTCCCGCGGCGGGTCCGAGCGTTTCGCGGACGGCCGCGTGGGCCCCCTCGAGGGTGTCGACATTCTCGCGACCGCGCAGGGTGTTGGCGGCCATCAGCAACATCGCCAGGTTGACCGTTCCCGCCAGCACCATCGCCAACCCGACATCAACGCGCGTCGCGCGCAGCAGTCGGGCGCGCCCCGGGCCGGGATCAGGGTGACCGTGGCGATCCCTCGCCAGCCCGGAATGCAGATACACCGCGTGCGGCATCACGGTGGCGCCGATCATGGCCGCGGCGAGCAGCACACTCTCCGCGCCGTCGAAGCGCGGCACGAGACCGCCGACCGCCTCCGACACGGGCGGCGGCGAAATCACCACGCTCGCCAGGAATCCCACGGCGATCACCGCGAGCATTCCGATGATGACCCGCTCGAACGGCTGCTGTCCGCCCCGGTCCTGCACCAGCAGCAGTCCCATCGACACCACACCGGTGATGACCCCGCCGATCACCAGCGGCAGCCCGAAGAGCAGGTGCAGCGCGATCGCCCCGCCGACGACCTCGGCCAGATCGGTCGCCATCGCGACGGTTTCGGCCTGCCCCCAGTACGCCAGCCGCACCGGCCTGCTCGACCGCTCACGCACCGCCTCCGGCAGCGACAAACCGGTGACCAATCCGAGTTTGGCGGAGAGGAATTGGACGAGTCCCGCCATCGCGTTCGCCATCACGATGACCCACACCAGCAGATAGCCGAATTGCGCGCCCGCGCTGATATTGGACGCCACATTGCCCGGATCGATGTAGGCGATGGCCGCGACGAAAGCCGGACCGAGCAGGGCCAAGAACGCTCCGGCCCGTCGTGTGGCCGACCGCGGCGGCTCCCCCAGGGTTGTACTCACAGAAAACTATTTTACGGGTAACCGAACTTTTCGGCACGCCCGGATAGCAGAAGCCCCGGCCGCACCTTCGCGGTGCGGCCGGGGCGTCGCGGAATCTCGCCTGGGGTCAGATACCCATGCCGCGGGCCAGGGTCGGCCACGACTGATGCAGATCGTCCTGCCAGTAGCCCCACGAGTGGGTGCCGTTGGGACGGAAGTTGAACGTCGCCGGGATGCCGAGTTCGTCCAGCTTGGTCTGCAGGTTGTGGGTGCAGTAGTTGGTGCCCGCCTCGATCACGCCGCCGATGACCAGTTGGTTGGCCAGGCCGTACGCGCCGGGCAGCGCGTATTTGCCGTCGAGGGTGTCGTACTGACCCGGCAGGCCGGTGCCGGTGGAGATGTAGAGCTCGACCCCGCGCAGACCTTCGGCGTTCAGGTACGGATCGTTCTTCTTCCACTCCTCGGAGCCATCCGGGCCCCACATGTTGAGAGTGTCGCCGCCGCCCCACGTCTCGACGGTCAGTTTCACGAATTCCGACCCGACCGGATCACTGGTCTGGGCGCAGCCGCTGTACGCCGCGGCGGCCTTGTACAGGCCGGGCTTGGCGATCGGCAGCGCGAGCACGGTGGTGCCCGAGGTCGACAGACCCGCGATGCCGTTCACCCCGTTGGTGCCGAGCGCGCCGTCGACCAGCGGCGGCAACTCCTCGGTGAAGAAGGTCTTCCACTTGTTGCGGCCGAGCGTCGGGTCGTCGTTGATCCAGTCGGTGTAGTAGCTCCACTTGCCGCCGATCGGCTGGATCACGTTGACGTTCTTATCGCTCAGGAACGCCAGTGCGTCGGTCTTGGCGTTCCACGAGGCAGTGTCCTCGCCGCCGCCCGCGCCGTTGAGCAGGTAGAGCGCCGGGCGCGGCACCGAGGCGTCGGCGGGACGCTGCACGTCGACGGGGAAGGTCTCGTCCATGGCCGCCGAGTAGACGTACAGCCGGATACTGCGGGCGTCCTTGATCTCGGCCTTGGTGATCTTGGAACCGTCGGGCGCGACCGGATTGGCGAGCAGCGCCTTGGAATCGATGATCGGGTCAGCTGTCGCCGAGGATGCGCCGAATCCGGACATGACTCCCGCGAGTACTGCGGTCGCCGCGATCATCGCCGCGGCACGCGAGCCACGGCGCCGGGTCTGTCGACGTATCAATTTCGCACCTTCACTTCGTATCGATGACGGATGGGCGTGCCGGCCGTTGGCCGCCCCCGAGGATGACAGCACGCCCGACCATACGGCCTCCGTTGTCGTGACAACAGGGGGGATTTCCTGGGGCATTGTTACCGCTGCGCATCCTCGTCGACCCTGACCAGCGCAGATCATATACGCCCGCCAGGGTCCGGTCGGGTGACGGCAACCCATCGCGATTCAGCGATCACCGTCTCCCGCCTGCAACAATTTGTCGAGCACGGGGCCGATTTCCACTAGCGCCTCCGGTTGCGTCATCAACTCGTGCACGGTCGGAATCGGATGATCGATCACCGCCGCCGCGTACGGCCGCCACGCCGCGATCACGTCGTGGGTGCGGCGATCGTCGTTCGCGGCGCGGAAATACTCGATGGTGCCGTCGAAGACGCCCGGCTGGTAGGTCTGGGTGAGCCCGACCGACCGCATGGCACTGGTGTAGATCCGCCGCAGCCTGTCCGCGTTCATGCCGACCATCTCGGTCGGAATCAGCTCGTGCAGTTTGACGAAATCCGCCTCGGACAACTCGTCGAGCTGCTCGATACTCAGCCCGCCGATACCGAGTTCGGCCAGCATCTCGACCATCGTGGTCCGCCAGGTGGTCAGGTCGAAGCTGTGGTCGCTGTCGAGCATCGCCAGCAGCGCCACCTCGTGACCGGCCGAACGCAGCCGCACGGCGATCTCGTGCGCGAGCACACCGCCGAGCGACCAGCCGAGCAGCCGGTACGGACCCTGCGGCTGCGTGGCGATGATCTCGTCGGTGTAACGCGCGGCCATCGCCGTCAGCGATTGCGGGGGCGGGCTGTCCTCCGAGAGCGCGGCGGCCTGGATGCCGTAGATCGGGCGCTGCTCGTCCACGTATTGGACGAGTCCGGTGTAGCACCAGGCCAGGCCGTACATCGGGTGGATGCAGAACAGCGGCGGCTGGGTGCCCCGTGCCCGGATCGGCAGCACGAGTCCGAGCGCGGCATCGGATTCGGCGTCGTAGTCCAGCGTCCCCTCCTGTGCCGCGGCCAGCCGGTCGCCGAGCGCCTGCACCGTTGGAGCCAGGAAGAACCACTGCACCCGCACCTCGATATCGGTGAGTCTGCGCAGCTGGTGCACCACCTTGCTGGCCACGAGACTCGTGCCGCCGAGTGCGAAGAAATCGTCGTCGAGACCGACTCGGTCGATACCGAGCACCTCTTCGAAGACCTCCGCCACCATCCGCTGCATCGCGGTCACCGGGGCACGGAAGGCGCGGGCCGCGAATTCCGGTACGGGCAGCGCCTTGCGATCCAGTTTGCCGCTGGCATTGAGCGGCAAGTGCGGTAGCACGACCACCACGGCGGGCACCATGTACGACGGCAACCCGGCACGGGCGTGGTCGAGCAGGCTGCGCTCGGAGACGGCCCGATCGGGGGCGGCCACCACGTAGGCGACAAGACGATCCGGATCCTTCACCACCGCGACCGCGGCATGTCCGACCGAATCATGTTGCAGCAGGACCGCTTCGATCTCGCCCAGCTCGATGCGCTGACCGCGGATCTTGACCTGGAAGTCGGCGCGTCCCAGATATTCCAGACCGCCTCGGGACAGCCGCACGATATCGCCGGTGCGATACAGCCGCATGCCACGCTGGTACGGATTCGCGACGAACCGTTCGGCGGTGAGCGCGGGCGCGCCGATGTAGCCGCGCGCCAATTGCACACCGGCCAGGTACAACTCGCCCGGCGCACCGAGCGGCACCTGGCGCAGCTGCCGGTCGAGCACATACACCCTGGTGTTGGACACCGGCGCGCCGATCGACACCGAACCGTGGGGATCGGCGCCGTTGACGCGGCCCGCGGTGACCACGGTCGCCTCCGCCGGGCCGTACCAGTTGTGCAGGGCGCCGGGCAGCGCCGCGTCGAAGCGGGCCACCGTCGACGCGCCGAGCGCCTCGCCCGCGGCGAAGACGCGCCGGGGAACCGTGGTCGGCAGTTCCGGCGCGAGATCGAGGAAGGCGTCGAGCATCGACGGCACGAAATGCACCGAGGTCACCGATTCGCGTTCGATCAGATCGGCGAGATAGCGCGGATCGCGATGACCGTCCGGCTCGGCGATGACCAGCCTCGCGCCGGTCTGCAAGGGCCAGAACAACTCCCACGTCGAGATGTCGAAGGTGATCGGCGTCTTGTGCAGCACCGTGTCGGAGCGATCGTGCGGATAGGCCGACTGCGCCCAGCGGAACTGATTCACCATCTGCCGGTGCGTGATCATCACGCCCTTTGGCCTGCCGGTGGAACCGGAGGTGTAGATGACGTAGGCGAGGGTGTCCGGCCGCACCACCCGGCGCGCCACCGCGCCACCCGACCGCGCGGCGAGCGAGGCGATATCGAGAACCGTTGTCGAGGTGTCGGTTTCGAACGCGTCGGCGGCGGTGGTGACGACGAACAGCGGCTGCGCGCTGCTCAGCACGTGGTCGTTGCGCTCGACCGGATGATCCGGATCGACCGGTACATAACCGGCACCGGTTTCGAGCACCGCGTAGATCGCCACCACCAGGTCGATCGAACGCCGCATCGCGACGGCGACCAGGGTTTCCGGGCCCGCGCCCTGGCGCGCCAAGGCCGCGGCGAGATTCTCGACGCGATCGCGGAGTTCGGCGTAGGTGATCGTCCGTCCGGCGAAGGTGACCGCCGGTGCGTCGGGTGTCCGGTCGCACTGTTCGTGGAACAGCGACACCAGGGTGGCGTCGTCGGAGGACCACGCCACATCGGTGCGGTTCATCGAGTCGACGACGAACCGCTCGGTGCTCAGCAGCAGATTGGCCGCGGCCAGATTCCGCTGCGGCGCGAGGACGAATTCGCCGAGCAGCATCCGCATACGGTCGGAGACCGACTGCGCCACCGCGCTGTCCACGGTTTCCCGCTGATAGAGCACCTTCACCCAGAGCTGGGAGTCCAGGTTGACGAGCAGCGTGATCGGGTAGTGGGTGAAGTTGACCGCCTGCAAATCGGCGACCGACATCCCATCGATGCTGCTGGCCTGTTCGAGGCCCTCGGTATCGACCGGATACGACTCGAACGCGATCATCGTGTCGAACAAGTTGTCGACACCGATACCGCGCTGGATATCGGCGAGCCCGATGTAGTGGTGGTCGAGCAGGGAGGCCTGCTCGGACTGCAACCTGCTCAACATATCCCGCACGGTCCAGTTCGGATCGAACCGGACCCGCACCGGAATGGTGTTGACGAACAGGCCGATCATCGAGTCGATGCCGTCCAGCTGCGGCGGACGTCCGGAGACCGCCGCGCCGAAGACCGCTTCGTCACGATCGGTGCTGCTCGCGATCACCATGGCCCACGCCGCCTGGACGACGGTATTGATGGTGACCCCGGTATCGGTGGCGAGCGCGGCCAGCGCCGCGGTCTCCTCCGGCGGCAGCGTGAAACCGGTGGTGCCGACGCCGACCACCGGCGTCGCCGGTGCGGGCAGCGCGGGGATCAACGGTGTCGGAGCCAATCCGGTAAGCGCCTCGGTCCACGCGCGCAGCGCCGCGCCCTGATCCTGTTTGTGCAGCCAGGCAAGGTAATCGCGGTAGGGCCGCACCCGTGGCAGTACGGACGCGTCACCGCGCAGCGCGTACAGCGCGAGCAGATCCTTCATCAGCAGCGGCATCGACCACCCGTCGAGCAGGATGTGGTGGGTGGTCAGGGTCAGGAAACTGCGTCCCGACACGGTGCGGTGCATGGAGAATCGCACCAGCGGCGCGACCGAGGGATCGAATCGGCGCTGCTGATCGGCGGCGAGGACGGCGGGCAGTTCGTCGTCGGGAACCCCGTTGACGGCCTGCCACGGCACCTCGACCGAATCCACCACGAGTCCGACGGGCGTGCCGTCCGCGGTGGTGACGAAGGCGGTGCGCAGATTGGCGTGCCGGTCGAGCACGGCCTGGGCGGCGCGCTGCATCCGGTCGATGTAGATGCCGCCGGTCAGTTCCAGGGTGAACTGCATGACGTAGTCGTCCACCGTGGACGCGCTGAGTTCGGTGAGGAACAGCAGACCGGACTGCAACGGCGACAGCGGCAGCACATCGGCGAGACCGGGGCGCTCGCGCTGCCACGCGTCGAGTTCGGGCTGGGTGACCTCTACCAGCGGGACATCCGACGGGGTCAGCCCGCCCGCCGAGGCGTCCTCGGTGTGCCGGGCGAGCGCGGTCAGCGCGGCGACCCAGTCGTCGGCGAGCTCCCGCACCGCGGGCTCATCGATCACCTCGGACGCGTACAGGAAGGTCACATCCATCTGCGGGCCCGCGTCGCCGTCGTTGACGATCGCGTTGATATCGATGACCGCGGCGGCGGGCATGCCGTGATCCTGGTCGGGATTGTGCTGTCCGACTTCGCCGGTCGGCATCCAGCCGAGTGCGGTGAGGCCCTCGGGGACACCGCCCGCGGAGACGCGGCCGAGGTAGTTGAAGCTGATCTGGCCGAGCTGACCGGTCAGCTGACTCGCGCTCTCGCGGTTGAGGTAGCGCAGCAATCCGTAGCCGATGCCCTTGTCCGGCACCCGAAGCAGTTGTTCCTTGACCGCCTTGATCGCGTCGCCGGTGGCCGCGCCGCCGTCGAACGCCGCGCCGAGGTCTACCGCGCTCAGATCGAGCGATACCGGGTAGATGCTGGTGAACCAGCCGACGGTCCTGGTGAGGTCCGCGCCGGGGAGTACCTCTTCCTCACGGCCGTGACCTTCCAGTTTGACCAGGGTGCGCGGCGCGTCGACGCCACGACGGGCACGCCAGGCGCGCACCGCCATGGCCAGCGCGGCGAGCAGTCCGTCGTTGACGCCGCCTCGGTAGAGCGCGGGCACCTTGGTCAGGACGGCGTCGGCGACATCGACCGGTATCCGGATCTGGACTCGTCGCACCGTGGCCTGGGTGTCGAAGGCGGGATCGAGCACCCGGCTGCCCAGCAGCGGGTCCGGCGTCGACGTCACGGATTTCCAGAAGTCGATTTCGGACCGGCGACTCGGCGACGCGGCGAGTTCGACCAGACCGTGCGCCCAACGCCGGAACGATGTGCCGGTGTCGGGCAGGCTGATCGGCTGTCCCGCCGATCGTTGCGCCCAGGCCATCGCCAGGTCGGGGATGATGATGCGCCACGAGACGCCGTCGATCGCGTAGTGGTGCGCGGCGACGGCGAGCACATCCCTGGCGTCGGGACGGTGCAGCCAGGTGAAGGCCAGCATCTTGGCGTCACCGAGATCGAGCGCCGCCACCGTCTCCTCCATGGCGGAGGCCGCGATGCGCTGGAGTTCGTCCTCGCTCACCCCGGCGGGCACATCGATGCGCCCGACCAGATCGGCGGGA
Source organism: Nocardia sp. NPDC005366 (assembly GCF_040606855.1). Classification (NCBI taxonomy): domain Bacteria; kingdom Bacillati; phylum Actinomycetota; class Actinomycetes; order Mycobacteriales; family Nocardiaceae; genus Nocardia; species Nocardia sp. NPDC005366. Next base: position 294,012 of record NZ_JBEXFQ010000005.1, read on the forward strand.
TCGACCGCGCCCGGCGCCAGCGTCTCGAAGCGCCACTCGCCGTTGACCTGACGCACCCGCGAGCGCAGCACATCGTGGTGATCGAGGACCGCGCCGATGGTTTCCACCAGACCCGCGGCGTCGATCTCCTCCGGGAGACCGAGCACCATGCTCTGGAAGAACCGGCCGAACGAACCGTTGGCGAGGTAGGCGGCCAGCACCGGCGTGAGCGGTACCTCGCCGACGCCCGCCCCCGCCATTTCTTCCAGCACGACCGGCACGTTGTCGGCGGCGCTGACGGCCACCCTGGCGAGTCCAGCGACGGTGCGCTGTTCGAAGACGTCACGCGGGGAGAAGACGATACCCGCCGCCTTGGCCCGCGATACCAGCTGAATCGAGAGGATGCTGTCGCCGCCGACGGAGAAGAACGAGTCGTCGACACCGACCTGTTCCAGGCCGAGCACCTGGGCGAACAGTTCGGAGATCCGCGCTTCCACGTCACCGATCGGCTCGCGCGTCTCGGTGGTCGTGAAGGTCGGCGCGGGCAGCGCGCGACGGTCGAGTTTGCCGTTGGCGGTCAACGGGATCGCCTCGAGTGTCACGAACGCCGACGGCACCATGTAGGCGGGCAGTAGTTCGCCCGCACCCTCGCGGACCGCCTCGGTGTCGAGCGTGGCTCCCGGATCGCCGACCAGGTAGGCGACGATGCGCTGCTCCCCCGGCTTGTCCTCGCGGACGATCACGGCGGCCTGGCGGACCTGATCCTGGGCCAGGACCGCGGCTTCGATCTCGCCGAGTTCGATGCGGAATCCGCGGACCTTCACCTGATCGTCGGCGCGGCCGAGGTATTCCAGATCGCCGTCGGCGTTCCAGCGGGCCACATCGCCCGAGCGGTAGAGCTGGGAACCGGGCTCATCGAACGGGTTCGCCACGAACCTGCCCGCGGACAGGGCGGGCCTGCCGAGGTAGCCGCGCGCGAGTTGCGTTCCCGCGACGTAGATTTCACCGGGAACACCGGCGGGGACCGGCCGCAGCCTGGTATCGAGCAGGTAGGTGCGCAGGCCGGGGATGGCCCGGCCGATCACGCTGCCGTCGGCGGCGGCGACCGCCGCCGCGTCGAGCGCGCGATAGGTGACGTGCACCGTCGTCTCGGTGATGCCGTACATGTTCACCAGGCGCGGCGCGGTGTCGTCGTGCCTGGCGTACCAGTCGCTCAGCCTGCGCAATTCGAGCGCCTCACCGCCGAAGACGATGTAGCGCAACGACAATGGGTCGACGTCGGTTCCAGCCGCGCGATCCGCCTCGGCCAGTTGGTAGAACGCCGAGGGCGTCTGGTTGAGCACCGTGACCCGTTCGCGGCGCAGCAGTTCCAGGAACTGCTCGGGCGAGCGCGAGACGTAGTAGTCGACGACGACGAGCGTGCCGCCGTAGAGCAGCGGACCCCACAGCTCCCACACCGAGAAGTCGAACGCGTAGGAGTGGAACATCGTCCACACGTCGTCGCGGTCGAATCCGAAGGCGGCCTCGGTATTGGCGAACAGTTTCACCACGGTCCGGTGCGGTACCCGCACGCCCTTGGGGCGGCCGGTCGATCCGGAGGTGTAGATCACGTAGGCGATGGTGTCCGGGGTCAGCGGGTGACGACGTTCGGCGTCGGTGATGGTGGAGGCGTCGTACGAGGACAGCTCCAGCCGGTCCAGTTCGAGTACCGGCAGCGTGGCTGGCAGTTCGATCTCGCGCTCGGCGGTGGTCAGCACACAGACCGGACGCGCGTCGTCGAGCATGTAGGCGATGCGGTCCGCCGGATAGGTGGGATCCACCGGCAAATACCCCGCGCCCGCCTTGACCGTGGCCAAGAGCGCGACGACGAGATCGAGCGAGCGCGGCAACGCCACCGCGACCAGGGTCTCCGGGCCGGCGCCGGTCTCGATCAGCTTGCGGGCCAGGCGGTTCGCCTGATCATCGAGTTCGGCGTAGTCGAGGCGGGCGTCGCCGAAGACGACCGCGGTGCGGTCGGAGTTGGTGCGTGCCGCCAGATCGAACAGGTCGACCAGCGTGGTTTCGAGACCGACATCGGGCCCCGACGAACTCCACGACCGCAGGACCTCGTCGCGTTCGGCGGCGGTCAACAGTTCGACATCGCCGACCGGCGTGCGCGGCCGGTCCGCGATCGCGCCGAGCAGCCGCTGGAAACGGTCGGCGAATCCGGCCGCCGTCGCCCGATCGTAGAGATCGGTCGCGTAGGACAGGTGGCACGAGAGAACCTCGGCGCCGTCGGCGTCGACGGTCTCGAAGATCGTCAGCGACAGATCGAATTTCTCCACCGCCGCGTCGAATTCCACGGTGCCCGCACGCAGGCCGGGCAGTTCGAAGGCGCCGCCTGGCAGGTTCTGGAAGGCGAGGATCACCTGGAACAACGGCGAGCGGTTGGTCGAGCGCTCCGGCTCGAGTACGTCGACGAGACGTTCGAACGGGATATCGGTATGCGCGAGGGCGGCGATATCGGTGTCGCGCTGCCTGGCGACCAAGTCCATGAAGGTCTCGCCGGGCCGGATCTGGCTGCGCAGCACGACCGTATTGACGAACATGCCGATCAGATCGTCGATGGCGGCGTCACCGCGCCCGGCCACCGGGGTGCCGATCGCGATGTCCTCGGCGCCCGACAGCCTGCCGAGCAGGACCGCGAGCGCGGAGTGCACCACCATGAACAGCGTCGCGTTCTGCGTGCGCGCCACGTGCGCGAGACCGCTGCGCACCCCGGCGTCGACCACGAATTCCACGGCCGCGCCACGCTGGCTCGGCACGTCGGGACGGGGCCGGTCGCCCGCCACGGTGGATTCCTCCGGCAGCCCGGACAGTTCGCGCTTCCAGAAGGCGATCTGTTCGGCGGCGAGCGATTCCGGATCGTCCTCGGCGCCGAGTACCGCCCGCTGCCAGATGCTGAAATCGGCGTACTGCACGGGAAGCGGCGTCCACGCCGGTTCCACCCCGGCGGCCCGGGCGGCGTAGGCCGCCATGACATCGCGGGTGAGCGGACCCATCGACCAGCCGTCACCGGCGATGTGGTGGACGACGAACACCACGACGTGATCGTCGAGCGCCGCGTCGACGCGGAAAAGCGCGACCCGCAAGGGGATTTCGGCCGCCACGTCGAAGCCGGCGCCGATCACCTCGGCGACCCGGTCGAGCAGTTCGGATTCCCTGACCACGACCGGATCGACACGCGGCACCGATTCCGCGGCGGGCATGATCACCTGGACCGGACCGTCCGCGGTCTGCGGATAGGTGGTACGCAGGATCTCGTGCCTGGCGACCAGGTCGGCCACCGCCTGGCGCAGGGCGTCCAGATCGAGAACACCGGTCAGCCGCACGGCGACCGGGATGTTGTAGGTCGCCGAGGCGGTGTCGAACTGGTTGAGGAACCACATGCGCTGCTGTGCCAGCGACAGCGGCACCCGGCCCGGTCGCGGCTTGGCCACCAGCCTCGGCCGCGCTGTCGCCGCGAGGGTTTCCACCCGCGACGCGAGCGCTTCGACGGTCGGGGCCTCGAATACCAGCCGGACGGGTACCTGGACGTTCAGCGCCGCGCCGAGCCGCGCCGTCACCTGCGTGGCGATGAGCGAGTTGCCGCCGAGCGCGAAGAAGTCGTCGTCGGTGCCGACCCGCTCCAGGCCGAGCACCTCGGCGTAGACCTCGGCCACCGCCTGTTCGGATTCGGTGGCGGGCTCGCGGAATGTCGCGGTCTCGAAAACCGGTTCGGGCAGAGCCTTTCGGTCCAGTTTGCCGACCGGATTGAGCGGGATGGTGTCGAGCACCATGATCGATGTCGGCACCATGTGGGTGGGCATCCGCTGCTGCGCGTACGCGGTCAGCTCCGCGACGTCGACGGATCGGTCCGGCGCGGCGTGCACGTACGACACGAGCGCGGTCGCCCCGCTGGCCAGTTTGCGGCCGATCGTCACGGCGAAATCGATGCTGTCGTGATCGGCGAGGACGGCGTCGATCTCGCCCAGTTCGATGCGGAAGCCGCGCACCTTCACCTGGAAGTCGTTGCGGCCGACGAATTCGATCTCGCCGCGCGGGGTCCACCTGACCACGTCGCCGGTGCGGTACATCCGCACCCCCGGCTGCCACGGGCAGGCGACGAAACGGCCCGCCGTCAGGCTCGGACGCCGATGGTAGCCGTTGGCCACTTGAGCACCGGCGATGTACAACTCGCCCGAGACGCCGATCGGCACCGGCTGTAGGCGCTCGTCGAGCACCCATTCGGTGATGCCGCGAATCGGGGCGCCGATCGTCACCTGGTCGCCGGGGGCGAGCGGTTCGCTGAAGTTGACGATGATGGTGGTCTCGGTCGGACCGTAGGCATTGTGGAACTGCCTGCCGTCCACCGCCCAGCGGCGCACCAGATCCGGGGACCAGGTCTCACCGCCGGTGAAGACGGCGCGCAGATCGGTGAGCCCGGTCGGGTCGAGGGAGGCGAGCGCGGCGGCGGTGATGAACATATGGGTGACCCGCTCGGTCCGCAGCAGATCCGACAGGTCGGCGCCACCGTAGACATCGGTCGGGACGATCACCATGGTCGCCGCGGCGCCGGTGGCGAGCAGCAGTTCGAGCACGGCGCCGTCGAAACTCGGCGTCGCGAAATGCAGCGTGCGCGAATCCGGTGTGACCGTGAAACGTTCGCGCTGTTCGGCGCTGTAGCCCGCGAGACCGGCATGGGTCACCGCGACGCCCTTCGGCACGCCGGTCGACCCGGAGGTGTAGACCATGTAGGCCACGTTCGACGCGCGGAGCGGGCGAATCCGGTTGGCGTCGGCGATCGGCGCGCCGCTGCGGCGCTGGATCGCGATCTCGAAATCCTGGTCGTCGAGGACGAGCCAGTCGATATCGTCGCCGAGATCGGGGCGGACCGCGGCGACCGTCAGGCCGAGGATGGCGCCGGAGTCGGCGAGCATATGCGCGACCCGCTCCGGCGGATAGTTCGGATCGACCGGTACGAAGCCCGCGCCGGTCTTCGCCACCGCCCAGAACGACAGCACCGACTCCAGCGAGCGCGGGATGCCGATCGCGACCAGATCACCGGGACCGATACCCCGTTCGATCATCTCGCGCGCCAAACGGGAAGAGCGCGCGTCCAATTCGCGGTATCCGAGCTTGCGCGCGCCGTCCTCGACCGCGACCGCGACCGCCTCCGGATCGCGCGCGGCGGCAGCGGCCAGGATATCGGGCAGCGTGCCGGTCGCGGTGACGGCGGGACCGCTCATCCTGGCGAGCCGGTCGCGTTCGGTATCGGAGAGCAACCGCAGATCGCCGACCGCGCTCTGCGGATTCGCCACGATCTCGCGCAGCACCCGCACGAAGCGCTCGGCGAAGCCGCGCACCGTGGCCGCGTCGAAGATATCGCGGGCGTAGGTCAATTCGCCCGCCATGCCGTCGGCGCTGCCCGTGGAACCCTCCACCACGGTCAGCTGCATATCGAAACGCTCGATATCGACGGGCGCGTCGAGGCCGCGCACGCTCAGGCCGGGCAGTTCGAAATCACCGGCGGGCAGGTTCACGAACGACAGGGCCACCTGGAACAGCGGGGTCCGCCCGGTCGAGCGGGAAGGGGCGAGCACGTCGACCAACTGCTCGAACGGAATGTCGGCGTGCGCGAACGCCGCGAGATCGTCCTCGCGCTGCCTGGCGAGCAGCGAGATGAAGGGTTCACCGGGGTCGAGGGCGGTCCGCAGCACCACCGTGTTGACGAACATGCCGATGACGTCGTCGAGTTCGGCCGCGCCGCGACCGGCGATCGGGGTGCCGATGGCGACATCGTTGGTTCCGGACATCCGTGCGAGCACCACGGCCAGCACGGTGTGCACCACCATGAAGACGGTCGCGTTCGCCGAACGCGCCAGATCTCGCAGTCCGCGGTGGGTTTCGGCGTCGACGCGGAAACTCACCGCGCCGCCCTGGTAGGACTGGGCGACCGGCCGCGGCCGGTCCAGCGGCAGCGTCGACTCCTCCGGCAGGCCGGCCAGCGTGGTCTTCCAGAATTCGATCTGCTTGGCCGCCAGCGAATCCGGGTCGTCGGTCGCGCCGAGCAGCGCTCGCTGCCACAGCGTGTAATCGGCGTACTGCACCGGCAGCGGGGCCCAATTCGGTGCGGCGCCCTGCGAACGCGCGGCGTAGGCCACCATCACGTCGCGGGTCAGCGCACCGATGGACCAGCCGTCGGCGGCGATGTGGTGCACCACCACCAGCAGGACGTGTTCCTCGGGGCGGTCTCGCACCTGGAACAGCGCCATCCGCAGCGGCACCTCGACGGAGACGTCGAAACCGGAACCCGCGATCTCGGCCACGCGCTCGTAGAGTTCGTCCTCGTCGACCACGATCGGCTCGACCACCGGCGCGGCCTGGGCGGGCGTCAGAATCACCTGCGTCGGACCGTCGTCGGTCTGCGGGTAGCGGGTGCGCAGCGTCTCGTGCCTGGCGACGATATCGGTGGCCGCCGCGCGCAGCGCCGCGACATCAAGTGTTCCGGTCAGCTGCACCGCGACCGGCAGGTTGTATGCCGCCGCGCCGGTGTCGAACTGGTTGAGGAACCACATGCGCTGCTGTGCCAGCGACAGCGGCACCCGCTCCGGGCGCGGCCCGGCCACCAACGCGGGGCGTCCGCCCTCGGCGAGTTCGACCCGCCCCGCGAGCCCGGCGACCGTGGAGACCTCGAAGATCAGCCGGACCGGAACACGGGTGTCCAGTGCGTCGCCGAGCCGGGCGGCGACCCTGGTCGCGCTGAGCGAATTGCCGCCCAGTTCGAAGAAATCGTCGTCGCGGCCGATCCGCTCGATGCCGAGCACCTCGGCGAAAACCTGCGCGACCGCTTCTTCGATGGTGGTGGTCGGCGCGGTGAAACTCTTCGCCTCGAACTGTGGGGCCGGCAGCGCCTTGCGATCCAGTTTGCCCGAGGTGTTCAGCGGGAACGCGTCCAACACCAGAACCGTCGACGGCACCATGTAGGTCGGCAGCACGGCGGCGATCTCCTCGCGCAACGCGAGGGGGTCGGGACTGTGGCCGGGGGCGGCGACCACGTAGCCGACCAATTGATCGCCGGTCGGCCCGGTCGCGACGACCGCGACGGCCTGGCTGACCGAGGGCAGCGCGAGCAGCGCCGTCTCGATCTCGCCGAGTTCGATGCGCTGGCCGCGGAACTTCACCTGGAAATCGGTGCGGCCCAAGTAATCCAGGACGGGTCGGCCGTCACCGGCGCGACGCCAGACGACGAGATCGCCGGTCCGGTACATCCGCTCGCCGAAGCCGAAGGGATTGGCGACGAACCGATCCGAGGTCAGATCCGGGCGGCCGACATATCCGCGCGCCAGCTGGTCACCGGCCAGGTACAACTCGCCGACGACACCGGCCGGTACCGCGCGCAGACTCGAATCCAGCACGTAGACCTGGGTATTCCACTGCGGAAGACCGATCGGCACGGATATGGCGGAGGTGGCAGCCGCACCCCCCGCAGCCTGCCAGTAGGTCACCGAGACCGCGGCCTCGGTGGGACCGTACAGATTGTGCACTCCGGCGTCGGAGACGGCCGCGAAGGCCGCCACCGTCTCCGGCGGCAGCGCCTCGCCGATCACGAAGACGTGCCGCAGCGACGTCAGCAGTTCGGCCCTGGCGTGCGAGGCGAAGACCGTCAACATCGACGGGACGAAGTCGGTCACCGTGACACGGTGCGCGGCAATGGTTTCGGCGACGTATTCGGGATCGCGATGTCCTTCGGGGGTCGCGACGACAAGTTTCGCGCCCGCCCGCAGCGGCATGAAGTAGCCCCACAGCGACACATCGAAGGTGGTCGCGGTCTTCTGCAGGTACACATCCCCCGGACCCAGCGGGTATTCGGCCAGCATCCAGGCGATCTGGTTGTGGATCGCGCCGTGTGACACCGCGACGCCCTTCGGCCTGCCCGTCGAACCCGACGTGAAGATCACGTAGGCCGGGTGGTGCGCCAGCACCGGACGCGACAGTTCGGCGATCCGTACCGGTCGGTCGTCGAATCCCGACAGATCGACCCCGTCGATCAGCAGCGACCTGACGCTCTGCGGCACCGCCGCGGCATCGGCCGCCGTACTCAGGACGCAGACCGGCTTCGCGGTGTCGAGGATATGACCGATCCGCTCGGCCGGATGATCCGGATCGAGCGGCACGTACGCGGCGCCCGCGGTGACGATCGCGTACATGCCGACCACGAGATCGATCGAGCGTCGAATCGCCAGACCCACCAGCGATTCCGCGCCGACGCCCTGCGAGATCAGCAGGCGCGCGAGACTGTTCACCCGCGCGTCGAATTCGCGATAGGTCAGTTCGACGCCCTCGTAGGCCAGCGCGATCGCGCCGGGATTCGCGGCGACCGTCCGATGATAGGTGTCGAGCAGCAGTTCCGAGCGAACCCGGTGCCGAGTGTCGTTCCAGTCCAGCAGAATTCGGTCGCGTTCCACCGGCGCGAGCAGTTCGATCGCGCGGACCGGACGTTCGGGATCGGCGATGACCGCCGTGAGTACCCGGATCAGCCGCTCGGCGAATTGCGCGACCGACGCCTCGTCGAAAAGGTCTGTGGCATAGGTGAACAACGCGGGCAGACCGGCGGGGACACCCGCCTCCATCCGCGGCTCCAACGTCAGCTGGAGATCGAATTTGGCTACCGCGCCGTCGAATTCGACGACCTGCGCGGACAGACCGGGCAGGTCGAGCGTCGCGCTGTCCATGTTCTGGAAGAACAGTGCCACCTGGAACAGCGGATGATGCGCTTGCGAGCGCACCGGGTCGAGGATCTCGACCAGCCGCTCGAACGGCAGCTCGGCGTGGGAGAACGCACCGAGGTCGGTGTCCTTGGTCGCGTGCAGCAGATCCAGGAACGACACGTCACGACCGACGCGGGTACGCAGCACCAGGGTGTTGACGAACATGCCGATCAGATCGTCGAGTTCGCGTTCACCGCGCCCGGCGACGGGGGTGCCGATGGTGACGTCGTCGGTATTGGCCAGGCGGGCCAGCAGCACGGCGAGCGCCGCGTGCACGACCATGAACAGCGACGCGCCGGTGTCCTGCGCCATTTCGTTCAGTTCGGCGTGAATGCGGGCCGGGATCTCGAATGAGTAGGTGGCGCCACGGCCCGAGGCCACGCCCGGCCTCGGCCGGTCGGTCGGTAGTTCCAGCCGGTCGGGGACACCCGCCAGGGCATCTCGCCAGTAGGCAAGCTGGACCGCCGCCACCGAGGCGGGGTCCTGCTCGTCCCCGAGGACGCGGCGCTGCCAGAGCGTGTAATCGGCGTACTGCACCGGCAGCGGCACCCACCTGGGCGTCGCGCCCGCGGCCCTTGCCATGTAGGCGGCCATCAGGTCCCGCACCATCGGCGCGATCGACGCGCCGTCGGCGGCGATGTGGTGCACCACGACCGCGACGACGTAATCCCCCGAACCCAGCGACGCCAGGCCCATGCGCAGCGGCACCTCGGCGGCCACGTCGAAACCGGTCAGCGCCGAGCGCAGCAGCCAGTCGCGCAGGTCGGATTCGGTCACCGGCTGCGGCGTCAGATCCGGCAACGCCTCGCTGGTCGGCAGAATCGACTGGTAGCCGGTGCCGTCGACGGCTGGATAGACCGTGCGCAGCGATTCGTGCCGCTCGATGAGATCGGCGACCGCGTCCTGCAGCGCGGCCACGTCGAGCGCGCCCGAGAGCCGGATCGCGAACGGGATGTTGTTGGCGGCCGACTCCGGATCGAATCGGTTCAGGAACCACATCCGCTGCTGGGCCAGCGAGAGCGGGATCCGCTCGGGCCTGGCGACCGGCTCGAGCGCGGGCCGCCGCCCGGAACCCTCGAATTCGGCCAGCCGCTGCGCGAGCGCGGCGACGCTCGGCGCTTCGAAGAGCAGCCGCGCCGGGACATGGGTGTCGAGGGCAGCGCCGAGCCGGGCGATGGCGCGGGTGGCGATCAGCGAGTTGCCACCGAGTGCGAAGAAATCGTCGTCGGCGCCGATTTCGGCGTCGGCATCGAGCAATTCGGCGAAGACGGCGGCGACCATTGTTTCGGTCCGGCCGGTCGGAGCGCGGAATTCCTTGGCGCGCAACACCGGTTCGGGCAGGGCGGCCCGATCCAGTTTGCCCACCGGCGTCAACGGGATCTCGTCGAGCACCATGATGCTGGTCGGCACCATATGCGCGGGCAGGCTGCGTTCGGCGTGCGCGGTCAACGCGTCGACGTCCACCGTCGCACCGGGCGCGGCGTGGACGTAGGAGACGAGAATCGTGGCGTCGGTATCGAGGGTCTGTCCGAGGGTGGCGGCGAAATCGACCGTCTCGTGTTCGGCGAGCACCGCGTCGATCTCGCCGAGCTCGATCCGGAAACCCCGGATCTTGACCTGGAAATCGTTGCGGCCCATATGTTCCAGTTCACCCGCCGGGGTGAAACGCACCAGGTCGCCGGTGCGGTACAGCCGGGAACCGCCCGGCTCGAACGGATTCGCGATGAACCGGGACGCGGTCAGCGACGGCCGCCGATGGTAACCGCGCGCCAACCCCGCGCCCGCGATGTACAGTTCGCCGATCACACCGGTCGGCACCCGCGCCAAACGATCATCGAGCACATATTCGGTGACCCCGCGGACCGGACCGCCGATGGAAGGCACATCACCCGGCAGCAGCGCCGGGCTGATATTTACCACGATCGTGGTCTCGGTCGGGCCGTAGGCATTGTGGAATTCCCGCGTCGCGCCACCCGCGATGGGCTGTGCCCAGCGGCGCACCAGATCGGGCGGGCAGGCCTCACCGCCCGCGGCGACCACGCGGAAATCGTCGAGTCCGGCCGGATCCACCGACGCGAGGGCGGCGGGGGTGATGAAGGCATGGGTCACCCGTTCGCGCCGCAGCAGGGCCGCGAGTTCCGCGCCGCCGTACACCGTCGGGGAGACGACGACCATCGTCGCCGCGGCGCCGATGGCGAGCAGCAATTCCAGCACCGACGCGTCGAAGGACGGCGAGGCGAAATGCAGGGTGCGCGATTCGCTGGTTACCCGGAAGCGATCGCGTTGCTCATCGCAATAGGTCGACAGTCCCGCGTGGGTGACGACGACGCCCTTGGGCAATCCGGTGGACCCGGAGGTATAGACGACATAGGCCGGGTGCTCGGCGCGCAACGGCCGCACCCGTTCGGCGTAGGTGACCTGTTCCGGCGACTGCGCGGCGAGCACGTCGACGAGTTCGGGCGCGTCCATCACCAGCCATCGCACCCGGTCGGGCAATCCCGCGGCGGCCGAGGCGATGGTCACGCCGAGCGTCGCGTTCGAATCGGTGACCATGTGCTCGATCCGGTCCACCGGGTAGTTCGGGTCGACCGGGACGAATCCGGCGCCGGTCTTGGCGACCGCCCATACCGCGACCACCGATTCCAGCGAGCGCGGCACACCCACCGCAACCAGGTCTTCCGGCCCGATCCCCTGGGCGATCAGCAGGCGGGCCAACCGGGTGGACCGTTCGTCGAGTTCCGCGTACGTCAGTTCGCCCAGCGTCGCCTCGGCGTCGGCGAACCGCGCGGCGATGCCGCCCGGATTGGCCTCGACGGCGCCGACGAGCAGTTGCGGCAGCGTTTTGACGCGCGCCCGGGGAGTCCGGGTGGGGCGCGTCCGGGTGGGGCGCGTCATGCCTGCACCTGGCCCCACGTCGCGTACCGGTGACCCAAGTCCACCCGAATCATCTAGCAGCTCACCCTATCCATCTATCCACAGCGCGGTCGTCGGCTCCCCTTCGCCCACTTCGTGTGCATCGTAGAGATAAGCCACGATCGTTACCAGACGCGCTGCTCACCCCCGGGGTCGGTACGGAACAAGTGTTCGACGTTACGCGGGGCGGAGCGGGGCGGCAACAAGGCCAGGATCACTGTTCCGAGCGCTGAATCAGCGCGTCGACCGTGGCCCGCCCGGCCAGGTATCGCACGCCCGGCCGGGACGTGGCGGCTAGCGGCGAGCAATCGATCCCCGGCGCGGATCGCAAGTCCGGGGCGCGGGCGATCGCCGTCGCGGCCGGGGAGGCCGCCGCGTGCCGAGCATCACATCACGCGTACACGACACATGGACGAACGATCGGCCGATATGTCACGCACGGTGTGGGCGACGGCACGGTGGCGCGAGCGCCGGACGCCGGTGAAGGCAGCGCCCAGCGCGGGTCCCGGGGCCACCGTGTCCGCAGACGTCTCGCCGACGACACCACCCGGTACCGGCATCGGTCGATCGGCTAGTACGACACCGCGATTCCGAGCAACTCCGACAGCGTGACGATCTCGACCGACCCCGCGGACCTCGCGACGCCCGGATCACCGTCGAGCACCGCGACTTTCAGATCTTCCAATTCCGAGACATCGACGGTCGCGAATGCCGCGGCGTCGGTGAACAGATGGGTCACCCATTCGTCGGCCAGCAGACCGGTCAGATCACCCGCGGGGTCACCGATGACGATCGATGCGCCGTTCGTGCCAGCGACGACCGTCTCGATCAACGCGGACACCGATTCCTGCCGCCCGTGCTCGAAGGTGCGCGATTCGAAACTCACCTCGCCGCGGGCCGCGAGTCGAGCCGCGGCCGAGGCCAATTCGTCATAGGTCAACGAGCCGACGCCCGCCGATAGGAAGGCGGGATCGCCGCCGCGCAGGGTGCGCACCCGGTTGGCGTAGGTCACCGGACGCGGGGACTGCGCGGCTATTTCCGCGACGACCGCCGGATCGTCCAGCGCCAGCCGATCCACCGTGTCGAAGCGGGGATCGGCGGCGAGTCCGAGACCCACCGCGACGGTGACCGCGCCCGGCAGCGCGACATCCGTGCTCGCCACCGGAACCAGGGCGGCGCCCGCCTTCAGCACCGCCCACCGCGCCACCACCGCGTCGACGCCTCGGTTCAGCCGCACCGCGACACCGGTGCCGGGACCGCAGCCGCGCCCGATCAGCGCCCGCGCCAGGCGCGAGGACCTCGTATCGATCTCCTGATAGGAGACCGCCCGCTCACCCCACACCACGGCCGGTCCGTCCGGATCGTCCTCGACCGCGGCGGCCAGCGACTGGGTCAGCGCCGCGCCTGCCGTGGTGACCGAATTCTCGCCCGAGTCGGCGGCGCCGACGAGCACCCGATCGCGCTCCTCGGCGTCGAGAATATCGATATCGCCAACGATCACCGAGGGATCGGCCGCGACGGCGGTGATGATGCGCTCGAAACGGCGACCGAACGCTCGCGCGGTGGATTCGTCGAAGATATCGGTGGCGTAGCTGAACAGGACGCTCAGTTCACCGGTCGTCCCGTCCGCGGCGCGGCGCGGATCGACGATGACCTGGAGATCGAATTTCGCCGCGACCGTGCCCGCGTCGAGCCCGGTGATCGTCAGGCCGGGCAGTTCCAGCGACGGCTGTTCGATGCTCTCGAACGACAGCGCCACCTGGAACAGCGGATTGTGCGCGTTCGAACGTCCCGGCGCCACTTCCTCGACCACCCGCTCGAACGGCACGTCGGCATTACCGAAGGCCGACAGATCGGTTTCGCGGGCCAGATCGACCAGTGCGCCGAAATCTGCCCCCGAGTCGACGCGGGTGCGCAGGGCGAGGGTATTCACGAACATGCCGACCAGATCGTCGAGCGCGCGTTCGCCGCGACCCGCGATCGCGGTGCCGATGGCGATATCCGAACTTCCCGACATCCGCGCGAGCAGCACGGCGAGGGCCGCGTGCACGACCATGAACAGCGTCGAATTATGTTCGCGCGCGATCTTCGACAGCTTCTCGTGCACCTCGGCGGGTAACGAGATCCCGGTCATGGCCCCGCGCATGGACGGCACCTGGGGGCGCGGGCGGTCCAGCGGCAGCGCCAGTTCGCCGGACAGTCCGGCGAGCTGACCGCGCCAGTAGGCCAATTGCGCCGCCGCCACCGAATTCTCGTCGGTGTCGACGCCGATCGCGGCGCGCTGCCAGAGCGCGAAATCCGCGTATTGCAGTTCCAGCGGCGCCCAGGACGGCGAACGTCCTTCCACCCGTGCGACATAGGCGGTGGCGAGGTCGCGAGCCAGCGGCGCCATCGAGACACCGTCGGCCGCGATGTGATGTACGACGACGACGAGCAGATGATCCTCGGCCGCTTCGGCGGTGCCGTCGCCCGCCAGCAACACCGCGCGCAGCGGAACCTTGGCCGTCACATCGAATCCCACCGACATCAACTCGGTGATGCGGCCGATCGGATCGTGGTTCGTCTCGATCTCGAGTCCGCCGGGCAGCGCCTCGGCGACGGTCATGATCTCCTGGTACGGCAACCCGCCGGTGCCCGCGGCCGGGTAGCGGGTGCGCAAGGCCTCGTGCCGCTCGAGCACATCGGCGACGGCGTAGCGCAGTGCGGAGACGTCGAGTGCGCCGCTGAGCCGGATGGCCAGCGGAATGTTGTAGGCGGGCGAACTCGTATCGAGCTGGTTGAGCACCCACATCCGCTGCTGCACGAGCGAGAGCGGCACCTGGTCGGGGCGTTCCCCCCTGGTCAGCGGCGGGCGTAGGTGACCGCCGCTCGCACCTGACACGATGCGGGCGGCCAGCGCCGCGACGGTGGACGCCTCGAACAGTTCGCGCACAGCGAGATTCGCGTCGAGCGCGGCGTTGACGCGGGCCACCGCGCGCGTGGCGAGCAGCGAGTTGCCGCCGAGTACGAAGAAATCGTCGTCGAGACCGACCTCGATGCCCCCGAGCAAACCGGAGAACACCTCGGCGACAGCCTGTTCCAGCGGCGAGGACGGGGCGCGGAAGGTCGCGTCGCTGACGAATTCCGCCGCGGGCAGCGCCTTGCGATCCAGTTTGCCGTTGGGGGTGAGCGGCAGGGTGTCCAGCACGACGATCGCGTCGGGCACCATATAGCCGGTCAGGAATTCCGCTACGGCGCTGCGCAATTCGATCGGATCGAGCCGAGCCCCGGTATCGGGAACCGCGTAGCCGATGAGCCGATCGCCCGCGTGCTCGTCGGCGCTGATGAGTACAACGGCCTGGCTGACACCCGCACAGCGCAGCAGCGCGGATTCGATCTCGCCGAGTTCGATACGGAAACCGCGCAATTGAACCTGCTGGTCGCTGCGGCCCGCGTACTCGAGATTGGCCTCGCCGCCGAGACCTACCCAGCGTCCGACGTCACCGGTGCGGTACATGCGCGATCCGGGCGCGCCGAAGGGATTCGCGACGAATCGGGTCGCGGTGAGTCCCGGCCTGCCCAGGTAGCCGCGCGAGAGCTGCCTGCCCGCGACATTGATCTCCCCCGCCACGCCGACCGGCGCGGGGTGCAGACGCTCATCGATGACATAGGCGTCCAGACCTGGCAGCGCCCGGCCGATGACGCTGGCCGGATTCTCCACCTTCTGCTCGTCCAGCGACAAGAACGACACGTGCACCGTGGTTTCGGTGATGCCGTACATATTCACCAGCCACGGGGCGTCCACGGCGTGCCGGTCGTACCAGCGCCGCAACTGCCGCAGATCCAGCGCCTCACCGCCGAAGACCACATAGCGCAGCGCGAATTTGCCCTGGCCGGTGGCATGGGCGGCCCGGTCCGCCTCGGCCAGCTGATAGAACGCCGACGGCGTCTGGTTCAGCACCGTCACCTGTTCGCGGATCAGCAACTCGCGGAACAGTTCCGGCGACCGCGAGGTCAGGTAGTCGACGACGACGACGGTGCCGCCGTTGGCGAGCGCGCACCACAATTCCCAGACCGAGAAGTCGAAGGCGAAGGAATGGAACAGCGTCCACACGTCGGTCTCGTCGAATTCGAACCGCGACTGCGTATTCGCGAACAGCTCGACCACATTGCGATGGGCCACCCCGACGCCCTTGGGCATACCCGTCGAACCCGAGGTGTAGATGACATAGGCGAGATTGTCCGGGCGCAGCGGCGCGATGCGATCCGCGTCGGTGACGGGGGCGGAAGCGTAGACCGCGGTCTCTTCCAGCAGCACCACGGCACGGCCCGCGCTCGGCACCCGGTCGCGCTCTTGCGCGGTGACGAGGATGCAGGCGGGAGCGGCGTCGGAGAGCATGAACTCCAGCCGTTGCGCCGGATAGGTGGTGTCGATCGGCAGGTAGCCCGCGCCGGACAGCAGCACCCCGAGCAGGGCGACGGGCAGATCCTCGGTACGCGCGACGGCGACGGCCACCAGCTTTTCCGGGCCCGCGCCACGGATGATCAGGGCGCGGGCCACGCGATTGGCCCTGCGCTGGAGTTCACCGAAGCTCAGCGAGGTGTCACCGAACCGGATCGCGATCGCGTCCGGGCGCAGGCGCGCCTGCATGGCGACCAGATCGACGAGGGTCACCTCGGGAATGGCGGCGCCGGGGGTATTCCATTCGCGCAGCACCAATTCCCGCTCGCCCGGTGCGAGCAGGTCGATATCGCCGACGATCGCGGAGGAATCGGCCACCAGTGAGGACAGCACCAGGCGGAACCGGTCCGCGAAATCGCGCACCGTCGGTTCGTCGAAGAGATCGGTGGCGTAGGTGTAGGCGATGGAGACGCCGCGGGCCGTTCCGTCCGGCGCGATATCCTCGACCAGTTCCAGCTGCAAGTCGAATTTCGCCAGCGGCACCGTCATCTCGACGCCCGCCGCGGTGAGTTCGGGCAGTTCCAGCGACGTCGGCGCGAGATTCTGCAGGACGAGCAGCACCTGGAACAGCGGGTGCCGCGCGGTGGAGCGGACCGGATCGAGCAGTTCGACAAGGCGCTCGAACGGCACGTCGGCGTGACCGAAGGCGTCGACATCGCTGCCGCGGACCCGGCCGAGCAATTCCTCGAAGGTGGCGCCGGGATCGACTTCGGTGCGCAGCACGAGGGTGTTGACGAACATGCCGATCAGATCGTCGAGCGCCGCCTCGCCTCGGCCGGCGACCGGGGTGCCGATGGCGATATCCCTCGTCCCGGACAGTCGTGCCAGCAGCACCGCGAGCGCGGCGTGCGCGACCATGAACAGCGTCGAATTGTGCCGCTTGGCCACCGCGCGCAGCGCCGCGTGCAATTCGGCGTCGAGATTCGCGCGCAACGTCGCGCCCTCGTTGGTGGCGACGGCGGGGCGCGGACGGTCCGCGGGCAGATTCAATTGTTCCGGCAGCCCGGCCAATTCGTTCTGCCAGAAGGTGATCTGCTGACTCAGCAGCGAATCCGGGTCGTTCTCGTCGCCGAGGGTTTCGCGCTGCCAGATCGCGTAGTCGGCGTATTGCACCTCGAGCGCGGGCCAGGCAGGCGCGGCGCCCGATACGCGATTCGCGTACGCGGTCATCAGGTCTCGGGTCAGTGGGCCCATCGAGAAGCCGTCGCCTGCGATGTGGTGGACGACGCAGACCAGGACGTGCTCGGTCGCGCCGAGACTCATCAACCGCAGCCGGATCGGCGGTGCGGCGGTCACGTCGAAACCGGCCATCACGGTCTCGCCGACGAACTGGGGAACCTGCGCCTCGCTCCCCTCGACTGCGAGGAGTTCCGGCACCGCCGCGGGATCGTCGATCGAGAGCACATGTTGCACACCGACGCCGTCGACTTCGGGATAGACGGTGCGCAGCACCTCGTGCCGCTCGATCAGATCGCCCACCGCGGCCCGCAGCGCCGCGATATCGAGTCGCCCGGTGAGCCGCACCGCCATCGGGATGTTGTTGACCGCGCTGGCCGAGTCGAAGCGGTTCAGGAACCACATCCGCTGCTGCGCGTAGGAAAGCGGCACCCGCTCCGGCCGCTCCACCGGATGCAGTGCCCGTCCGGCGGGCGTATTCGCCTGCTGCTCCACGCGTTCGGCCAGCGCCGTCACCGTGGTCGCCTCGAACAGCAACTGCACCGGAACCCGCACGTCGAGCGCGGAGCCGATCCGCGCCGCCGCCTGCGCGGCCAGCAGCGAATTGCCGCCGAGTTCGAAGAAGTCGTCGTCGGCGCCCACTTCGGCGTCGTCGACGCCCGCGAGCAGCAGCGCGCCGAAGACCTCGGCGATGATCCGCTCGGTCGGGGTGGTCGGAGCGCGGAATTCGCGGGCGGCGAAAACCGGTTCGGGTAGCGCCGCGCGATCGAGTTTGCCCACCGCGTTCAGCGGAATCTCGTCCAGCACGACGATGGCGGCCGGAATCATGTACGCGGGCAGCGATTCGGCGATATGCGCGGTGAGTTCGGCGGTGTCGACGGCGGCGCGCTCGTGCGGCGATACTTCGTGCGGCAAGACATAAGACACCAGGGCCGTCTGACCCGACGGCAGCGTCTTACCCAGCGTCGCCGCGTAATCGATACTCGGGTAGCTGGTCAGCGCGTTATCGATTTCGCCGAGTTCGATGCGGAAACCGCGGACCTTGACCTGGAAATCGACGCGGCCGAGATATTCGATGGCGCCGCCGTCTTCGGAGCGACGCACCAGATCGCCGGTACGGTACAGCCGCGCACCGGGATTGCCCGTCTCCTCGCCGAACGGACTCGCGACGAAACGCTCCGCGCTGAGCCCCGGACGGTTGAGGTAGCCCTGGGCCAGCGCGGGACCGGACAGGTAGAGCTCGCCGATGACCCCGGCGGGCACCGGCCGCAGCCTCGGATCGAGGACGAACGCGCCGACACCGGGGATGGCGGTGCCGATGGTCACCGGTTCGTCGGCGCGCATCGGCGCGGAACTGGTCGCGAGGATGGTGGCCTCGGTGGGGCCGTAACCGTTGTAGAACTCGCGGGTGCCGTCCGCCCAGCGCCCGACCAATTCGGGGCCGAATTTATCGCCCGCGACCACGATGACGCGCAGATCAGGCAGATCGGCCGAATCCACCGATTCCAGCGCACCCGGGGTGATGAGCATGTGCGTCACCCGCTCGCGCCGCAGCAGATCGGCGAGTTCGAATCCGCCGAATACCGACGGCGGCGAGATCACCAGGGTCGCTCCGGCGGTGAAGGCCAGCAGCAATTCGAGCACCGACACGTCGAAATTCGGCGAGCAGACGTGCAGCACCCTGGACTGTCCGGTGACGCCGTAGTGCTCGCGTTCGGCCGCGACCAGACCGGCGAGGCCGGTATGGCTGACGACGACGCCCTTGGGTTTGCCGGTGGAACCCGAGGTGTAGATGACGTAGGCGGGATGACGCTCGTCGAGCGGGCGCACCCGGTCGGTGTAGGAGATCGGATGTTCGGGGCGGTCCGCGAGCCGTCCGGCGACCACGGGATCGTTCAACTCGATCCAGTACACCGAGGAACCGAGCACCGCCCGGTGGGCCGAGGTGGTGAGTCCGACGGTGGCGCCGGAATCGGCGAGGATGTGGGCGATCCGATCCGAGGGATAGGACGGATCCACCGGAACGTAGGCCGCGCCGGTTTTCGCGATGGCCCAGACCGACAGCACCGACTCGATGCAGCGCGCGATCCCGATGGCGACCACGTCACCGGGGCCGATGCCCCGTTCGATCAATTCGCGGGCCAGACGGGAGGAATCCGCGTCCATCTGGCGGTAGGTGAGTTCGACGTCGCCCTCGCGGACGGCCACCGAATCGGCGGCCGACTCGACCGCGGCGGTCAGCAGCTGACCGAAGGTGGGGCTGCCCGACCTGCGGCGACGACTAGTACGGCCAGAACGGCGGGCAGTGTCCATTCGGGTGTGATCACCTCTCGCGTGCAACTCGGCCGCACGGCCGTCCTGTTAATCGGCCCCACCCCGTAGATCGTGATCCTGGGCCAGCGCGGTCCGGGCA
This sequence comes from Nocardia sp. NPDC005366, assembly GCF_040606855.1. Lineage (NCBI taxonomy): Bacteria > Bacillati > Actinomycetota > Actinomycetes > Mycobacteriales > Nocardiaceae > Nocardia > Nocardia sp. NPDC005366. The sequence goes on from NZ_JBEXFQ010000005.1 coordinate 313,723, forward strand.
ATCATATCGGTCTGTCCGGTCTCGGAAACCCCGCGGACTGACGAGCGATCACCCGCACCTCCCCCATGCATCGGCGCGAGCAGCCGCGATGTTGCAGATCCGCCCAGTCCGTGGGCCTGTTCACAGGCCGCCGCCACCGTCACCGGGAGCCCTCACAACCAGTAGCGCAGGACATCGGCGATCCTGCGCAGCGAGGTATCGGTGGTCATGCGCCAGTGCGTGGTGTCGACCGGATGGTCGTGCACCCGTCCTGTCACCGCTGCCGTCCATGTCGCCGCGTTCTCCGCGCCCGCCGAGTCGGCGGCGGTGAAGTAGACGAGGTCGCCGTCGAAGGGCCGCGCGCGATAGGCGGCGTCGAGGGCCAGAGATCCGATCGCGGCGTCGACGACCCGTTCGATCCGTTCCGCCCCGAAGGAGGCGAATGGTTCCGGCAGGGCGCTCAACCGCTCGGCCAGCTGCGACGCCTCGATCGGCTCGTCCAGCCCGAAGGCGGCAGCCTGGTCACCGAGCAGACCGCCGAGCAGTTCCCGCACGCTCACCTGGGCCGGTGCGTGGCCGTGCGACGGCGTCGCGTCGCTCAACGTGCTGTCCATCATGCCCAGCAGCGCCACTCGCTCGCCCTCGTCCTGCAATTGCACGGCCATGGCGTGCGCGAGCACACCACCGAGCGACCAGCCGAGCAGGTGGTACGGACCGTCCGGCTGGATCTCGCGGATCTGTTTGACGTAGTGACGCGCCCAGTCCTCGATCGAATCCGGCAGCGGACCTGCCGCACCGAGCGCGGGCGACTGGAGTCCGTACAGCGGCCGGTCCGCGTCGAGGTAGGCCGCCAGCCCGGCGAACGACCACGCGATACCGCCGACCGGATGGATACAGAACAGCGGTTCGGCCGAACCGGAGGTCCGCAGCGGCAACAGCACGTCGAAGGCCGCGTCCGAACCCGGCCCCTCGGCCCCGCGCGCCCGCAACTCCGCGACGATGCCCGCCGGGGTCGGCGCGGTGAAAACCCACATCACGCGGACCGTCTCGGCCACCGCCTTGCCGAGCCGGGCCGTCAGGTCGGTCGCGATCAGCGAATTGCCGCCGAGTTCGAAGAAGTTGTCATCGAGTCCGACGCGATCCAGACCGAGCACGTCCGCGAAGATCTCGCAGACCGTGGTCTCGAGTCCGGTGACCGGCGCACGGTAGGCGCGGGTCCGCAGCTCCGGTTCGGGCAGCGCCGCCCGATCGAGTTTGCCCGCGGCGGTCAGCGGGAATTCGTCGAGAACCATGATCGCCGTCGGCACCATATGCGACGGCAGGGTGCGAGCGGCCCATTCGGACAGTCGGTCCGCGTCGATCTTCCGGTCTCTCGCGGCGACCACGTAGGACACCAGCACCGTCGCCCCCGCGGCATTCTCCCGCCCGACCGTGACGGCGATATCCACGTCGGCATGGGCGGTCAGCACGGCGTCGATCTCGCCGAGTTCGATGCGGTAGCCGCGGATCTTCACCTGGAAATCGGTGCGACCCCTGTAATCCAGTTCGCCGTCGGCGGACCACGCCGCGAGATCGCCGGTGCGATACATGCGCTCACCCGGCCGGAACGGGTCGGCGACGAAACGATCCGCGGTCAATCCGGGGCGGCCGAAGTAGCCGCGCGCCACCTGCGCGCCCGCGAGGTACAGCTCGCCGGAGACACCGGCAGGCACCGGCAGCAGCCGCCGATCCAGCACGTATATCCGACTGTTCCACACCGGTCTGCCGATCGGCACGCTCGCCCGGTCGAGGTCGCCGACCCGGTGGCTGGTGACGATGACCGCCGCCTCGGTCGGCCCGAACAGGTTGAACAGCGCCGCCTTCGGCGCCGCCGCCGCGAACCGCCGGGCCAGCGCGGGCGGCAGCGCCTCACCGGCGGCGAGTACGCGGCGCAGCGAATCCGGCAGCCGATCGCCGGTCAACGCGTCGAGCATCGACGGCACCGCGTGCAGGGTGGTCACTTCCTCGCGCGCCATCAGATCGTTCAGATACACCGGATCTCGCTGCCCGCCGGGCGCGGCGATCACCAACCGGCCGCCGCATACCGCCGACGACCAGAACTCCCATACCGACACATCGAAGGTCACCGCCGTCTTCAACAGCATCGCGTCATCGGTGCCGAGACCGAATTCCGCTGTCTTCCACAGCAGCTGGTTGACGATCGCGCCGTGCGAGACGGCGACGCCCTTGGGCCGCCCGGTGGAACCCGAGGTGAAGATCACGTACGCGGTATGCGCGGCCAGCAACGGCGCGACGCGGTCGCGATCGGTGATCGGGGCGTCGTCCACCGCCGACAGATCCAGCTCGTCCAGGCGAACCACCGGCGCGACCGCCGTGCTGAAGGCGGTTTCGGTATTCGTCAGCACACAGACCGGGGCCGCGGTTTCCAAAATGTACTCCGAGCGCAGCGCGGGCTGATCCGGATCGACGGGCACGTACGCGCCACCGGCTCGCGTCACCGCGTACACCGCGACGACCAGATCCACCGAACGCCGAATGGCGAGCGCAACCCGCGAGTCCGGTCCGACACCGAGTGAGATCAGGTGCCGCGCGAACCTATTCACGCGCACGGTCAGCTCCGCGTACGTCAGCCGCGCCCCGTCGGGCGCGACGAGTGCCACCGAATCGGGCACGGCGGCCACCGTCGCGTCGAGCAGCGACACCAGCGTGGCGGCCGAATCCACCTCGTGCGCGGTGTCATTCCATTGCCGCAGCATCCGATCGCGTTCCCGCGGCGCGAGCAGATCGATCGCGCCGACCGGCGAGAGCGGGTCCGCGATCACCGCGTCGAGCGTGCGCGCGAACCGCTCGACGAATCCCGATACCGTCGATTCGTCGAACAGGTCCGAGGCGTAGGTGAAGTGGCCGCCGATCCCCGTCGGCGCACCCTGCTCGTCGTAGGTGTCGGCGACGATGACATGCAGATCGAATTGCGACAGTTGACGATTCGTATCCATGGCCTCGATGGTCAGGCCCGGCAGTTCCAGGTGGACCCGGTCCAGATTCTGGAAGGACAGCCCGACCTGGAACAGCGGATGACGCGCCGTCGACCGGGCCGGATTCAACACCTCGACCAGCCGCTCGAAGGGCACATCGGCGTTGGCGAAGGCCTCGAGATCGCAATCACGCTGGCGCGCGAGCAATTCGGTGAAACTCGCCCCGCTGTCCACCCGGGTGCGGAAGACCAGGGTGTTGACGAACATCCCGATCAGATCGTCCAGCGCCGCGTCGCCGCGACCGGCGACCGGTGTCCCGATCGCGATATCGTCGGTGCCCGACAGACGGGCGAGCAGCACCGCCAGCGCGGTGTGGACGACCATGAACAGCGTCGCGCCCTGCGCCCGCGCGATATCGACCAGCGCGGCGTGGGTAGACGCGTCGACGCGCAGGTCGACCCGGCCGCCCGCGTAGGACTGCACCGCCGGTCGCGACCGGTCCCTCGGCAGTTCGAGCTGATCGGGCAGGTCCGCCAGCGCACGCCGCCAGTAGGCGATCTGTTCGGCCGCTACCGATCCCGGCTGATCCTCGCTGCCGAGCAACGCCTGCCTCGACACCGCGTAGTCGGCGTACTGCATGGTCAGCGGGGCCGATCGCGGCGCCTCCCCCCGCGCGCGGGCCGCGTACGCCATCGCGAGATCGCGGGTCAGCGGACCACCCGAGGCGCCGTCGGCACAGATGTGATGGACCACGATGGCGAGCACGAGTTCGTCGTCGGCGACCCGCAGCAGTTCGGCGCGCACCGGCACCTCGGCGGTGACGTCGAAGGCGGTCGCCAGCAATCGCGCGACCTCGGTCTCCACCTCGGCGGCGGCGACCGTCCTGACGGCGAGGCGCGGTACGTCCCGATGGTCGGGCGCGAGGATGACCTGCACGGGGCCGTCCTCGGTCTGCGGATAGACGGTGCGCAGGATCTCGTGTCGCACAATGAGATCGGTGAACGCCTGGCACAGCGCGTCGATATCCGGCTTCCCGGTGACGCGCAGCGCGACCGGGATGTTGTAGGCCGTCGATCCGGCGTCGAACCGGTTGAGGAACCACATCCGCTGCTGGGCGGGCGACAGCGGGATACGCCCGGCCGGGCGGCAGAGCGCCGGTGTGCGGATACTGCCGGTGCCCGCGAGCTCGCCGACCGCCGCCGCGCAGTCCGCGACCGTCGGCGCGGTGAACAGCACCCGTACCGGAACCCGCGCGTCCATCGCGGCGCCCAGACGCGCGGTCACCCGCGTGGCCAGCAGCGAATTGCCGCCGAGTTCGAAGAAGTCGTCGTCGGCGCCGACGCGTTCGATGCCGAGTACCTCGGCGAAGATATCGGCCACGGCGCACTGCGCCGCCGTCGACGGTGCGCGGTAGGGGCGCGCGGCGAAGCGCGGATCGGGCAGGGCTTCGCGGTCGAGTTTGCCCACGGCGGTCAGCGGCATCTCATCGAGGACGACCACCGCGGCGGGAACCATATGCGCGGGCAGCGTGCGCGCGGCGAAGCGCGTCAGGCGATCCGGGCCGAGATCGCGTCCGGTCACGTACGACACCAGAACGGTGACGCCACCGGCATTCTCGCGTCCGATCGTGACCGCGCCATCGACATCGGGGTGCGCGAGCAGTACCGCGTCGATCTCCCCGAGTTCGATCCGGTATCCCCTGATCTTCACCTGGAAGTCCGTGCGGCCCAGATATTCCAGCGCCGCCCCGGACGATCCGGCACGGGTCGCCGCGACCCACCGGACCAGATCGCCGGTCCGGTACATCCGCTCGCCCGGCGCGCCCCAGGGATCGGCGACGAACCGTTGCGCTGTCGCGCCCGCGCGGCGGTGGTAGCCGCGCGCGAGCGCCGCACCGGACAGGTAGAGCTCGCCCGTCACACCGGCGGGCACCGGATTCAACTGCCCGTCGAGCACGGTCGCCCTGATACCGGGGACAGGACGGCCGATCGTCACCCGGTCTCCGGCGAGCAGCGTCGTATAGGTCGCGCCGATGGTCACCTCGGTCGGGCCGTACCCGTTGATGAATCGGCGACCGGGCTGCCAGCGCGCGACCAGTTCGGCCGTGGTGGCCTCACCACCCGCCGACACCACCGCCAGCTCGTCCAGCCCGGCCGGGTCGACGGTGCCGAGCAGCGCGGGGGTGATGATCGTATGCGTCACCCGCTCGGCGCGGAACAGTTCGTGCAGTTCGGCGCCGCCGACGAGATCCGCGGGTGCGATCACCAGGGTCGCGCCCGTGTAGAACGCGCTGGACAATTCCTCGACCGACTGGTCGAAACTCGGCGAGCACACGTGCAGCATCCGGTGTCGCGGGTGCAGGTCCAACATGTCGACCGTGTAGCCGACCAGCCCGCCGAGACCCGCGTTGGTCACGACGACGCCCTTGGGCATACCCGTCGACCCGGAGGTGTAGATCACATACGCCGGATGCGAGAGACGCAGCGGGGCAAGGCGATCCACGTCGGACACCGCCGCTGGCGACTGCTCGGCGCAGCGCGCGAGCAACGCCGGATCGTCGAGTTCCAGCCACTGCACCGCGTCGGAGCGTTCGCTTTCCGGATCGGCGACGGTGATGCCGAGCGCCGCACCGGAATCGGCCACCATGTACCGCACCCGGTCCACCGGATAGTTCGGGTCAACGGGCAGGTACGCGCCGCCCGCCTTGGCCACCGCCCAGATCGCGACGATCATGCGGTAGGAACGCCGCAGCGCCAGCGCCACCACGGTCTCCGGCGCGACGCCGCGTTCGATCAGGACACGTGCCAGGCGCGAGGACGTTTCGTCGAGCTCGCCGTAGGTGTAGGCGCGGCCGGCCTCCCGCACCGCGATCCGATCGCGGCCGAGTGCGACGCCGCGCACCAGCAGCTCGGCCAGCGTGCCGGTCTCGACCGGATCGCCGCCGCCCATCCGGGTCAGCCGCTCGTACTCGTCGGGGGCGAGCAGCGCCAGATCGCTCACCCGCGTCCGCGGCCGATCCGCGATCGCGTTGAGCACGCGCAGGAACCGCCGGGTGAACTCCCCGGCCGCGTGATCGTCGAAAAGCTCCGGGGCGAACGATATCTCGCCGCGCATCCCGCAGGCGTCGTCGTCGGTGATCGAGAAGGACAGCGTCAGATCGCCGAGTGGTTCCGGCGCGTCCTGGAAGGTCATGGCCACCTGGAACAGCGGATGCCGTGCCGAACTCTGGTGCGCACCGAGCAGTTCGACCAATTCGCCGAACGGGATGCCTGCGTGCGCGGCGGCGCGCTGCTCCACCCGGTAGGCATCGGGGAGCAAGTCGTCGAAATACGCGAGCCGATCCACGCGGGTGCGCAGGACCAGTTCGGCGCGCGCCGCGCCCGGCGCGGACGTCGCGATCGCGATGTCGTCGGTCCCGGACAGCCGCGCGAGCAGGACCGCCGTGGCCGTGCGCACGACAGTCGACCAGCTCACCGCCGCTGTCTCCGCGAGCAGGCGCAGCGCCGCGCGCACCTCGTCGGGCACCGAGAAGTCCACTCGCCGAACGTTGTCCGAACACGAATCGGAGACCGTCCGATCCGAAGGCAGTTCCAGTTCCTCTGGCAGACCCGCCAGGGCGGCGCGCCAGTACCTGGAGCGGGTGATCGGATCGTCGGATTCGGCGTCGAGCAGGGCCGCGGTATCGGCGGGGGTGCGGTCCGGTGACGTGACGAGTTCACCGAGCACGTGGCGGAGCCGATCGGTGACAGCCCGCGCGGTGGCGTCGGACACGAGATCGCGGCGGTACTTCACCTGCACGAGCGTGCGGGTGTCGAGGAAGACCAGGACCGTGATCGGGTAGTGCGTGAAATCAGCGCCGCTGAGATCCTCGACCCGTAAACCGCCGACCGCGCCGCCCGCTTCCCGCAGGCCCTCGGCGTCGACCGGATAGGACTCGAAGACCAACATCGTGTCGAACAGTTCGCCCATACCCGCGACCCGCTGGATCGCGCCGAGGCCGAAGTGGTGATGATCCAGCAGCGAAACCTGTTCGGCCTGTACATCGTTGAGCAGCGATGACGCGGTGGTATGCCGGTCGAACCGGACGCGCACCGGAATGGCGTCGACGAACAGGCCGATCATCTCGCCGATCCCGTCGAGCTGCGCGGGCCTGCCGGAGATCGTCGCGCCGAAGAGGATGTCGTCGCGGCCGGTGCTGCCAGCGATGACGAGCCCCCACGCGGTCTGCACCACCGTATTGGCGGTGACCTCGGCGCTCGACGCGAACGCGGTCAGCGCCGAGGTCTGCGTGTCGGACAGCGCGAATTCACAGAGGCCGAAACCCGCGCCGTCGGCGGCGGGCCAGCTCAGCTCGGGCGCGAGCATCGTCGGCGTCGCGCCGTCGAGCGCCCGCGACCAGGCCCGCGCCGCCGCATCCCGGTCCTGTCGGGAAAGCCATCGCAGGTAGTCGCGGTAGGGCCGGACCGCGGGCAGTGGCGACGCGTCGCCGCCGGTCGCGTACAGGACGAGCAATTCCTTCATCAGCAACGGCATCGACCAGCCGTCGAGCAGGATGTGATGGCCGGTCAGCACCAGATGGTGACGCCCGGAGGCGGTGCTGTACACCGTGAATCGCAGCAGCGGCGCGATAGCGGGATCGAATCCGCGTCGCCGGTCGGCGGCGAGCAGTTCGGGCAGGTCGGCCTCGGTGACGTCGCCGATGAGCTGCCACGGCACCGCCACGCCGTCCACCACCAGTTGTACCGATGAGCCGTCGGGCATGGTGCGGAACGCGGCGCGCAGGTTGGCATGCCGGTCCAGGATGGTCTGCGCCGCCCCGCGCAACCTCTCGGTATCCAACTCACCCGTCAGCCGCGCGACCAACTGGATGATGTAGGACTCGACCGAACCGTCGAGCATGTCGATCAGTACGCGCAGCGAACCCTGTAGCGGCGAGAGCGGCAGCACATCCGACAGGCCCGGATACTCCAGCCGCCAGCGATCCAGGTCGGTCTGGGAGACATCGACGAGCGCGACATCGGACGGGGTGAGGCCGCCCGCCGCCGGATGGCGCGTGTGATCGGCGAGGGCGCGCAGCGCGGCCGACCAGTCCTCGGCCAGTTCGCGTACCGCGAACTCGTCGAGGATGTCGCTCGCGAACCGGAAATGCGCCTCCAGCAGCGGCCCCGCCTCGGTTTCCGCGGTGATCGCGTTGATATCGATCACCGCGCCCATGGGCAGGGCGGGGTCGTACTCGATATCGAGTTCCCCGAGGACGCCGGTCGGCAGCCAACTCGGATCGGACAGTTCCGCCTGCGCCCCGCCCGCCGAGGCGCGGCCGAGGTAGTTGAAGCCGATCTGCCCGATCTCGCCGGTGAGCCGGTCCGAGGAGTCGGGATCGTTGGACTCGGGATCGTTGGACTCGGGATCGTTGCGCAGGATGCCGAATCCGATGCCCTTGTCCGGCACCGCGAGCAGCTGTTCCTTGACCGTTTTCAGCACCGCGGCGAGCGTCGCGTCGTCGGCGGGCGCGGTGTCGCAATCGGACAGATCGAGCGCGACGGGATAGACGCTGGTGAACCAGCCGATGGTGCGCGTCAGATCCGCGCCGGGCGCGATGGCTTCCTCGCGTCCGTGGCCCTCCAGCCGGATCCTGGTTGTCGGCGCGTCCGTGCCGCGCCGGGCCCGCCACGTGCGCACGGCCAGGGCGAGCGCCGCGAGCAGGCCGTCGTTGACACCACCGCGGTAGAGCGCGGGCAGGGTGGTCAGCAAGGCGTCGGTGACCTCGACGGGTATCCGAACGGTGAACGAGCGCACCGTCGCCTCGGTATCGATGGCGTGATCCAGTGCGCGCGCGCCGAGCAGCGGATCGGGCGTGGCCAGTATCCGCTGCCAGTAATCGATCTCGCCGGTCGCGCGCCGTGCCGCCGCCGCTTCGGTCAGGGCGTACGCCCATCGCCGGAAGGACGTGCCGACCGCCGGTAGCGCGATCTGTTGCCCCGCCGCGCGCTGGGCCCAGGCCAGCACCAGATCGGGGATCAGGATGCGCCAGGAAACGCCGTCGATCACATAGTGGTGCGCTGCCACCGCGAGCACGTCGGACCCGCCATCGGAGGCATCCGCGCAACGGCGCACCCAGCTGAAGGCGATCATCTTCGCCGCGGCCGGATCGAGCGCGGCCAAGGCCGAAGACATTGCCGCACTGCCGATTCCGGTCAGCTCGGAGCCGCTCGCGGTCCCCGCGTCGAACTCGGTCACCAGCGCGTCGACGTCGACGGCACCGCACGGCAGCGTCTCGAACCGCCAGCCCTCCTCGGCCCGCCACACCCGGCCGCGCAGGACATCGTGCCGATCGAGTACCGCGCCGATCGTCTCGACGAGCCCGGCCCTGTCGATACCGCGGGGCAGCGCCAGCACCATGGTCTGGGCGAAACTGTCGAAGGAACCGCCCGCGAGGAATTCGGCGAGTACCGGCGTCAGCGGAATATCGCCGACACCGCCGCCCGGCAGCTCCGCCAGCACCGTCCGCGCCGCGTCGACGCCCCTGGCGATCCTGGCCAGCCCGGCCACCGTGCGCTGTTCGAAGACATCGCGCGCCGTGAAGACGATGCCCGCCGCTTTGGCCCGCGATACCAGCTGAATCGACATGATGCTGTCGCCGCCGATCGCGAAGAACGAATCGTCGGCTCCGACCGTCGTCACACCGAGCACCTGGGCGAACAGTTCGGCCAACCGCGCTTCGACCGGTCCGAGCGGCTGTCTGGTCGGGGTCACCGCGAAAACCGGCTCGGGCAAAGCCTTCCTGTCGAGTTTGCCGTTGGTGGTCAGCGGCATCTCGTCGATGACCACGATCGCCGACGGCACCATATGCGCGGGCAGGAATTCCGCCGCGTACTCGGAGAGCCGCGCCGGATCTACTGTGCGGCCGGGCACTTCGAGGACATACGACACCAGTGCGGTCGATCCGGACGGCAGCGTCCTGCCGACAGTGACCGAGAAGTCGACATCGTGATGTCCGCCGAGCACCGCGTCGACCTCGCCTGGTTCGATGCGCAACCCGCGCACCTTGATCTGCGCGTCGGTGCGCCCCACATATTCGAGGCGCAGACACGGGGTATCCGATCCCCCGTCGGCCGGGTCCGCATACCAGCGCACCACATCACCGGTGCGGTACATGCGTGAGCCGGGCGCACCCCACGGATCGGCGACGAACCGCTCGGCCGACAGGCCAGGCCGGTTCCGATAACCACGGGCCAGCCCCCCTCCGGCCAGGTACAGCTCGCCGGCGACGCCCGGCGGCACCGGACCCAGTCGCGCGTCGAGGACGAGCGCGGACATGCCGTGCACCGGAGTGCCGATCGTAATGCGCTGTCCCGCAGTCAATTCCGCGTAGGTCGAGATGATGGTGGTCTCGGTCGGTCCGTAGGCGTTGAGATAGCGACGTCCCGGCTGCCAGGTGGCGAGGAGCTCCGGTGTCGTCACATCGCCGCCGACCGACACCACGTCGAGTGAGTCCAGCCCCGCCGGGTCGACGGTGCCGAGCACCGCCGGGGTGATGATCGCGTGCGTGACCGCCTCGGTGCGCAACAGCTCGCCGAGTTCCTGACCGCCGATGATCGAGGACTCGGCGATGACCAGTGTCGCGCCGACGGAGAACGCGCACAGCCATTCGAGCACGGACGGGTCGAAACTCGGCGCGCAGATGTGCAGCATCCGGTGGTGCGGCGCGAGCCCGTACCGGCGGACCGCCTCGTCCACGAGACCGCCGAGCCCGGCGTGGGTGACGGTGACGCCCTTGGGCACACCCGTCGAGCCGGAGGTGTAGATGACGTAGGCGGGATGCCGGATATCCAGCGGGGCACGGCGCTCGGTATCGGTCACCGGGGTGGCCGACATCGTGGTGATGTAGTGCCGGGTGGCCGGATCGTCGAGTACCAGCCAGTCCAGCCCGGCGGGTAGCCGATCGGCGTGCTCGACACCGGTAATGCCGAGCGCCGCACCGGAATCGGTGACCAGATGACGCAGCCGCTCGGGCGGATGCGCCGGGTCGATGGGCACGTACGCGCCGCCCGCCTCGGCGACGGCGCGCACCGCGGCGACCATCTCGTAGGAGCGCGGCAGCGCGAGGGCCACCACATCCTCCGGGCCGATACCGCGTTCGATCAGCACCCGCGCCAGTCGCGAAGTGTATTCGTCCATCTCGCCGTAACTGATCGACCGGCCCCGATACCGCACCGCGACGCGGTCGCGGCCCGACTCGAGGCCCTGGCCGAGCAGTTCGGGGAGCAGGCCGGTCGCCATCACATCGTCGGCGACGACGCGGGTCAGCAGCGCACGCTCGTCGGCTCCGAGCAGCGCCAGATCACCGACCGGCGTCCGCGGCCCTCGCACGGCGTCGGCGAGCAGCAGCAGGAAGCGCTCGGCGAAAACCTCCACCGTGCGCCGGTCGAACAGCGCACGCGCGTAGGTGAACTCGGCCGCGATACCCGTCCCGTCCGTGGACTCGCGGATACGAAGGGACAGATCGAATCCATCGGTGCGAGCCCGGTCGCCGGTGGACAGCATCGTCCGCACCGGCGGGCGCGTGGTATCCAACAGGGATACCACGGCGTCGAAGGACAGCGCGGTTCTCGTGAATGCCCGCAGGGCAGTGTCTTTCGCGCGTGTGAGCAGCGCGTCGAAGGTGATGTCGCCGGGGACGCTCGTGCGCAGCACCACTGTCTCCGCCGCGTCGGGGGTCGCGATCGCGATATCGTCGGTCCCCGACAGCCTGGCGAGCAGAACCGCGAAAACCGCGTGTACGACGGTGAATACGGTCGTATCATGGGCAAGGGCGATCTCGGCCACCGACCGGTGCAGGTCGGCGTCCACCCGGAATTCCACGTGGTCGGTCGCCGTGGCCGAGACCGACGACCGTGGGCGATCGGTGGGCAGACTCCAGTCCTCGGGCAGCTCGGCGAGGGTGTCGCGCCAGTACCGCGCCTGGGCGATCACATCGTCGCGCCCGGCGAACAGCGCTTCCAGATCCGCCGGTGTGCGGCCGGGTGAGGCGACGAATTCGCCTATCGCCGTGCGTAATCGGTCCGCGAGCGCCCGCGCGGCCACCGGGGTGACCGAGTCGTGGCGATACTGCACCCGCAGCACCAGGCGCGTACTCGATTCGACCTGGACGGATACCGGGTAGTGGGTGAAGTTGCCACCGAGCAGGTCGACGATTTCCAGTCCGTCGATCGTGCCGTAGGCCTGCCGCAATCCGTCGGCGTCGACGGGGTAGGACTCGAAGGCCATCAGCGAATCGAACAGTTCGCCCGCCCCGGCGGCGCGCTGGATATCGGACAACCCGACGTGATGACGCTCCAACAGCGAAACCTGTTCGGACTGAAGGCGAGTCAGCAGTTGCCGCACCGGCTCGTCCGGATCGAAACGGACGCGGACCGGGACGGTATTGGCGAACAGGCCGACCATATCGTCGACGCCGTCGAGTTCCGGCGGGCGGCCGGATACCACCGCGCCGAAGACCACGTCCTCGCGCCCGACACAGCCCGCGAGCACCAGACCCCACGCCGCCTGCACCACCGTATTGACGGTGACCTCGGCGGCGGCCGCGAATTCCGTCAGCGCCGTGGTCTCGGCCGCCGAGAGATCGGCCTCGCACTCCCCGTAACCGTCGTGCGGCGACGCGGGTGCGGGCAGGGCGGCGGCCGATCGGGTCGGTACGACCCCGGCCAACGCCTCGCGCCACGCGCCGATGGTGGCGTCACGGTCGTAGCGCGCCAGCCAGGCGAGGTAATCCCGGTACGGCCGCACCCGCGGCAATGCCGCCGAATCCCCTTTCGCCGCATAGGAGATCAGCAATTCCTTCATCAGCAACGGCATCGACCAGCCGTCGAGGAGGAGATGATGCGCGGTGAGCACCAGGTGGACACGTCCGAACTTCGAGCGGTACACCGTGAAACGCAGCAGCGGCGCCACCGAGGGATCGAATCCGATGCGCCGCTCGGCCTCGAGTAACGAGGCCGCGTCGCAGCCGTCGGTGTCGATGATCCGCCACGGCACCCGCACGCCCTCGGTCACGAGCTGGACCGGGACCCCGTCGGCGGCGCAGGTGAAGGCCGCGCGCAGAATCGCCTGCCGATCGAGCACCGTCTGCGCGGCCAGGCGCAGGCGTTCCAGATCGATCACACCGGACAGCTCCACCGCCAACTGGAGCAGATAGGGATCGACCGGCCCCTCCGCGACCTGGGTGAGGAACAGCAGTCCACCCTGTAGCGGCGATAGCGGCAGCACGTCGGAGAGACCAGGATACGCACGCTGCCAGCCGTCGAGCTCGGCCTGGCCGACGCGAACCAGCGGGACATCCGAGGGGGTCAGGCCACCGGCCGACGGGTCGTGCGCGTGTGCGGCGAGCGCGGTCAGCGCCGCCACCCAGTAGTCGGCCAGATCCCGCACGGCCTTCTCGTCGAGAATTTCGGACGCGTACGCGAACGACGCGTTCAACTGTGCGCCGGACGCGGTCTCGGTGACGATCGCGTTGATATCGATGACGGCGGCGGCGGGCATGGCCCTGTCCTGTTCGGCCTCCGGATCACCCCATTCGGCGGTCGGAAGCCAGCTCAGGTCCGTCGAGGTTTCGGGCATATCACCGCCCGCGATCCGCCCGAGGTAGTTGAAGCCGATCTGGCCGAGCGATCCGCCCAGTTCGTCGGCGGCCTCCGATCCGAGATGACGCACCATGCCGAAGCCGATGCCGCGGTCTGGCACCGAGAGCAACTGCTCCTTCACCGCTTTGAGCAGCGCCGCGGCATCCTCGCCACCGCGCAGGACAGCGTCGCCGTCGAAACCGCTCAGATCGAGCGCGACCGGATACATGCTGGTGAACCAGCCGATGGTGCGGGTCAGATCGGCGCCGGCGACCGCCGACTCCTCGCGGCCGTGTCCTTCGAGGCGAATCCGGGTGGCCGCCGCGTCGACGCCCCGATCGGCCCGCCACGAGCGCACCGCGAGCGCCAGCGCCGCGAGCAGACCGTCGTTGACCCCGCCGCGATATATCGCGGGTAATTCGGTCAGCACCGCGTGGGTGATATCGGCGGGCACGACGACGGTGAGTCGCCGCACGGTCGCCGCTGTATCGATCGCGGGATCGAGAACCCGCGCGCCCAACGGCGGATCAGCCACCGCCAATACCCGCCGCCAATACGGAATTTCGTCGGATCGCGTGTGCGCGGCCTCGACCAGACCGTGCGCCCAGCGGCGAAACGATGTGCCGACCGCGGGGAGGACGATCGGCTGCCCGGCGGCGCGTTGCGCCCACGCGGTCACCAGATCCCCGATCAGAACCCGCCACGACACGCCGTCGATCACGTAATGGTTCACGGCGACGACCAGCGCGTCCGGTCCGTCCGGACGCGACAGCCAGGTGCAGGCCACCATCCGCGCCAGCTCCGGATTCACCGTGTCCAGCGCGAAATTCATCGCGGTCGTCGCGCTGCGGCGCATCGCGTCCGCGCCGAGACCGGCGGGCAGTTCCACCCGGGTGAGCAGCGCGTCCACCTCGATCTCGCCGACCGGCAGGGTGCGCAACTCCCACCGTCCATCGACCGACCGCAGCCGCGCCCGCAGCATGTCGTGGTGATCGAGCACCGCAGTGAGGGTCTCCACCACATCGGCGCGCTCGACGCGCTCGGGCAGGGCGAGCACCATCTGCTGGGTGAACCGGCCGAAAACCCGGCCCCCGGACAGATAGGCGGCGAGCACCGGCGTCAGCGGCATATCTCCGACGCCGCCGCCGGGAAGTTCCGCGAGGGTCGTCGCGCTGTCACCACCGACCGCCGCGACCCGCGCCAACCCGGCCACGGTGCGCTGCTCGAAAACGTCCTGGGGCGTGAACGTGATGCCCGCCGCCCTTGCCCGCGACACCAATTGGATCGACAGGATGCTGTCCCCGCCCGCGGCGAAGAACGAATCCTGCGCGCCGACCCGGCGCACACCCAGTACCTGCGCGAAGAGTTCCGCGAGTCGGGATTCGACGGCACCCATCGGTTCCCGCGAGACCGCCGCTTCGAATACCGGCTCGGGCAGCGCCTGACGATCCAGCTTTCCGTTGGCGGTCAGCGGTATCGCGTCGAGCGCGATGATCCTGGACGGCACCATATGGCTCGGCAACGACGCGCCGACGAACCGCGTGAGTTCGCCGGTGTCGAGCGATATCCCGTCCCGCGCCAGCACGTAGGAGACCAGCAGCGTCGCACCCGACGGCGCGACCTTGCCCAGCGTCGCCGCGTATTCGATATCCGGGTGCGAGGTCAGCGCGGCATCGATCTCGCCGAGTTCGATACGGAATCCGCGGATCTTCACCTGGAAATCCGAACGGCCTAGATATTCGAGTGCGCCGTCCTCGGTGCGGCGGCGCACCAGGTCGCCGGTGCGATACATCCGCGCCCCCGGCGTGCCCGCATCACCGCCGAAGGGATTGGCGACGAACCGCTCCGCCGTCAGCGCCGCCCGTCCCAGATAGCCGCGAGCGAGCGCGGGGCCGAACAGGTAGAGCTCGCCGGTGACACCGGCGGGCACCGGACGCAGCCGGGTATCCAGCACCACCGCGCCGACACCGGGCAGCGGCGCGCCGATGGTGATCGGTCCGCCGGGAACGAGCGCGTCACTGCCGGTAGCGAGGATCGTCGCCTCGGTGGGGCCGTAACCGTTGTAGAAGGACCGTCCCGCGACCGCCCACCGCTCGACCAGTCCCGGACCGAACGCATCGCCCGCCACGACGACGACGCGCAATCGGTCAAGCCCGGCCGGATCGACCGATTCCAGCGCCGCGGGGGTGATCAACATATGGGTGACGTGTTCGCGCCGGATCAGATCGGCGAGTTCCGCGCCGCCGAAAACCGTCGGCGGGGACACCACGAGCGTCGCCCCCGCGCCGAAGGCGAGCAGCAGTTCGAGCACCGAGACGTCGAAATTGGGCGAGCACACGTGCAGAACCCGTGACGTGTCGTCTACCGCGTAGCGCTCCCGTTGCGCGGTGACCAGTGCCGCCAGGCCGGTGTGGGTCACCACAACGCCCTTCGGGCGACCGGTGGACCCGGAGGTGTAGATCACGTAGGCCGGATGCTGTTCGGTCAGCGTGCGCACCCGGTCGACATAGGAGATCGGATGCGCGGCCATGGCGGCGATCCGCCGCGCACTCACCGGATCATCGAGCTCGAGCCACTCGATATCGTCGCCGAATCGCGCCCGGTGCGTGGAATCGGTGAGTCCGAGCACCGCGCGGGAGTCGGCGAGGATGTAGGAAGCTCGCTCGGGCGGAAGGGCCGGGTCGACGGGCACGTAGGCCGCGCCGGTTTTGGCGATGGCCCAGACCGCCAGTACCGATTCGATCGAGCGGGTGAATCCGACGGCGACCACATCGCCGGGGCCGATACCGCGCTCGATCAGTTCGCGCGCCAGTCGCGAGGATGATTCGTCCAGTTCGGTATAGGTGAGTTCGCGGCGGTCGCCCGCGTCACCGGACGGGCAATAGCTGATCGCGATCGCGTCGGCCGCGGACTCGACCGCACCCGTCAGCAACTGGACGAACAGCGGGGCCGCCGATCGGCGACGAATGCGACCTCGGGCGGCCCGGCGAACCCCATCCATCGGTGTCGAACATTCCTCTCGCGTCGAGCCCACAAGGTTCCGCCGAAACCCACCAACCCGGCTGGATTCCGGCCCCTGGGTGGAGCCGGCGTCGAACAAAGCAAGAGGTATCGCATTCGGGCGTTTCGGCCCAATCAGATCACAGGTAGCGGTGTCATGACGGGACAGCGACCTCGGTCCTGGATTGAGCCGATCACCAGTTGCTAGATCATAGCCATCCCCGCCTGGTCGCCTGAACACCAGCCTGGAATCGGGTACTCGCCCCAAGCCTTTCCAGCAATCGGGCGGTGCGCCGCACCACCGTGCGCCGTGACATGCCGAGCCTGCGGGCGATGGTGTCGTCGGTCGCGCCGAGACCCATCAGGGTCAGGATCGCCTTATCGCGTTCATCGATCTCATCGGCGGAGGGATTCACCGAAATCGGGGCGGACAGCGACCACAGCACATCGAAAGTCTTGACGAGCAACCGCAGCGCGGGCGATCCGGTGATACGCAGACCCATCGGATCGGGACGCCGCTCGTCCGCGTGCAGGACAAGGCTCGCCCGCTCGTCGTCGCAGATGATCACCTTGAGCGGCGGTTCGGGCAGGGTTCTGGCCTGTGCCCCACTGGCATTGGTAGCCAACGCGTGCCGCAATCGGTCCGGGTCCTGGTAGATGGTGTCCTGATAGAGGGTCTGGTAGCGGATGCCGTCACCGAGGCGAGCGCGTTTGAGCAGGAACAACTGCTGTTCGCGGTCGGCATCGCTCAGGTAGGGCGCGCGTTCGACGACTTTGACGCAACCGCGTGCGGCGGTCTGCAATTCCTCGAAATCGGCCAGCATCTCCAGTCGTTCGTATACCGGCACCACGGCCCCGTTGCCGCGCGGGGACCGCCGCACCGATCGGAAAGTCTCGCTGAGTCGCTGTGCGGAGGCGTGCATCTGATTGATCGCATGCTGTCTGCGCCTGGCCTCGGATTCCGATAGCGACTCGGGGGCATGGGCATCCCAGATCGGCTCGCCACCACTGCGTTCGATGCGAACCGCTGCCTGCAATTCGCACAGGACCTCGAGGGAGGCCGCAGCGGACTCGGGGGAGACGCTCAGATATCGCGCGATATCGGCAAGTCCGGATCGCGGATGATGCACCAGCGCGGCATAGGTACGGCCGTGCGGTGATCCAGGCTCGAAAATATCGCCAAGCTCGGTCACGGGCCGAGCCTAACGACCGGCCGATCGGCGCGGGTCCGCATGAGCAGACATGATCGCCTGCTCCTCATCGGACCTCTTCGCGCCGCGACATTCCGCACCACCCATTCGGGTATGAGGAGTGGAACCACAAGCCCGGCAGGAATATCAGTGCTCGGACGGGCCCCAGTGCATCGGCACACCCTTGGCCGCGAGGTACGGCATCGGGTCGATCTTGCTGCCGCCCTGGTCCCAGATCTCCAGATGCAGATGCGGTCCGGTCGACTGGCCCCTGTTGCCGACGGTGGCGATGACATCGCCGGCGCGCACCTTCTGACCCGCCTGCACGAGCATGTCGTTGACGTGTCCGTAGACCGCGATGGTGCCGTCGTCCTGCAGCACCCGCACCCACAGCCCGAAGCCCGAGGCCGGTCCCGCTTCGATAACCGTGCCATTGCTCACCGAGTGGATCGGCGCGCCGATGTGATCGGCGAAGTCGAGACCGTAATGGAATTCACCCCACCGGCTACCGAATCCGGAGCTGATGACCCCGGCGACCGGGCGCACTGCGGCAGGCGCGGGAGCGACCTGCTGTTGCACGCCTTTGAGGATGTCCTCGACCTGCGCCAGCGGACCCGCGATCTCCGGCGGGAGGTTGCCGATACCGAACGGCGCGGCGACAGGAGCGGCGACGGGAGTCGCGACGGCAGCGGGGGCGGGCGCGGCCTCGGCGACCGGGGCTTCGAATTTCGCCTGGGTCGTCGGAACGGCGTTGCCCGTGAAGGTGATCGGCTCGGCGGCCTGGGCTGCGTCTTCGGCGTCGTGATCCGAGAGCGGAGCCGCGATGGCGGGAGCGACCTGCGACAGGGTGCCGATGATGGCGCCCGCGGCGACCGCGGCGCTCGCGGCCATCTTCACCCGCTCGACGGAAGTCGACTCGGCACGATGCCGTGTCGGCCGAACCGACGCGCCTTCGCCGATGAGGCTCATGACGGTGATGGAACTGGGGCCTACCCGGTGCTGCGACAAAGCTTCGTCCTAGCGTCCGACCTACATTGAAGAACGAAGCCCGACCGGATTACCCCGATCGGTGAACCCGAAACTTTGTAACGTTTCGGCCTCCGTTGTGATGGGAACTCTACCCCGTCGTGACCATTTCGCAACCTTCCGGACCAATCCGTTGGATCAGGGCCAGGTCACACCACTTTTCGTAAGGTTACGGACCGTACATCGGCGAGACTCGAACCGTGATCATCGACGCATTGCGAGTCCCGATAGTCCTCGCCCCGATGGCAGGCGGACCGTCCACACCCGAACTCACCGTCGCCGTCGCGCGGGCGGGCGGCCTCGGCCTGCTCGCGGCCGGCTACCTCGGCGCGGCCGAGCTCGCGGGAAGAATCGAAGCCACCCGCGCGGGCACGGACGCGCCGTTCGGCGTGAACCTGTTCGTGCCGGGGCCCGCGACCGCGCCCGAGCGGTTCGCCGACTATCTGGCCGAACTCGGCGCGGACTACGAATTGGGGACACCCCGGCACGACACCGACGACTGGGACGCGAAACTCGACCTGCTCCTCACCTCCCCCGTCGCGGTGGTGACCTTCACCTTCGGCTGCCCGACCGCGGCGCAGATCGAGCGGCTGCACGCGGTCGGCTCCGAGGTATGGGTGAGCGTGACCTCGGTGGCCGAGGCGCGCATCGCCGTCGCCGCGGGCGCCGACGTCCTCGTCGCGCAGGGCGCGGAAGCGGGCGGGCACCGGGCCGCGTTCACCGATCGGGTCGAGGACGACGCGGTCGATCCACTCGGCCTGCTCGCACTGCTTCAACTGCTCACCGTCGCCGTCGACGTGCCGATCGTCGCCACCGGCGGCATCGCCACCGGCGCGGGAATCGCCGCCGCGCTCGCCGCGGGCGCGGCGGCGGTCCAACTGGGGACGGTATTCCTGCGCTGCCCCGAAGCCGGCACCAATCCGGTGCACCGCGCCGCCGTGGGAACCGCCGACCCCACCATGCTCACCAGAGCCTTCACCGGCCGCCGCGCGCGCGGAGTGCGCAACCGATTCATGGCCGAACACTCTGCGACCGCACCCGTCGCCTATCCGGAAATCCACTACGCCACCGCGCCGTTGCGGGCCGCAGCACGGGCCGCGGGCAATCGCGCCGATGTCAACCTGTGGGCGGGTCAGGCCCACCCCCTCACGCCCGAGCTACCCGCGGGCGAACTGGTGAACACGTTGGCCGCCGATACGAAAACCGCACTGAATACGGCACTTTCACGACGAATTCGGTCTTGTTGACAACGACTTTCGATTAGACTTCGAGGCGCGTCGCATCCGCCATCCACCCCATCCCCAGGAGGAGAGCGCCATGTCCCTCGATGTTCCCGCAGCATTACTCGAACGCGCCGAAGCAGGTGAAGTCGACGACGCCGACTTCGTCGAAGTCGTCCGCACCTCACTGCCGTACGCATGGGAAGTCGTCAGCCGGGTAGCGAGCGAGCTGGCATCCGGGTCGGAGGAATACGCCGACAACCTCGTCGCCCCGCCGGACGAGGTGGCGCGCGGCCAACTGCTGCGCGCTATGGCCTCCGATGCGATTCGCGGTGGCCTCGAACGGCATTTCGCGATCAAGCTTGCCTTCCAGAACTGCCACCGCGTCGCGGCCTTCCCACTCTCCGCGGTGGGCGGCGACACCTACTCCAGATTCATCGGCACCAGGGCTCAACTGCTGAACCAGCACCCGGAACTGCGCAACTGCTGAGCACAGAACGGAATCCGGCCGTTCGGCGGGGGCGGGTGCAGTGGGACCGCACGCCCCACCCCCCACAACAACAAGAGGGGTGGGGCTCGGGCGGGGGGGCCAGAGAGGGGCAGGGGGGGGGGGGGCCCGCCCACCCGCA